>JAEWQC010000093.1 GCA_023399355.1 Bacillota bacterium | reverse complement strand
CGTCTATACAGCTATTTAACAGATCGGCCATTTGCAATTTGATCGTTTCTTCCGACAGAGCTCTTATTTTTTTAAAACCTTTTAATGGGTGCCCGCTGAATTCTTTTTTATTTTCCGTTAATACATTTTTCATATCCATGCCAAGAGAATGGAAAGCCAGGCCAAAACCGGCAACCAATTGCTCGTTATTGGGCGGAGCACAAAATACGATTTCATGCCCCCTGCGCTGTAATGATTTCCCCAAAGCAATCATCGGTCTTATGTCCCCGTCCGTCCCTACCGGAGCAAGTACAATCTTCATATTATTCTGTTTTCCTTCATTATTTTCGATTTTGACATTTGAATTATAACACAAATTATTTACGGATACTATCTATGATTATTGCATCTTTATACATAGTATTGTATAATTATAAATATTTAATTTGTGATAGAATAGATTTGAACTGCCTGATAGCAATTATATATTGATAGTTGGCAGGAAAGGAGTATGGAATGGCATACAAGATTTTTGTCGATGGCCAGGAAGGAACCACCGGTCTGCAAATCAATGAGCGGCTGCAGAATAGGAGAGACCTGGAAATCCTTAAAATAGATCCTGACAAAAGAAAGGATCTGGAAGAAAGGAAAAAGCTTCTCAATGAAGCGGATATCGTATTTCTATGCCTGCCGGACGACGCTGCGAGGGAATCGGTATCGCTCGTGGATAACGACAGGACGCGTATCATCGACGCCAGCACGGCGCACCGTACCAATGATGCATGGGCATACGGCCTGCCTGAATTGAGTCCGTTACACAAAGAAAAGATACGTACCTCAAAGAGAGTTTCCGTACCGGGCTGCTACGCAACCGGCTTCAATATTCTGATGCACCCTTTGGTAAAGGAAGGCATCGTTCCCCGCGATTACCCTGTGACCTGCCATGCGATATCCGGATACAGCGGCGCAGGAAAAAAAATGATTGCACAGTACGAGACAGGCGAGCCCCTGGAAGATAGTATGAGGAGTCCAAGGTTCTATGCCATGGGACTAAAGCACAAGCATATACCCGAAATGCAGAAGATCAGCGATCTTGCACATCCTCCGTTATTTTCGCCGATTATCGCTGCCTATTATAAAGGAATGACCGTTGCCGTCCCTCTCTATTCCAGGCTTCTTTCCAACAGGAACAGCGCTTCCTCCGTATGTGAATTTCTGATGGATTTTTATGCGGGTCAACAGTTTGTAAAGGTATTTCCCTTTGGCTCCGAAGGCAACCTGGTAAACGGTTTTCTCGGCGCAACAGGCTGCAACGGTACGAATATGCTGGAAATATACGTGGGCGGCAACGAAGAACACATTCTGCTGACATCCAGACTTGACAATCTGGGCAAGGGCGCGTCGGGCGCAGCAGTACAATGCATGAATCTTATGCTTGGCTTAGACGAAGCAACAGGGATATAATTCAAGGGGACGCATCAACAGGGAGCGTTGCGTTGAAGTTCGGGGCATGACCCTTTGACGCGAAGCACCCAAGCAATTTAATAAATTTTGGAGGTTTACTATGGAGACACTTATTAAAAGGGCAGAGATTCTTATAGAGGCACTGCCCTATATTCAGAAGCTTCACGGCAAGACCGTGGTTATAAAATACGGCGGGAACGCCATGATAAACGAAGAACTGAAGAATTCCGTCATGGAAGACATCACCCTGCTCAAGTATATCGGGATGAAACCGGTAGTCGTACATGGCGGAGGGCCGGATATAAACAGTCTGCTGGGCAGGCTTGATATTAAAAGTGAGTTCATCAATGGGCTGAGGGTAACAGATGCCGGAACGATGGAAGTGGCTCAGATGGTCCTGGTAGGAAAGACAAACAAGGAAATCGTATCGCTGTTAAACCAGAAGGGTGGAAAGGCAATAGGACTATGCGGAATAGACGGCAAGCTGATCGAGTGCGAACAGTACAGGACCGTTGTGGACGGTAACGAAACAGATATAGGATATGTGGGAAAGATCACGCACATCAATTCCAAAGTACTTGATTTGATTGCAAGTGATGAATACATACCGGTCATAGCACCTATTGGCGTAGGCAGCGACGGACGCAGCTACAACATTAACGCAGACACTGTGGCAGGCGAAGTAGCGATTGCGCTGAAAGCAGAAAAGCTCATGCTGCTGACAGATGTGGAAGGCGTTAAAATGTCAAAAGACAGCCCCGATGTTTTGTATGCGCTGACTGCTGCGGAAGTCCATGACCTGATTGAACGAAAGATCATCAACGGCGGGATGATCCCGAAAGTCCTCGGATGTCTGGAGGCGCTTGACGGCGGAGTCGGAAGGACCCATATCATAGACGGCAGGATCCCGCACAGCATATTGCTTGAGATATTCACCTATAAAGGCATCGGCACCATGATCATGAATGAAAAGATCCTCTACCATAGTAATGAACTGCTTTAACGCATAAAAAGAAACGACAATTGGAAAATTAGAATATTATTTTGGAGGAGGTTATTAAATGAGTTTCAATTATTACATGCCGTCTAAAATACTGTTTGGTGCAGGAAAACTGAATGAACTTGCAAGCGAGAAGCTTCCGGGTGAAAAGGCGCTGATTGTCATCGGCCAGGGCAGTTCCATGAAAAGATACGGCTACCTGGATCGCCTGACAAAGATCTTGCAAGACAAGAATATAAAATATACCGTTTATGATAAAATACTGCCAAACCCAATCAAGTCGCATATCATGGAGGCTTCAAAGCTTGCCCGTGAGGAAGGCTGCGATTTCGTCATAGGTCTGGGCGGAGGCAGCAGTATTGATGCGGCAAAAAGCATTGCTGTAATGGCAAAGAACCCCGGGGATTACTGGGATTATATCGGCGGCGGTTCAGGAAAGGGCAAACCCGTTGAAAACGGTGCACTTCCGATTGTAGCCGTGACAACAACTGCGGGTACAGGTACGGAAGCCGATCCATGGACTGTCGTGACTAATGAAGAGACCAATGAAAAGATAGGTTTTGGCAATGCTTATACCTTTCCTGTCCTCTCGGTAGTCGACCCGGAGCTTATGCTCTCGGTACCTGCGAATCTGACAGCCTATCAGGGCTTCGATGCACTTTTCCACTCGGCGGAAGGCTATATCGCAACAGTTGCAACTCCGGTCAGCGATCTATTGGCATTGAAAAGCATAGAGCTGCTTGCAAAATATCTGCCCACATGCGTTAAGGACGGCAACAATTTGGATGCCAGGACGCAGACAGCACTGGCAAATACACTTGCAGGCATGGTAGAATCCACCTCCAGCTGTACGTCGGAGCATTCCATGGAACATGCGCTCAGCGCCTGGCATCCCGAACTTCCGCACGGCGCAGGTCTGATTATGTTGTCGGAAGCCTACTTCACCTTCTTTGCCGGCAAGGTTCCTGAAAGGTTCGCAGAGATGGCTAAAGCCATGGGTGTCGACACCGATGCCCTTCCGGTGAAGGATCGGGCTATGGCATTTGTAAAAGCATTGGTGAAACTCCAGCAAGATTGCGGAGTAAGAAATATCAAGATGTCCGATTACGGTATAAAGAAAGAGGAAATTCCGGTGCTCGCCGACAACGCACATTCAGCGATGGGCGGTCTGTACACGGTGGATCCTTATAAATTGAATGTCACTGATACCATCCACATTATGACACAGGCATATAAGTAATTTTTTTCACAGGACACAAAGGGGCATAACGGGGACTAAAGCCTGAACTTCTGTAAATACAGCAGTTCAGGCTTGTTTTATGATGAGCCCTTTATGATATTCTTCCAGGTAATTTTAAAGCTGAATTTCCAGACCACCGCCGTAAGAAGGATGGAAACGGCTAAATATTCTGTTACTCCATAGCTGAAGCTACTGGCAAGCAAATGTATCAAAGCAAATACTCCGCAAATTCCCTGGCAAAAACATTATTTAAAACATTATATGATTTACTTTGTTAACCGCTGGTAAAAATTAACCGATATATTATACGGTAACTCGACTCCCCTAAATTTTACCGGACGTTATATGGAGGTGTTTGTTCTGAAGACTGAAGCATTTACCGCAGTACTTAAGGAAGGTATGATGATAGGCATCAAGCTCGGTACGGATACACCCTGGCACGGCAATATCATCTACAGTATCGACAGCACCACCATTCGTGTCGCATACATCGAGAAGTTCATGAAAGGGATCGTCAAACCCGAATGCCCGGTACTGGTCAAGTATTCAAACGACAATTTTTTCTATTACTACAGCGGCAGAATCCTCGATGTCAGCAAAAGTTCTGTGGGATTTGTCACGATCAGGGTGGAAACTGCGGAAGAGATAATAAACAACAGGCTCTTCCCACGTTACGATGTCCGGCTGGAAGCAGCCCTAAAACCGGTTTGGGATGACGAGGTCTATCTTTGTACCGTTACGGATCTTTCATACAGCGGCGCGGCATTTGTCTGCGAACACAGCTTCGAGTACAATGAGCAGATTGAGATGTCCCTCAAGCTTCCAAATAACACGACGGTCAAGTTAACAGGCAAAGTCGTAAGGCGAAAAGTCTCAACAATCGCGGAGATTGACCATGCTGTGCAGTTTATCGAATGCAACAGTGACAATAATAAACTCTTATCTGAATATTTCTCGCAGATTGAAAAAGAAGTGTCCGATATTTACTTCAATTATATTTCACAGAATCAGAAAAAATAGTAAAATGAATACGTCATTTAAATATTGCATTTTTATGCATTGCAATGTATAATTATGAATATTATATTTTGGCGGCTTTTTATATGCCAATTTACAAAAAGGAGTTGTTTATATGAAACTGAATGAAATTATGGAGATGGACTCCAAATACTATATGAACACCTTTGGGAAAAGAACACCGGTATGTTTTGAGTATGGAAAGGGTATCAGATTATATGACACCGAGGGCAGGCAATACTATGATTTTCTTGCCGGAATAGCGGTAAATGCACTGGGTCATGGTCATCCGGCACTTGTTGAAGCAATCAGAACACAGGCTGAAAAACTGATCCACTGTTCCAGCCTTTATTATATTGAATCCCAGGCGAAGCTTGCCAGGCTTCTTGTGGAGAATTCCTGTGCCGACCGTGTCTTTTTTGGAAATAGCGGTGCGGAAGCCAATGAAGGTGCAATCAAGCTGGCAAAGATCTATTTCAGAAAGAACGGCATGCCAGACAGATACGGTATCATCACCCTGAAAAAATCATTTCACGGCAGAACCCTCACCACAATAGCGGCAACAGGACAGGAAAAATTCCAGAAGCCCTATACTCCGCTGATGCCCGGCTTCAAGCATGTTCCTTTGAATGATCTGGATGCATTGAAAGCTGCAATCGATCCTGAAACATGTGCAGTCATGCTGGAACCGGTGCAGGGAGAAAGCGGCGTTAATCCTGCAGAGGTACAATACATAAAGGCTGTCAGGAAACTTTGCGACGAGAAAGGTCTGCTGCTGATATTCGACGAGATACAGACCGGTATTGGCAGAACGGGTAAAATGTTCGGATACGAGCATTATGGTGTCGAGCCTGACATTTTCACTCTGGCCAAGGCATTGGCCGGCGGCGTACCGATAGGTGCGCTTTGTGCGAAGGAAAAGGTGGCGGCTGCCTTTGAACCCGGCGACCACGGCTCTACCTTCGGAGGTAACCCTCTGGCTTGTTCAGCCGGTCTTGCAGTCATGCAGACGATCCTCAGCGAAAATCTGGTGGGAAATGCGGCGGAGATAGGGAATTACCTGTTTGAAAGGTTGAAGAAACTCTCTGAAAAGAATACACTGATATCTGAAATTCGCGGTCTTGGTCTTATGTTGGGAATACAGCTCTCCGAAGACAAAGCACAGGAAATCAAGGACAACCTTTTCAAAAAGGGTTTCCTGGTCGGCAATGTAGGTGCAAGCGTAATCAGGCTTGTTCCCCCTCTCATCCTCAAAAAAGAGGATGCCGATGCATTCCTGACAGCGTTTGAAGAGGTACTGGCGGCACTGTGAATTAATTTGTGTTGAAAAAAATATTTTGATATGAAGAATTAATATTTTTTTCAACAAAGCACCCTATGTAATACAGGTGAAAAACTGGCAATCACAAATCCTTTTTACATGGTATACAGTAGCAAAGGCGAGTCATACCCGACTGCAGCGGACGGATAAGAAGTCCGCGGGATGGCTGACGGTAAGTAAAAATTAAAAAAAGTGAAATAAAATAACTCATCGGCAAGGAGCAGGTATCATGAAATCAGTTCTGGTTCTGGAAGACGGGACATATTTCCCCGGTCAGGGCTTTGGTCAAAATGGCGAGGCCACTGGTGAAGTAGTTTTTAATACATGTATGACCGGATATCAGGAGATATCCACCGATCCCTCCTATAACGGGCAGATTGTCACAATGACCTACCCGCTCATAGGCAATTACGGCTTTAATTCCGAGGACAGCGAATCTTACAAGACCCATGTCCAGGGCTTTATTGTAAAAGAATTGTGCGATGTACCGAACAACTGGCGCAATACAATAGGAACCGATGAATATTTCAAGCTCAATCATATCATCGGCATCAAGGGTATCGACACCCGCGCGCTGACTCAACACATCCGGAGCCATGGAAGCATGTTCGGCATCATTTCCACAGAATGCGGCAATATCGATATTTTGCTGGAAAAGCTGAATGCAAAGAAACAGGAACCCCGGAACCTCGTAATGGAGGTGACGACGAAGGAGCCGCTTCACAAACCGGGCAGCGGTAAAAAAGTAGTTCTGCTGGATTTCGGTGTGAAGTACAATATTATCAAGTCGCTTGAAAAACGCAACTGCGATATATACGTGCTGCCCGCCTCATCGACATATGACGAAGTCCTGTCGTACAACCCGGACGGTATCCTTGTTTCAAACGGCCCCGGCGACCCGAAAGATTTACCGGAGGCAAAGCTGCTGCTGCAACAGTTGATAGGCAAAAAACCATTGTTCGGCATATGTCTAGGACACCAACTCCTCGGCCTGGCACTGGGCGGGAACACTTACAAACTGAAATTCGGGCATCATGGCGGCAATCATCCTGTGAAGGATTTCATCACCGGCAGATGCTATATCACCTCCCAGAACCACAACTACGCTTTGGAGAAGGATTTTAGCAACGATATCGAGATTACACATATGAATGTCAATGACAATACGGTCGAAGGCTTCAGGCACAAACATCTGCCGGTATTCAGCGTGCAGTATCATCCGGAAGCTTCTCCCGGCCCGCAGGATTCGGCCTATTTGTTCGACAACTTTGTCAGATTGATGCAGCAAAAGTAGCTAACGGCAGCAAGCCGGATTTGTTCCGCAACTGGCGCAATTTGTTGGCAAATTCGCCGTAATGGCGCAATTTGTTGGCAAATTCGCCGTAATGGCCTAAATCAAAGAATCTCATGGAGGAATGTATGCCTAAAAGGAATGATATAAAAAAAGTACTCGTCATCGGGTCAGGACCGATCATTATCGGGCAGGCCGCCGAATTCGACTATTCCGGCACACAGGCCTGTAAATCACTGAAGGAAGAGGGAATAGAAGTCGTCCTTGTCAACAGCAATCCTGCTACCATCATGACTGACAGTGAAACAGCAGATAAAATTTATATAGAACCCATCACTCTCAATTTTGTCAAACGGATCATCGAACGTGAAAAGCCTGATGGCATCCTTGCATCCCTTGGCGGACAGACCGGCCTGAACATGGCTGTGCAGCTGGCCGACGACGGCATTCTTGACCGGTTGGACATCGAATTGCTTGGCACATCGCTGCATTCAATAAAAAAGGCTGAAGATCGTGAGCTTTTCAAAAATACAATGCAGGAAATCAATGAAAAAGTCCCGCACAGCACCATTGTCACAACCCTTGAGGATGCTGTGGCATTCGTCGAAAGGGTGGGCTTCCCCATTATCATCCGACCTGCATATACCCTTGGCGGATCCGGCGGCGGAATAGCGGATAATATGGAAGATTTCAAATATATCTGCGGCAAGGGTCTGAAACTCAGCCTCATTAATCAGGTGTTGATCGAGCAGAGTGTGGCCGGCTGGAAGGAAGTAGAGTACGAGGTCATGCGTGATGGCGCCGACAACTGCATCATCATATGCAACATGGAAAATTTCGATCCCGTTGGCGTTCATACAGGTGACAGCATTGTCGTCGCACCGAGCCAGACGCTCTCCGATATTGAATACCAGATGCTGCGCACCGCTTCGATTAAAATCATCAGGGCACTTGAAATCAAAGGCGGCTGCAATATTCAATTTGCACTTAATCCCTACAGCTTCGAATATGTAGTCATCGAAGTCAATCCGAGAGTCAGCCGTTCCAGTGCGCTTGCTTCAAAGGCCACGGGCTATCCGATCGCCCGTGTCGCAGCAAAGATCGCCATCGGCCTGAATCTGGATGAGATCAAAAACTCCGTCACGCAGAATACCTTTGCCTGCTTCGAACCGTCACTGGACTATATCGTGACCAAGGTTCCACGCTGGCCTTTCGATAAGTTCACCAGCGCCGACAGGTCACTTGGCACGCAGATGAAAGCAACCGGAGAAGTCATGGCCATTGGCAGGACCTTTGAAGAGTCCCTACTGAAGGCGATCGACTCACTTGATATCAAGCTGAATTATCAGCTCGGGCTCAAATTATTCGACAATAAGACCATCGACGAATTGCTTGAAGTCTTGAAATCGCCGAGAGATGAACGGATCTTCGCCATTTTCAAGGCACTTCAGAAGGGAATCACTGTGGAGGAGATCGTTGAATTAACCAAGGTGGACCGCTTCTTCATCCACAAGCTGCAAAATATCGTGCTGCTTGCGGAAGAAGTCACTAATGCAGGCATTGCCTGGCTGGATTATGATCTCTATATCCGTGCGAAGAAAATAGGTTTCGGTGATTCCTACATCGCCAATCTGGTCAATGTCCCGCTGGACACGGTGCTCGAACTCCGGGAAAAATACCCGATCAAGCCGGTGTACAAAATTGTTGATACCTGTGCAGGCGAGTTTGAAGCCGTAACCCCCTATTACTACTCCACCTATGAAGAAAAAGACGATGTCATCGTCTCCAACAACAAGAAGGTGCTTGTAATAGGCTCCGGCCCCATAAGGATCGGGCAGGGCATTGAATTCGACTACTGCAGTGTCCACTCCGTAAGAACGTTGAAAGAGCTGGACATTGAATCCATTATTATAAATAACAATCCGGAAACCGTCAGCACGGATTTCGATACCTCAGACAAACTTTATTTCGAGCCTCTGACCAAGGAATGCGTACTGGATATCATCCATAAGGAAAAGCCGATGGGCGTCATCGTGCAATTCGGAGGCCAGACCGCGATCAACCTTGCAGAACCCCTTCACAGAGAGGGTGTAAAAATCCTTGGCACTACCGTTGAAAGCATTGATGTTGCCGAAGACAGGGATAAATTCCTGAAGCTTCTTGAACAGCTTAACATTCCAATTCCTGAAGGCAGTACGGCTTTTTCCGTCAAGCAGGCCAAGGTCATTGCAAAGAGGATAGGCTACCCCGTGCTCGTCCGGCCCTCCTACGTACTGGGCGGAAGAGCGATGGAAATCGTTTATAACGATGATTCACTGGAAGAATACATGAAGATGGCTGTTGACCTTTCAGCAAAGCATCCGGTATTGATCGACAAGTATATCAATGGGAAAGAAGCCGAGGTGGACGGCATTTGCGACGGCAGCGAAGTTCTGATACCAGGCATCATGGAGCATGTAGAGAGAGCAGGCGTGCATTCCGGCGACAGCATAGCCGTTTACCCGCCACATACACTTTCCGCCAAAGTAAAGGAGACTATTACGGAATACACGGTCAAGCTTGCCAAAGCATTGAAAACAGTAGGCCTGTTCAACATACAGTTTGTCATAGACCCCAGCGGAAAAGTTTATGTAATTGAAGTAAACCCCCGTGCCAGCCGGACAATCCCGATCATGAGCAAGATCACAGGCATCCCGATGGTGAATGTCGCCACGAAGCTTATCATGGGAGAAACGCTGCACGGTCTCGGCTACAAGCCTGGACTGGCAGAGGAAACGGAATTCACAGCGGTTAAGGCCCCTGTCTTCTCGTTCTCGAAACTAGCCACTGTAGACACCTTCCTCGGTCCTGAAATGAAGTCTACCGGCGAAGTCATGGGTGTTGACAAAAGCTATCTGGCGGCATTGTTCAAGGCTTTAACCGCATCAGGCCTCTCGATGCCAACCGGAGGAAGCGTTCTGATTGCAGCAGGTGAAATTGACAGGGACGACTGCATAAAAATTGCCGGAAGGCTGCAAAAATTGGGCTTTAACCTTTTAGCTATCGAGGATACGCACAAATACCTTGCAGAAGCAGACATCCATACCGAATATGTGCCTGAAGCATCAATACTGGATTATATCAAGGGAGACACCGTTTCACTTGTGATCAGCACACCGTCGAAGATCGGTATTTCCGGCAGACTCGGATATACGATCCGAAGGACCTCCATGGAGTACAATACTACCTGCATCACCTCCCTCGATACCACAAACGCAATCCTTGAGGTCCTGGAATACAAAGCCGGCAGCAAAAATGCCGATATCTATGCACTAAACGAGTACTCCATCCATAAAGGATAAATCTCTATAATCGTAATAAATTGATGAGGAGTAAGGATATGAAACATCTAATTGATTTAAATGAGGTCACACTGGAAGAAATAGAAAGCTTGTTCACACTGGCTGCAAAATTAAAAAGCGATGTAAGAAAAGGGGTTGAGCACCATTTGCTCAAAGGCAAAACTCTCGGAATGATCTTTTCCAAATCATCCACAAGGACAAGAGTGTCTTTTGAAGTCGGAATGTACCAGCTGGGCGGATACCCCATGTTTCTAAGTTCCAGCGACATCCAGCTCGGCCGCGGCGAAACGATTTACGATACGGCGCAGGTTCTTTCCCGCTATATCAGCGGAATCATGATCAGGACCTTTAAGCACACCGATGTTGTAGACCTGGCAAAATACGGAATGATCCCGGTAATAAACGGCCTGACTGACCTGATGCATCCGTGCCAGATACTGGCTGACCTGTTTTCAGTCTATGAAGTGAAGGGCAGGTTGCAGGGCCTCAAAATGGCCTATGTGGGTGACGGCAACAATGTTGCGAACTCCCTGCTCCAAGGCTGTGCCAAGACCGGCATGGACATCTGTGTCGCCACTCCGGCCGGTTATGGCTGTGACGACACCATCATAGAGCAGGCAAAGCACGCAGCCAAAAAAACAGGCAGCAAGGTCATTCTTACGGAGGACCCGGTGGAAGCCGCAAACGACGCGGACGTGATTTACACCGACACCTGGGTAAGCATGGGACAGGAAGCCGAGAAAGAAATGAGAGTTAAGATCTTCATGCCTTACCAGGTCAATGAAGAGCTCTTCTCAAAAGCCAGGAAGGATGCGATGTTTCTGCACTGTCTGCCTGCTTACAGAGGCCTTGAGGTTACGGAAGGCATCATCGACGGCCCGAATTCATCAGTTTTTGAAGAGGCTGAAAACAGGCTACACATTCAAAAGGCTATCATGGCAACACTTATGGCATAAGGAGTCCAAAGCTCCGACAGTTGGGATACTGGCGCCAGAGCCCTATTACGTTAAGGTTGAGGAGTTTATTAGTTATGATCAATTACTCGTTTATCATACGCAAAGCGGTTATGGAGGATGCCTCTGCAATCCAGGAGATCATGCAGGAATCCTTCAGAAAATACATAGAAGACACCGGCCTTCCCGGCTCTGTGGAAGCTCTTGAGGAGTCCTGCGAAGACATCGCCAGAGATATTGAGACGAAGGAGGTCTATGTGGCAATTATTGACGAGGTTGTGGTGGGTACCGTAAGAGTCAGGGTCAATCCGGACAATACCGCCTACCTCAGCCGGTTTGGCGTTAAACTCAGCTATCATAACATTGGTATCGGCAAATCCCTGATGAACCTCGTCGACAAACTGATGACAGCAAGAGGTGTCCACAGCGTGAGCCTGCATACCGCTTCAAAATACAGAGATCTTGTCCGCTTCTACTACGGCAGGGGCTTTTATATTGAATCGACCACAAAAGATCGTGGCTACGTCAGGGCGCTGATGGTCAAGGAGTATCGCTGAACCGTCCCGCCGCTCTGTATGGAGTTGTAATACCTTTGAAAAGCTCCTCTTGTATACTCTTGCAGGTATGTGTAAAGTGACGGTGTATTTACTTTAATAATATTTCAAATTCCAACTCATGCTTAATCGGAATATTATCCATTCCAATCAAGGGGATACTCGGCTTTAAATTTCGCGATATTTCCATGGCATTAATATGAGCGGCTTTTAAGTCAAAACCTTTCTTTTGATAAAACCGTATTGCATTGGTATCATCATTAGTTGTTATCAGCCACAGTCTTTTACAATCATTTTTTTGTGCAATACCCAAAACCTCTTTAATTAGAGTTGTACCTATTCCTTGGTTTTCATCAAAACTGTTAAGCGTGACAATTTCACACTCCTCATTTTCAATATTATAAGTTACAATTCCTTTTATCTTTTCATCCTCAATAAAGAGAAATCCAGGCAAAATATTAGTATCAATTATTTTGCCTCTTGAAATTGATGGAGGGCAATTCCATTCCTGATTTAAAATTCGATTTACAGTATCACGATATTTCTCATTTATTTGTTGCACAATTGCATTCATGATTTACTCCAATTCCACTAAGTGTAAAGCGAATCGACATCCTGTTTCTCTTGCCCCTCTGCATTTGACCTAATCACAATAAATCTAGGCAAAATCATATGGCAAACGCCCGTTCCTGTCAAGAAATTATTACCAATAAAGGCTATATTACAAAGAATCTGTAATATAGCCTTCAAAAAAAGAATACCTCATTTTTCGCAATGTCCTGCTTACTTTATACTACTTTAAGCCGAAATAGTTGCTTCGTATAATCATATCTGCGATATCCAGACCTTTTTTGGCATGTTCGACCTGCTTCGGGTCGCTGTTATCCCCTACATATTTCCCACCCTGGAGTACAGCAAAGCTTTGATCCGTGTTTAACAGATTCCGTCCCATGGCTTCGCCCGAAAATTCCTTGCTGTCGATGCCCATCAGATAGCATATTGTTGGAAGTATATCGACTTCTCCTCCCGTTGTCGTGATTTCTTCGCTCTTCAGGCCGGGTTGATACACAATGAGTGGGGTTTGTTTGTGATTATCCTGCCACCAGTCCCCGGGGAAGTCGATCTTCTCCAGGCTGTCTGGAAAATATTTGTGTATTCCTTCATGGTCTCCGTAAAGCACCACTACCGTATTATCCAGGATTCCATCCCTTTGCAGGCTGTCCAGCAAAATGCCCAGTTGCTTGTCGGTATAATGAATACTCTGGAAATACCCCTCGAGGTACGTATTATTGATACTTGCCGGTAACCTCATCTCTTTGAGGTTATTGGGAAGGTTGAAGGGCGTATGACTGGACTCTGTGATCATAAAAGTGTAAAACGGCTGCTTTTGTTTAACGATTATAGGTTCCACCTGTTTCAGGAAGGATTCGTCGCTGATTCCCATTCCAAACTCATCATCTATTGTAAACGAAGAATTGTCCAGGCATTTATCGAAGCCCAACGATTTCATAAGTACCATCCAATTCCAGAAGGAACCCTCATCAGGCTGTATATCCATGGTGTGGTAACCGTTTCTGCTCATTATCCTGGGCAGGGAGTCGTGATGGATGTTGTAGGGGTATAAAAATGAGGTGCTTCCCTGTATCAACGGATACACCGAAGTATTCGTCATGAATTCGGCATCAATGGTATTGCCTTCATGCACCTGTTCATGCACATCGGTAAAATAAATACTGTTTTTGAGCAGTTTATTGATGCTGGGCGTGATTTCCTGTCCATCTATTTCCTGTCCGACAACAAATTTCTCAAGAGACTCGACTTCTATTATAAGAAGGTTCTTGCCTTTAAACATTCCCTTATATTGATTATCCGGAAGTTCAGGCTTTTTCTCTGCATACCACTGCGCGATCTGATTCTTTTCTTCGGCAGTAAGACTGACAATTTTGCCTTCGTTGAAAAAAGTGTAGATACTATAGAATTGATACCCCAAAGGAGAGAGATTCTGATTTGTAACGGTCGAATCATACATATATATAATCCTGTTCTTTACATTTACGCCAGACGCATACAGCTTAATAGGAATATAAGTAAGAAGGCCAAGTGTAGCTAAAAACAGGATAACAAAAGTTATAATCCTTCTCTGAGCATTATGGTAAGCATTTTTAACGATCAGGACGATCGGAATCAGGAATACAAAATCAGCTACAAAGACGAGATCTACCTTTCGCATCATGCCGATAATGCTCGCAGACAGATTGTTCAGATTGGAGCCCTCTTTTATGACCATCAACGTCGGCATGGTATTAAACGCACGAAAATACCATAAGTCTGCACAAAAGAGTATGGATATTAAGAGGTTGATTAAAATAATGAACCACCAACGGGCTTTCTTTTTAAACAGAAATGCAAACGACAACGGAAGGAGCATAGATCCCAAATAAAAAGGAAGATTTCTGTTTGCAATGGTCCAGGCGTCTTTAAAAAAAATGGATACATGCAGGTGGTCCAGGGTGAGACCCAAAAGCATTACAGATTTTGCAAACAGTGCAAATAATGTATAAAGCCATAACAAATCCGTGATGTGGACGCTTTTGTGTAAAATCTTTTTAAACTGCGTACTTGCAGGCAACCTCTCCAAGGTCATGCTATTACTAGGTTCCATTTTACTCATTTCTTTCTCTGTCGTATTTAATAATGCAATCTGCCAATGGATTGCAAATTTCCGTTCTATTATATTCTTTTCTTGAACTCGTTTCAATGGTTACATTCAACATACCTAACAAAATAAGCTTCAAAAGTCGAAAAATATGACAACAAGAAATCGTGTAAAGCACTTGGTCGTTTTATGTAAAACAGGTTAGTCACACTCAAGTCCCAAGACCCGGCTTTTGAAGGACTCCTATAAGTTGATCCGCATCAATGGGCTTTTACGCATATACTTCACAGCCAAGGTCAAGACCAACCTTCTTTCTAAAAATTAAAAGGTTGTGTCAGCATTTTTACTTGACCTGTTGCAACATCCAATTCGATCGTCCGACTGACAAATCCGCCGATTTCAGCCTTGTCAATTTTCAAGCCAAGACCGGACAGGGCTTCCATGACAGCCGAAATATTTTTTTCACCTATTCTAAAAACATCATTTTTATTAGTTGAATTAGCTCCCCCATAGATCCGAATGATCAGATCATCTTTTTTGCAGCTGTATTTCATGCATAATTTATCAATAAGGGCAACAATTCCAGTTGACGCATAATAACCCTCATTAGGCGGAACGTCGTTACCTGTATATTCAGGCAGTGCCACATGCACCATTCCCGCCGCCTTCATTCTGGGGCAGTATGCCGTTACCGCAACGCAGGAAGAAAGCGCATAGGTCTTAATGATATCTGTCTGATCATTTGAGATGTTATATTCCCCAATTCCAATAACTTTGTACATTCCAGCCTCCGTTACTGCCCATACCTGTGAGGATGATCCCTGATGCATCGCCCGGCGGTTCATTTGCAGCAGGTTCGAAGAGAATATCTGCAGAGGGGCAATGCCCGTTGAACATTAATGCATAAAAGCCTCTACCTGGTGTCTGTCTCCGAGACTCCTGATTCTTATATACCCATCGCCAGGTACAATTAACACTTTGACTTGCTGCACATAATCTAATCTTCCGTTTCCGCTTCTTTCACATAAAGATTTGTCTGTTTGTTGAGCCTGTCTGCAGACAATCGCGAAAGCATAAGGGGTATGTGTCTACAGATCAGATCCCTGAAATATCGGACGGCAGATTTTTATCCCTTCAAATATTGTCTTGGTTCCACCGGTTGATGCACCGATTGCAATGATTTTATCATAATTATGCCCTATTTGCATCACCGGTTTGGCCGACAGATCAGAACGGACCTGTGATGCTCTTGCATCTGCAGCTATTTTTGTCCTGGCAGCCAATTCGCTCGGAAATTTAATAGCACTCATTCTGCATGCATTTCAATATCGCAAATCATTACATCCGGCCGACACTACATAGCTTATCCCTGGCTCAACTGTTTTTTTAAGGCCAGCCTTTTTTAAACCCGGCAGAAAGGACATAATAAAAGCCAGCTTTGCGTTGGTATGTCAAAATAAACGCTAAGCCGGCATTAAATTCTTAGAAAAGATCAAACAAGATAAAAGATGAATTGTAACAGACTACATACTCACATAATCTTCAAAGTTCAGTCCATTCACCTTGCAGTATTTCATTACAGACATCAAGATCTTTTTACCTCCGCCAACGCCTGTATTAAGATACCTGTAAAGATGAGACGGATCAACACCAAGTTCACGAGCAAACCTGTTGTAATTCCCTGCACAGTTGGTATTCATCAAATCATAAATCCTCTGCCTGTTTACTTCCATTAACATCCTTCTTACCTCCAAAAACCTTTTGGCAGTATTAAATAAAATCATAGGTAATAAATTACAGTTTTATTTGATTTTAGTACACTTTTGGCATATTGTCAATACATTTCCAATTATTAAATGCACTCTGCCACTATAATACGTATTGTAGACTGCATACGGCAGTTGTAAGAATATGTTTTTATTATCTATAATGAGGTGCACTGGAATAAGTGACAGTTGCAGTTGGAGTTGCAGTTACACCCTCTCATATTATACTCTGAATTTTAGGATGACATTTTTTAGTGTCTTGTAGAGGAAGAATGTCACTACACATATTATTATACCCTTAGCAATATTGAACGGGAGCAGGATTGCCAGAATCGTACTCCACAGCACACTGGCGGGTGGATGTTGCATATAGAGCGGAAGAGTAATAAAATAGTTAATAATATTCGCAACCACAGCCATTGATATAATGCTTATAATAAAACCTGCCAGCATCCTTTTTTCATTTTTCCGAACAACAATAATAATTGGTAAAATCAGACCTACACCTGCAAAGAAATTGGCTATTTCACCTATGCCCCCTTCCTTGCTCATCGTAAAGAAGTGAAGTATATTTTTCACCAGCTCTATTGCTATACCAACTAGCGGTCCTGCAATGATTCCGCCTAATATGGCAGGTACATCACTGAAATCAATTTTTAAGTATGATGGGAAATATACAAACAGCGGAAATTCCAGTACCATCAATATCCAGGCCAAACCTGACAACACTCCTGTTAAGACAATAACTCTGGTTTTTTTGGCAACCATATAGACCCTCCTAATAATAAAATCCCAGGGCATCAAGCCCTCCCGGTTTTAGCCGGATTTCCACAAAAACAGCCAAACAAAAATTCCCCGGAATATAATCCCAGGGAATGATAAAAGCACGATCGTCATCTTCTTCCATCCAGACTTTACTGTCGGCCCCGGAATCTCACCAGGTCAGCTTTCGCTCGCGGGCTAACAGCTTTCACTGTATTACCGCCGGTAGGGAATCACACCCTGCCCTGAAGATTGTATTCAATTAAAGATAATATAACACTGCACCACTGCCTCAGTCAATAGGTTTTTATAAATAGTGAAATTTTTCATATGATTTTAACTTAGCTGCACACTTTGTTCGTATCAATTTCATTTTCTCAGTGACATTCGTTGTTTATTTACCGTTGTTGCTGATATGTTTAGCTGTTGACACACTCTGTTCTCATCATTATATTTGCTGTTGTGGCTCATCACTCTTAGTCCTCCCTGCACACATATGAATTTACCATTGTACCTCAGCAAAAGTAAAATTAATCCACTCATTGAATTGTGAAAGGGATACTAAGCTTATATAATTCCGTATGAAAGCTTAAATGTGCCACTATGTTTGCTTTTAACCCTGATGGTATTCACTATGCCGGTCCAGGTTCCACCTGCCGGTATTGTTTTATGAATCTTGTATTTTATGATTCCAGGAGTGAACTCTACAACCTCTACCTCTGTCCCGCTAATTAAACCTATAGCCAATTCTGTTGTTTTAGTGAACGAAGACAAATCCACAATTTCAAACTCACTTGAGTTATAGGTGAAGTTTAGGGTTAAGCCGTTAAAATCAGCAATATTAGCGCAATCCAATGCTAAAACGTATTCTTTGTCAGCTATACAGCTTACAAAATAGTCCGTATTGTTAAGACTGCATGTAATCATTTCGCTCCACTCACTGTTACCATTTACACTTCTTGTCCTTACCCTGTATGTATGCCGGATGTTGGGCTGCAAACCGGTATGGGCATATGTTGTATTCGTACCATTATCAATAACAATCCCATCTACCTCTATATCATATAAACTAACACCATTGATGGCATTCCATTTAACAATAATAGAATTGTCCACGACTTGAGCCGATAATTTTATCACTTCAGTTTTGCTGGTTCTTACAGTAGCGGTATTACTTGCGTTTGACTGATTGCCCGATGCGTCTTTTGCTTTTACACTAAAATCATATTCCATATCGGGAGTAAGTCCTTTGACCATGTAAATTGTCGCGCCGGTAGTAGATCCTGTAATAATTGAACCGTTATAGATGTCATAGCCGGTGACTCCTGCATTGTCTGTTGATGCTGTCCACGAGAGACCTACTGTCGTGGATGTTTTTGTGGTCATCGTAAGACCGGATGGTGTTGTCGGAGCCTGGGTATCCGTTACTTCCTTCAGGCTCAGGGAGTCTATATAAAGCATAGCCCCGGCAGGCATATTTTTACCCAGATAAAAGTCGATCATCGCATCCCCGGCTGTTGTGTTTGCGATATAATCGATTGTATAGGTTTGCCACTCTGTAGTGATCTGTACACTTTGGGAAGTGGCATAGCCTGTGTATGGTGGTGCACCCTTCATTAATGCTATCGTTTGTATGCTAAAGCTTGCCGTTGTCCTGGCACGAAATGTAAATCTATATTTTCTGCCGCTGACTATGTAAAGTAAATAATTAGTGTTCTCCATTTGAATACTATCCTTCGAGGTTCCAGGACTAATGCAATCTACCCTGTATCCTGCTGGAGCGCTGTCATAGTTTTCTGTATCCCTCACAGCTGTAGCATGTCCGGGATCCCAGGTACACCACCCGGCCGTATTTTCATCAAAGCTGGAGTTGTACAGCATTTCTCCATCTGCACCTAGCGTAGCTGTAATAAGCTCTTTACTTGCCTCGGATACATTACCTGCAACATTCCTGGCTCTTATGGTAAAACTGTTTGCTGTACCCGGTAACAAACCTGTTACATTATAGATGGTGGACCCTGTGGTTGAACCGGCAAGTGTCGTTCCTGTGTAGATATCGTATCCAGTGACTCCGACATTATCAGTTGATGCTGTCCAGGATAATTCTACCGAGGTTGAAGTTTTTGATAGTACTGTTATACCGGAAGGTGAAGTGGGAGCCTGGGTATCCTCTACTTCCTTCAGGCTCAGGGAGTCTATATAGAGCATAGTCCCCACAGGCATATTTTTACCCAGGTAAAAGTCGATCATTGCATCCCCGGCTGTTGTGTTTGCGGTGTAATCAACCGTATAGGTTTGCCACCCTGTGGTGATCTGTGCGCTTTGGGAAGTTGCATAACTAGTGTATGGCGTTGCACCTTTCAATAATGCTATCGCTTGTATGTTAAAGCTTGCCGTTGCCCTGGCACGAAATGTCAATCTGTATTTTCTGCCACTGACTATGTAAAGTAAATAATTGGTATTCTCCATTTGAATACTGTACATTGAAGTTCCAGGACTAATACATTCTACTCTATATCCTGCAGGAGCGCTGTCATAGTTTACAGTATCCCTTACAGCCGTGGCGCATGCTGGATCCCAGGTACACCAACCGGTCATATTTACATCGAAACTGGGGTTGTACAGCATTTCTCCATCAGCACCTACCGTAGCTGCATTAAGTACCTGGCCTGCCTCGGATACATTACCTGCGGCGTCTTTTGCCTTTATGACAATACTATTTGCCGTACCAGGTGCCAAACCTGTCACAGTATAGATGGTGGAACCTGTAGTTGAACCGGCAAGTGTTGCTCCTGTGTAGATATCGTATCCGGTAACTCCGATATTATCTGTTGATGCTGTCCAGGATAATTCTATCGAGGTTGAAGTTTTTGATACCACTGTTATACCGGAAGGTGAAGTGGGGGCCTGGGTATCCGCAGCAAGAGCCGATGCTGTGCTTGTCTCGCTCAAATTGTCATTAATAGCGGACTCTGTTGTATTTAATTGAATGGCTGCGGACGTATCATTCACAGCAAAAAGCCCCAATCCGGTACCATAAGAAAAAGTATGCCTTGAACTCTTTAGTAAAGGTGTGCTCGATTTTGGAGCAGGTGCATTTGCTTTTTGAGCAGACACCGACTTTTGATTCGGTGCTGGTACTTTTTGCGCAGCATTGGATATATTCATCTTGTATAGGATCGGCACAAACTGCGAGAATAGTAAAGCTACAACCAATACCAGCAGAAACTTTTTAACCTTTGCCATAAAACTACCTCCTTGTAATAACAACTGGTGCAAGTGTCTAAAAAAACATCCTGAAATAATCCATTAAACGCAAGCTTCACTTTAAACAAATATGAAAGCTTTTACATATGTTTCTTTAAACCAGACTTCTAATATTTATCATTCACTACCTGCTCCCTAAAGATATTTTTTCAGGCTAATTTATCGTATATTGTACTGCCGGCTGACCGATTATCTTTGATCTGTACTTGATGCTGTTAACTGTTCCCGACCACATTTGGCCCTCTATTTCGGGTTTGATTTTTTTGAAAACTATGGTGCCCGGCGAAGTAAGGATAATATTGATGTCAGATCCTGTAACGTTGCCTGTACCCGTGTCCAGTCTTGATGTGCAAGCACATAGATCTACTGCTTCCAGTTGCGCGGCATCATATGTTATGGTAAAGGTATACTGACTTGGATCTTTAAGATTCGACGCCGTGAAAATAAAGTTGAATGTATCATCCTGCTCGCAATCCACCGTATATGACCGTGTTGAATTCTTTGTCTTCAGCGTTATGGGCGTACTCCATGCACTGGATTCATTTAAAGCACTTTTAGACATGATCTTATAGGTATGTTGAGAATCCGGCAGCAGTCCCGAATGCATATAGCTTGTTCCACTGCCGACACTGACAGCTTGCCCGTCGACTTCGATCACATATTCCGCAGCATTTGCGACCTTATCCCATGTAATAAGAATCTTGTTGGTGGTGGATGAAGCCTCAACATTGGTAGGAACATCAGGCGACAATGTTATTGTTTTCACAGAAAGCTCCTCGCTCCAGTCATGAAGTTCCTGGCCTCTGACAGCTTTAACCTTATACAGATGTATTGACCCGGGTGTCAAATTGTTATGAACATATCTCAAGCCTGTAATTCCACTTATCGTTGTGCCATCGACACTGACATCATAGCTGGCAGCTCCTTCAATCCCGTCCCACATTAAGATAACGGAGTTCTTTCTGCTGATTGCGGATAACTCAGTCTTTTCGAAGTTACTCAACTGCGTCGATTTCGTCAATTTCGTGCTCCATGCGCTTAAGCCATTCTGATTGACAGCTCTGACCCTGAACACATGCTGACTTCCGGATATCAGTCCCGGGAAGGTATGAAAATTATCGGTTATATTTTTAGTCACAGCACCATCCATTTCCAGGTCGTAGCTGGCTGCATCCGTTACGGTGTCCCAGTTGAGAGTTATTGCTGTCTGTGATGTAACCGCCGAGAAGTTCTCAGGTGTTGGCAAAATGAAAGTAGTTACTGTTACCGCTTTGCCCCAGTCACTTGCCTGATTACCTTTCTTTGCCCTGACTTTGTAGATGTGCTGAGAACCGGGAGTCAATCCAAGATGAATGCAGTTAAGGGATGTATCATTATCTATAAGGGAACCGTCCACTTCGAGTTCGTAACTGGTAGCTTCAGCAACAGCATCCCAGCTCAGCTCTACCATATTGTCCGACGGATCAGCTATAAAATCGCTCGGTACTCCAAAGACATTGGCAGACGTGGATACTGACAGCGAAACGCACCAGTTGCTGAGGATTCCGCTTCGGTTGGATCTTACCCTGTAAGTATGTTCAGTTCCAGGTATCAGATCCTTGTCTGTGAATGAAGGTGTGGAAGATGTATTATGTACAACCCTGTCAGCTTCGACCTCATAGGTCTCTCCGATAATACTGTTCCAGGAAAGTACGATCTGGGTCTTTCCAGGTGTAGCGTTCAGATTAGCAGGAATAACAGGTTTATCAGTAAGTGCAGTTACCTTGATTTCTTCGCTCCAGGCACTTTCTCCGCCTGAGTTAAGGCTCCGCACCTGATAGGAGTGCTGTGTACCGGGTACCAGCCCGTTATGGACGTAATTTGTACCCGAAAATGTATTGCTGTTTTCGCTGTCAAGCTTGATCTGGTATGTTGTAGCACCTGGAGCCGGATCCCAGGTGACTATAATGGAGGTATTGTTTGCGGCCGCTTTAACATTTAAAGGGGTAGGGGGCCCACTGGTCAATGTGTTTTTAGTGATAAGGGCACTCCATGCCCCTGCTACAGCACCGATATCCGCCCTAACCCTGTATGTGTGCTGGGTATTGGCGCCTAGCCCTGAATGTGTATAGGACGTAAGCAGGTTATTGTTCACTATGGTTACATCATTAACCAAAACCTCATATTTCGTTGCTCCAGGGACAGGATCCCATGTTAATGTAATAGAATTGCCGGTTGCTTTAGCGGTAATATCAGCAGGAGAGCCCGGGGGCGCAACCAAGGTGGTGCCGGTTGCTGCCGCACTTAAAGCTGTTTCAATATATGCGGCATTTCTTGCTTTCATAGTGAAGGTATAGGTTGTATTGGGGTTCAACCCTTTCACGGTCTTTTTCTTGTTATCCAGTGCAGTCCAAACCGGAGAAGCCGTAAGGGCGCCTTCCGGAGTGACATACAAGGTACCGTTTACTATGATTTGATATTCAGTTATTGCCGGGTTTAAATCCGCAACAGAAGTAGAAACATCCAGCATATATGAAGATGGATTTCCTACACTCAGGATCGGAACCTGAGCTTTGGTATTAATTGATTGCTGTTTACTTGCTGTATGGCCTTTTAGGTCTATTGCCGAAAAAGTTACACTGTATTGTTTGTTTGGTGCAAGATTATCAAAATCATGTGTTGTGATGCTTGTCCAAGTAGTTGAGCTCGTACCAATATCAAATAAATATCTAATATCTGCAGCAGAACAAATATTATCTGTAGCAGAGCCTGCAACCGTTATTTTATTTATATCAGAAGATAGAGATACTGTTCCTATTGCGGGCGGCGTTTTGTCAACATAAAAATTGACAGATGAAGTAACCGGAGCAGCCTTATTATCACTTATTTCATATTTGATGATATGCAAACCATCAGTCAACGTACTCATGTTTAATGCACTAAAAGTAACAGTCTGGGCAGCAGTTGTATTTGTCATTGTTTTTGTATCTCTGGGAGTGGTTTCAGCATCAATATAATACTTACATGTTAATGAATCATTATCCGCATCATTAACGGATATTTGCGGCATGAATGCAGCATCTCTTTCGCAATATGTACTATTTTGCGTGGGGGAAAGAATATTATTCTGAGGAACAGTAGTAACTTTTTCGTACCAATAACCATCTGTATGTCTTCCACTATCCGGATATGTACCAGCAGGTGCAATAACATCGGCAACAAACTGGTATTTTTCATAACCTCCTATTTGTGAGTACATATACCAAAACCAATTTAAATACCCATTAGCAAAAGTTTTAGCTAAACTATTTCCACTACTGGTATAATACATACCAAAACCACTTTGATAATCACCTGTCATAATATATATGCCTGTATATCTGTCCAGTATATATGCCAAATAACCACTTGCCGGATTTGTATATCCATCCCGATAGCCTAAATCGACCCATGAACCATCAACATAATAAGGTCTACTGGTATATTTTTTATAACTATAGTTTAATACGCCTTCTCCCCACGACTTTTCCACCCCTAACTGAATAACTTGTCCCTTTCCCGAAGTATTATTGAATATTGCAGTAAAATCAACTGACACATTAAAATAAATTACTGCCAAAATAGCTATAAATGATAAAACCCTTTTAAGCTTCCTCATTTTATTCACAATCATGACCTCGACCCTCCAATTAATATTACACCTGCTGTAATTTCCCAATACAGCCCTCGGTTGAGGTATTCGATCCCCTAATTAATACTGTAGGAAATACGTGATATGCCATTGCCCTTGCATTTTATCCTGACCGTATTAGCCACGCCTGACCACGTTTCGCCGGCAGTAATAGTTTTATTGATCTTGAATTTAATCTGTCCGGGGGTCAATTCCATGATTTCCACATCTGTACCACTGATGGCTCCGGCAGTGGTTTCCCGCGCTTTTGTAAACGAAGATAGATCCAGAACCTCCAGTTCACTGGTATTATAATTAAAGGTCATGATCAAGTCATTAAAATTGCTTATGTTTTTGCAATCCAGCATTATAATGAATTCCCTGCCGGCAGCACAGTTGATGATATAGTTTGTCTTATTCAGACCACAGGTCACCTTGTTGCTCCATTCACTTGTAACAGTTGCATTCTTAAACCTTACCCGGTAGGCATGTTGGGTATTTGCCGTGAGTCCGGCGTGGATGAATGTGGTATTTGAACCATTGTCCCTGACTACGCCGTCCACTTCGATATCATAGCCTGTCGCGCCCTCTACGGCTTTCCATTTTACGATAATGGATGTACCTGTAACTGCGGCTTCCAGACCGAATTGATCCGCAAGCGATTTATTTGTTGTAACACTCAGCATATTACTCGCTGCTGAAAGGTTCCCCTGCGCATCCTTTGCCTTTACTGTCAAAGTGTATACCGCACCTGGCGTAAGTCCAATTGCGGAATAGGTAGTCGCACCCGCAGTGGCGCCCATCAGTTGCGTCCCATTATAGATCTCGTAACCCACGACACCAACATTATCGGCAGAAGCCGTCCAGCTCAAGTTGATTACCGTATCAGTCTTCGAAGTGGAAACCAAATTGGAGGGCGCTGTCGGAGGTATTGTGTCGGCACTTTCTGCAAGTACCAGTTTTACAGCATCTGCAACGGTATACCCGGCATCCGTTGCTACAATCTTGATATATCCGCCTGTACCGGCTGCAAATCTGTACTTTCCGATTAAGTTCCATTGACTGCCATTTGTCAGCTGGTTCAATGTTTTTGAAGTATCCGTCCCACTGTTGAATGCGATCTCCAAAGGTACCGCATCCGGCCTGTTTTCACCGGAGGTCCACCTCATATAAACATCGTAATTCCCTGTCTTAATGATATTGGGAGTCCACTTTGCCCATCGCGAAGAGGTATCAGCCCCCACTGTGTTGTCATTCAGATAATTCGAACCATAATATCCCTGCGCAGTGGTACTGGCGGTCCACGGCGAATCGGTCGTAAAACCGGTATCACTGTTGTCAATAATAATATTTGAAATAGTAAGCGTATTACTCTTCTCGGACGAATTCCCATCGGCATCCTTTGCTAATACAAACAGTTCATGTATGGCTCCATTGGTTGTTAAACCTGTTAATGTGTATTCCAAAGCAGATGGGGTAACCGTTCCGACGATATTTGTACCATTATAAATTTCATATCCCGTAATACTGTCATTATCCGTTGACGCTCCCCATGTCAATGTCACCGATGTATCTGTCATGGATTTGACGGAGAGATTCTGAGGAGCCGTTGGCTTACCAGGGTCACAGTTGGAAATTTCGATTGAGTCTATACTGGCGTTGTCACCTGAATTTGCTGTACCTTCAATAATTATTTGATCCCCGTTATTGATTGTGATATCGGACAAGCTGGTCGCTGTTTTCGATAATCTTGTCCGATTGGATTCACCGAAAGTCTTGTCAGCAATCCATGTTTTCTTTTCAATACCGTTAACAAATAGTTTATAGGATGCTATGCCATCCGTTTCATCATAATACCAGACCGTAAAGTTCTTTCGTCCCGAACTGCCGCTATAGTAGAAACTTGCCTGTCCCGTACCTGACGTGTTTAATGAGTAATATCCTGAAGAACAACTGTTGTACTCCGTGTTGTAGGATAGCAAGCTCATGTTCTCGGCTTCCATCACCTGCTGTCCGGCGGGTAAAGTAACCGTATTCATTATGGCATACTGGGATTCATTTCCTTGACTGTCCCTGGCTTTCACTGCAAATTCATAACATTTATCCGCGCTCAGTCCGCTTGCCTGGAAAGTCGTCCCACTTGGCACATTTGAGATAAGAGTCCGGGCAGATGGTGTCAGTTCATACATTTCTATGTCATCCAGCCAAAGGGTTCCCAGCTTATAGTAAGGCGCTATCCCCCATCTCGCTGTGGCTAAATCCGTTTCGTTCGCAGTGAAAACATATGAGTAACTTTTCCACTTCTCTGAAATATCAATATTGGTTGTATTAAAATTTCCAAGCCAATTCCAGGGACTTACACTTTTCGCTATATACATCGTACAGTTTCTTGGGCTTGTTGCCTTTGCTTTGAATTTAACCAAATACATTTTCCCCTGAACAATAGGGATGCCGATTTTATTGATCGCCAAGCTATCTCCCGTTGCAGTAATGTCCAGTCTGGCTGATTTTGTTCCACTGAATTTTTCCGCATTGTCAGTGCCAAACGCAGCAATAACTCCATGATTCATTTCCAGCTGCCACCCGGCCGTACCTGATTCAAATCCGCCGTTGGTGATTAAATTGGGGCCGGTTGGTTCCAGAACACGCTTATAAACATCATAGCTGGCAACACTGGTGTTATCTGATGCCGGCTCCCACTTCAATCCGGCAGAAGCAGAGGTTAGTGCAGGCTGATAAATACCGGCAGGATTGATCGCCGGTGATTCTGCATCCGCACCCGGTGTATATTCTTCCACAGTACCCAGCATCCCGAAATAAGTGTTGACCCCGCCCATGACGTAAATTTTTCCGCCTATTGCTTCAGCACCGGAGTACTCCCTCTTAGTCGGCATGCCTGATTTGGTTGTCCAGGTATTTGCAGCCGGGTTGTATGCTTCAACTGTATTGATATATCCGCTGCCGGTATTCCCGCCAATCGCATATATCATTCCTCCCTCGGCAACAGCCGGGAATTCGTTTCTGGCTGTGGGCATTGCTGCTTTGGCAGTCCATGTATCTGTAGCAGGGTCATAGACTTCTACCGTATTCAGAATAGTATTGTTGTAATCTCCACCCATGACATATATCTTTCCGTCAATGACAGCGGACGCCATATACGCCCGAGTTGTAGGCATACTGGTTTTCGTACTCCAGGTATTTGTCTGGGGATTGTATTCCTCGACTTTATTTGTATACGCGGTTCCATTGTATCCTCCGATGGCGTATAGCTTGCCGTTCACTGCTTCCAATACAAATGCGCTCCTGGACGTAGGCATAGCCATTTTCGTTTCCCAACTGCCTGCAGAAGGGTCATACACTTCGACCGTGCCCATATTTTTTGAATTATTATCCGTACCCCCGACAGCGTAAATTTTCCCACTTAGTTCAATCGTCCCGAGATAATATCTGAATGTAGGAATATTTGTTACCCATGACCAATTATTGGTCAAAGGATCATATGAATACACACTATTGCCATCCAAAGTGAATATTTTTCCAGCTGCAGTTGCTGTTCCAAAGCCGAAGTCCTTAAGCAGCATATCCTGTTTGGACACCCAGTCATCGGTATTGGCTTTCTTTGTACATTTATAATACATGCTTGAATAATTGCCTGTTCCGACTGAATTCTTTGACCGTATCCTGTATTTATGCTGTGTATCGGATGAGAGACCAAGGTTTGTATATTTTGTCACCAAGCCAACATCTACTGTTGTTCCGTCAATCTCAATTTCATAACTTGATGCGTCCGTAGCCGGATCCCATGTCAAAGTAATGTTGTCTATACCACTGTTTAGGTCGATATTGGATGGCGCCGGAGGTATATCTGTCTGTGGAGTAAATTTTTCAACAGTTTTTTTAGCACCATTATTGTTTTCACCGCCTATGACATATATCTCTCCGTTCAGCTCTACCGCAGCCATTTGAATTCTTGCTGTCGGCATACTTTTTTTCATAACACATTTTAGTGTTGCCGGGTCATATTCCTGGACATAGGAGCAGATACCGCTATTTGATCCGCCAATACTGTATATTCTTCCGTTTACAGCAACCGCAGCACTTGCCACTAGACCAACTGTCATACCGGGCAGCGCTGTCCAACTATTTAAAACGGAATCATATTTATATGTTGTATCAAAATTCGGTCCGCAGCCTGTTATGTAAACCATCCCGTCAATTGAAGCTGCAGACATGAATGGGCTTGAATAAGTAAAAGGCAGCGGTGCCTTAGCCGACCAGGAATCGTTAGCCGGATCATATTCATCTACTGTTTCTAAAAAGTCATTATTTTCATTCGTTCCACCTATGGCCAGTATTTTATTGTTAACAACAGCTGTTGAAAAGGCAACCTTTGCCGTCGGCATGGGTCTCTTTGAAGTCCATGTGTTTGTTACCGGATCATACATCGCGACAGTATTATAAGCACTTGTATTTCCAGCGCCCCCCATTACGTATATTTTACCTCCTACAGTCGCCGCTCCGGCAAATCCTTTGGCAACGGACATGTTCGCCTTGCTTGTCCATTTATTGGTCGCAGGGTCGTATTCTTCAACAGTTTTTAACAAGGAGAATCCGGTAAATCCTCCAAATACATAGATCTTTCCATTCGCAGCCGATGCGGCCAGACACGATCTGGAGGAATTCATATTTGCCATGGTCGTCCATGTGCCTCCAGCGCCATAAAGATCGTAGGAGCTGCCAGTCTGAACATAGCTATTCACTTCGGGCACAACATCATTTGCTGCATCACCGGGATTACCGGAATCATTGGCACGCTCACCTACCTGAATGATTTCATCGCTCCCTGTTCCTGAAACCGCATTGAAGCAATTGATTTTGTTCCCTCTGTAAATCTTGCCAATCAAGGAAGACAGCCTGTCGCTGGAGCTTATGATCCTGTTCCTCAGTTCCGGAGCTGTCAACCCGCCGAACTTGCCAAGAACAAGAGCACCCTCTCCGGCAACATATGCAGAGGAGACCGAAGTACCGCTGGATTGTACATAAGTATTTCCCGGTGCAGCTACTGCAACATTATTACCCGGCGCAGCCACGTCTACCGTTGATTCGCCGTAGTTTGAAAATCCGGATAACTGTCCGTTCTCATTGATGGATCCTGCAGCTATGATATTGTCCGAACTGCAGGAAGCCGGGTAGACAGGATTTCCGTCCAGATTCTTCGTACTGTTGCCGGCAGCACAGACAAACAGCATGGAAGATGCGTTTATTGCTTCCTCCAATGCCTGGTTGTATTCCGTCGAGCCCCAGCTGCAATTGACGATCTTCGCGCCATTCTGCTCGGCATATTGAATCGCTTCAATAATATCACTGGTGTATGCAATTCCCTCTGAAAATACCTTAAGAGGCATCACCTTCGCCATTGGAGCCACACCGTCCGCTCCCCTGGTGTTGCTCAAGCCCGCGATGATGTCGGCAATACCGGTGCCATGTGCTTCATCACCTGCATTGTCCGGATTGTGCATGATATTATTGTCATCGAAAAAATTCCAGCCGTTTACATCGTCAACAAATCCATTCCCATCGTCATCGATCCCGTTACCGGCTATTTCTTTGCCATTTGCATAAATGTTTGATGTAATGTCTTCGTGGGTGGTGTCGACACCGGTATCAATCACGGCGACAATAATTCCTTCTCCATGTGATACACGCCAGGCAGGCTGCATTTGAATGTCAAACACCACTTTCGAATTTCCCGTACCGGTATTAGTGCCAGAACCCCATTTCATAAGCGGGAACCAATTGATCCCACTTTTACGAGTTACACTTCCACTCGTTTTGTTTTTATCCTTATCATTGGTATTGTTCCTGTTGATGTTGCCCTTCGCTTCAGCAGGCATGCCTGTATCTTCTGCCTGGGCCGCCGGAGCCTGGGTGATGATATAATCAGGCTGTATGTATTCAATATTCTTATCTGCCTTTTTATTCTTTAATTCCGCAAGGAAACCATTCAAACCTGTTGCAGAATCCAGTGAAACAATATCGTAATTATTTCTGTTTCCGCCCTTTACGTTCCTTACGCTCTTTACTTTCTTGAACTTGCCCTTGAATGCATTTTCAAAAGTCTCGCGCCCGTTATCATTCTTATATTTTATGATGTAACGGTCGGTTTTTTTGTCTTTCTTGTTTCGAAGATCCTGATCCTTCGGGAGATAATTCAATGCCGACCCCGATGTCTTCTGCAATATACCTGGATCATCAGGTGCGACAGGTATGACCTGGATCTGTATCGATGAAGATGTCACGGTTACTGCCCCCGGGCTTGTATCTATGGCGGAGTCAGTTGTCGCAAGCGTAATGGAACCTGCGGTGGTGGTGTCATCTGTTGTAACTGCGCTATCCGTCGTTGTTGTAACCGCACCAGGCGTAGTAACGCCGTCAGTGTCCTCCGAAAACAGTGCTTTTGCATTCGAAACCAATTGAACATCCGATATGTACGGAATAGGAAGCAATTGCGTTGCTATAAGTAAAATAACCAGCAACATTGATAAGACTTTCATTTTCCTCACAAGCTTGTCCTCCCGGAATTGAGTTCCTATAATAAATATAATTCGACTTCTATTTCTTTCAAAATTTTCAATATGCTATACGAATTATATCATTATTACATTTAAAGGAAAAGGAATATTATACAATGTTTGTGACATTATGATGTTATTTGTAATAGTTAGTGGATTAACAGGCAATCTACCCTCCGGGATAGGCGGTTCCCGCGCCTGCCCGTTTGCGGAGGTCGCTCAACGGAGCGACGGTGCCGGAACAGGAACACAGGGAAATGGATACGACGGGCACTGCAGAGGCCGCTGCACACGGGAGCCAAGGGGATGCGGCGGCGGGTGACGGCGGGAGACACTTAAATAAAAGAGGCTGGATTGCTCCAAGCCTCAACATCATCTATTGCATGATAAAGAACAAAACGGAGTACAGGGAACCGGATACAAAAATGTTGACAGAAGTCCTATAGTAATCTCACTACTGGTTTGATAAAATATTTTACGTAAAGGGAGCGTGTGAGTATGGAAGAAATACTGAAGGAAATCCTTGAAAAGTTAAACAACTTGGAAAGGAAGACGGATACCGGCCTTGCAAATCTGGAAAGAAAGACGGATACTGGCTTTGCATCCATAAACGACAAAATCGAACTATTGAGTAAGGGCAATAAAGAAGAATTCCGGCAATTGAATAAAAAGATTGACGGCATTACTGAGGTTGTAGCTAAGACTATGGAAGATATCGTTGACTTGAAGGGAAAAGTTGAAAAACAGGATGTAGAAATCCGTGTCATAAAGGGCGGAGCAGCAAACGCCTGATAGCAGCAAATTACAGGGGGCTTTTTGATAAAGCTCCTTTCTTGTACCTTGACAAAACCGGCACCGGAAAGGTGCTGATTTATATGGAAGTTTAGCAATGCTATTAAGGAGTATGATGCGGAGACTGGGCTGTACTACCTGAACGCGAGGTATTACGATTCGAAGATAGCAAGGTTCTTATCTGAGGATACTTATACAGGAGACCCCAACGACCCTTTGTCACTCAACCTCTATACTTATTGTAGTAACAACCCCATTACTTATACCGATCCAACTGGGCATGTCCAGGCCTGTGATGTTAATTTGAGCACGGACGATCAAGCAATGATTTTACAATATACACAATACTATTATTCGGCAAAAACTGAAGAAGCCAAAGACTATTGGCACCAGCAAGCCGTAGCTATTAGGGAGGCAACTGGTTCTGGAATAAGTAATTACAAAGACGAGTATAACTATCTGTTCAAAATACTCCCTGAATACCGGATGCCTTGGCTTTCCTGACGGCGAAATTGCCACCATCTGAATAGCAAGAAAGTGAAATATGGCATTTAATGCTCTGTTGCCATTCCTGCACCTTTGGTCTTTGCCCTTTCCGGCAGAGCTGAATTGCACAGGAGCCAGCCCCATGAATCGGGCAAGCTTGTCAGAGTCGGGGAAACGGTTAATATCTCCGATTTCGGATATTAATTGCGCTTCGGTTGCAAGGTCAATGCCGGGCATGGTATGCAGCTTATAGCCCGTCAATGGCAAGAGCTTTCGCAGTTCATCGTCAATCTCGCCAATTAGTTCCTTGTTGTGCCTGATTTCCTTCACGATGCTTCTGACAATAACATCCCTTTCCTGCTGATAGTCCTTCCTTGTATCTCCATCCTTTTCAATCATAGCAAGAATCTCATGGATGCGCTGCATCTTCAATGCCTGATGGACTGGCTTTATGGTTTCATATATCTTTTCTGGAGTGGTAGCCTTCACATGCTCCGGCGATGGGTAGTTCTCCCAGAAGCACATGGCGCTCTTGGCGTCAATCAGGGCAAAGAACTTTCGGTAGGACGGATAGCTGTAGGAAAGCTGGCTGTGCAGCTGGTTCTTGTTCATGACATTGCTCTTCACAATTAAATCCCGTCTTTTCACGATCTGCCGGATAGTCCAGAATATATCCTCATGCCTGGCATCCTGTAGAGTGTCCACCATATCCCGGAGTACCCTCGCTACACAATAGGCATCATAGGAGTCATCCTTGTGAATGATGGGGTTTGCAAGCCTTACGGCGCTGGTATAAGCCGGATTTACGTGCTTTACCTCAAACCTCCTGCCGACCAGATA
>JAEWQC010000017.1 GCA_023399355.1 Bacillota bacterium | reverse complement strand
TGCGTAGACGGTTTTGTCCGCTGTCAACGTGTAGGGGAAAGTAATCGCACTGCCCGTTCCGTTGTCACCGGCGTACCAGCCGCCAAAGGTGTAGCCGGTTCTGGTGGGGTCGCCGGGCTTGGCTACCGTGCCGCCGCTGCTGATAGTTTTTGCGTTAACCGTGCTGCCACCCTCCGAATTAAAAGTCATTGTACAATTGCCGCCGGTAACAGTTATCGTGATATTTTTTGTGGCGTCAGTATCAAAGGCGTAGATATCGAACGAATATGTGCCGGCACTGGACGCTGTGAATTTAAGTGTTTCAGTACCGTCATAAGCTATGGCATTATTGTTGCCGCCAAAGCCCATTTCCAGATTATTATAGTTCATGCTTCCGCCATTTATATATACATGTGCATTGGCCGCATTGCCCCCATTTGACACAACTAAGTTGGTGCAATAAATATTGTCATACCCGCTGATTGTATTACCGGCATAAATTTCGCTAACAGCTTTTGTCCACTCACCGCTTGTCGTTATCGTAGCCGTAAAGTCTGCTGCATAAGCTGGAATTGTTGGAAACAGTGAAAAAATAATCATCATAGCCAGCAATACAGAAAACACCTTTGCCTTCTTACTCATTAGCATTTTTCCCCCGCAATATATTTGTACAAAATTCACAATTTTACATAGCTTCATTTTATATCTTTAGGGGATTCGTTTCAACAAAAAAAGATAAATTATTGCCAGGAGCGCAGTAAAATGTATTATTAGCAATCTTTCGGCTGTTCCTCAGAGGACAGCTAAAAGCATACTGAATAACATAAAGGCACAAGATCTGCTACCCTGATGCCTTTGAATTTTCCTCTATGAAATTGTAATTTTGGAGGTCGCCTCCCTCCAACTACCCTTTGTCATCTATAGAAACGGTCAAAAAACGGGCCAAAATTTGCACTTTTTCAGCCCGATTTTTGCTCATTTTTTACTTTGAAACCACTACATATAGTGGTTGGCTCGTCTTATTTATCCTCCAAACCGCTATTCGTCATCAGAACCACACACTCAACGTGCCCCGTACATGGGAACATATCAATCGAATTTTATGTAAATTTTATGTAAATATGCCACAAATTATGCCGTTTGAAATGATATTTTGCATATTTATACCGTCATCTTTTTTATATCCTCAAGGGTAGGGTGGAGATTCTCACCATCCGCTGCAGCATTGAAAATGACATTGTAGTTGTACCAATGAATTATTTTATTCTATTTCTGCACAGCAAATGGCACTTATGCATTATTTTATTAGAATATTGTGCATAAGATTTGAAATATGTTCAGTTAATAATTTCACCCTTGCTTCTGGCTAAATTTTCGCGCCATTTGCTTAGCTCCGTAGTTGTCAGTTTCGTCCACTCTGTTTTTTCTCTAATAATTCTTAAAGGTTCTTTTGAACGATAAGAACGTGTTAAGTTACCTGGAAATTTCTTGTCAGTAACATTAGGGTCGTTTTCAAATTCACCTGTTGGTTCTATTATATAAACGCGCTCTTTTCCCTCTCCTTTTGCTAATGCTGCTGCAAGTCCTGCACCATTGGCATTAGCTGTGAAATAAATGTGATTCATGGTAAGCTCAGGCTTGTAATTTGAAATTCCGCCTGCTGTTAGTAAATCACCAACCATTAAATCTGCTTTAGTCCCATGATAAAACGGTCCTTTATCAGAAGGCGCACCTTTATATAATTCAGATAATTCAAAATTTCTTTTTGCATTATCTGAGTCACGCAGCTCCTCATAGCATTTAGCAATGTTTAAATATAAAGTTGAGTATGCACTCATTACATTCTCATCATTTATATTTAGTGCACACTGTAAAGACGTTTCCATCCATTTCAGCTTGTCTGCAATATTCTTTTGTAGATGAGCTAAATGATAAGCCGCAATAAACCTTTCATAGTCATCTGTTGCTTCATTCCATGCTTTATGAAACATCGTGCTTGCTTCATCTACGTTCCCACTATCTTCTGAACTCATCCCCATTATACAGAGTTTAATAACAATGTTATTTGGATCAAATCTTATACTCATACAATCCTTCCTCCAAATTTATTGATTGTTATATTATGAGTAAAATCTGAAATTTAACTCCTCAAAACCTTCTCCATTGACTTGCCCTTTACCAATTCGTCAATCAGTTTGTCAAGCCACCTGATCTTCTGCATGAGCGGGTCTTCAATTTCCTCAACCCGATGCCCACAAATCACTCCTGTAATTTTGGCAGTGTTGGGATTTATCTGCGGCGCTTCGTTAAAGAAAGTTTCGTAATCGATATTTTTCATAATTTGTGCTTGCAAGCCAGAATCGTCATATCCCGTCAGCCAACAAATCACAGTATCAACCTCTGATCTGGTGTGTCCTTTGCGCTCCGCCTTTTTGACGAGTAGCGGGTAGACGTTAGAAAACGCAGTCGTAAATATTCTCGGTTTCATATCGATTTCTCTCCCTGTTCTTTTTGACTTTGTTCTTTCTCAATCAGTGTCAGTGCAACCTTCAAGGCGGCGATTCGCCGTTCAAGAAGGGTCTGCTGCGACTTGCCCAATTTCGTGGCATCCATCTTCTCACACTTGTGGAGCGTGGACAGCAAGGCACGATGCGCTTCGCTTAACTCTTCGGTTGAAATTTCTGCCACTATAATCCCTCCACTTGTTTTACCCTCCACCGCACGATGTCAGTGATGAGTTCATAATCAATCTGCTTGCTAAGCAGTAGCTGAATTCCTCCTTTACTGGTCTTATATCCTGCGAGCCGCTCCACAAATACAGCCGTTGCTTCACCGCCTGGGTACAGCCCGATGTGTTTCTTGAATGCCGCAAAGTGAATGAGGTTCTCCCTCTGCCAGAACGTCGGCATCTGCCACGAGATTTTCTCTGTTGCTTCCGGTGCGGCTGCCCGGATAGTTTCCCGGATACGTTGCAACAGAGGTCGCACATCAGCCGGTTGTGCGGCGATGTATTCGTCAATGCTGTTTGGCTTCACGCAAAAGTGGTCTTGATTGGTATTTTTGAACTCCCGTCCGCATTTTGGGCATTGCCACATTTCACTCACGCTCCTTAATGATAATTTTACTCTGTCCTTGCCCTACTTCACTTTTACATCAAGCAGGAACTTGACATGCACTATGTCGATGTCAACGGAGATAACTGTATCTGCTTCGCAAGTTCATATGCGGTCTGGAGGTCGCTGTCACCGGCGACTAAAACTCGGCCTATAATGAGCACCGAATTATTTGGCGAAGAAATCGGTGGCAGCTCCTGCGGCACAGTTCCTTTCCAGCCGGGACCACAGATGAGGTAGACTCCCGCCTCGGTTCGTGTAGTACGTTTGCCGACGTAGGCGAAGTTAGTGTTTTTCGACGGATCGGTGAACTGCACGATGTAATATCGCTCAGCCATGTCCGGCACATGCAAGATTTGCGGCCCTTTACCAAGGTCTAACCAGCCTATTGTGATGAGCGTGTCTCGGTTGACACCAGTAGTCATTAGGTTTGAGCTTGATGCATGAAGGGGGTCTTCAAATGATGCTTGAGGCTGTGTATAGAGCGTATTAATTGGGATTGGTCCGTCACCAAACCCTTGAACGAGAATCGCCCTCTTGAATACGTGTAGAAGCATGCGCGGTAAGAAGTAGATGAGAATGAACCATGTTGCGACCATGAACGAACCGAAAACAAGCAAATGCTCATATCTCAAGTGTTCCATCATTTCACCTCCACAACTGGCGGCACGTCGTATTTTCCGTCCAGAATTGTCGCGCCAGGTATATATACGCGTAACCAGAGAATGAATTTACCGGAGGGCGCAGGCAGCCAGTTGGATTCACGACCTGCCGGAGCGATATTCTGAATGTAAATATCAACAGATCCGTCGGCATTTGGTATGAGGCCCGACCTATCACTCACACTATACCGATTGATTGAATTCTCCAAAAAGCGATTCTTCGCATCACCCATGGTCAGTGACCAGAACGCATTATTCTGAGGGAGTGCACCCGAAGGAAAGTGCATAATGTAGCCATGGTCTCCGGAGAGGTCATGACCCAAGCCATCTTCAGATGTGGTCCAGTACATCGCTTCTTGCGGTATGTTTACCGGTCCAGGAAAGGCTAACGCACACGCGGCTCGCATGAACATGCCGTTGCCAGGTGCGCTCAATCTAAACATGGTGGTCCACCCGTTGACCTTCGTAGCCTTCAGTTTTGCAGTAATATGGGCCGTTACAAGCGCCAGCCCGAAACCAACGAGAACACCTTGAATCACGTCTGTTCGCACCGGTCTTGTTTGAATAAAGAAGAACGATTTTATCATGACATACCCACAAATAACACCGCTGATCATTAATAGATAATGATACGCTTTTTTGGTCATTTAGTTATGCCCTCCTTTCTTTTGCTGGATTTTATCGTGTGTATTCCGTATTTCGAATGTATGCAGTATTTTTACCTGCACCTGTTTTTATGATGTATCCCTCTTTCAGCAGTCCCGCCAGTGCGATTTCGATGGTTGAAGTGCTTATATCCGGGCATTTTTCAAGTAGGTCCCTCTTAGAAAGCCTCTTGAGGGTATTGTCAAACAGCAGCCTTATTCTCTCTGGTTTTGACAAACTCCGGTTTTGTAAATGCTCTACTCTTGATGAAAATTCTTTATAAGCACTCAGGATAACTCCCAGATAGTACTTCACAAACGGCAGCTTGTCGTTTTTGCTCTCTTGCCACAGATGGGAGCTTTCCTGCAGCGTTTCGTAGTAGGTTTCCTTTGTCTTTTCGATGATCATTTCCAAGCTTATATACTTTCCAACAATATACCCGGAGCGGTAAAGCAGCAAAAGTGTCAACAGCCTGCTCATTCTACCGTTTCCATCATTGAAGGGGTGTATGCAGAGAAAATCCAGAACAAATAAGGGAATCAAAAGCAGAGGATCGTGTGTTTCCGCATTTATAGCCTCAATAAATGCATTTGTCAGCCTCTCCATGGCATCCGGTGTTTCAAAAGCGGGCAGCGGCTGAAAACGGATTCTATTATTACCGTCAATGTCGGTTTCAGTAATAAAATTATCGGAATTCTTGAACTTTCCACCTGATGCTGACGAGCTGAATTGATAAAGATCCCTGTGGAGCTGCAGTATGACATTCACTCTCGGAGCCATGTAATCATAGTTTTCATGAATTAATTGAAGAACTTCCCGGTAACCGGCAATTTCAGATTCTGAACGGTTGCGCGGCTCAGCTTTCTCCCTGACAATGGCGTCAAGACGTTCATCTGAAGTATATATGCCTTCAATTCTGTTGGATGCGCCGGTGCTTTGCACCTTGGCAATTTCAAGCATAGCATTCAAAATATCCTGCTTTGCATCAATAAATAATTCCTGTTTTCCTTTGTACTCATGTATGGCTGATACCAAATTCATGATATCGCTGCAGAACAGTTCATTGGGTATGACACTGTAGTTGGATTCTCGCATAAGCTCACTCTCTTTCTGCATATCTCATCGTTATTATGCATAATTTTATATATAAATTATGCAGAAGTCAAGCGAACTGGGCAGAATTTAAGACTGAATTTTGCCTAAAATGAATGCTTCTGCACTATAAGCCGTAGATTGTGTGCAGAGCGAGCAGGTTTGCTGACCTTAATGCTGCAGCTTTAATAGATTCAAGCATAATAGCGAAGGGTATCAACTAAAGAATCGCCAGCCGTTTCATTATCAATGATCCTGCTTTCCTCCAAAACATAAATCGGAACTCCGATTTCATTTAACAGCGTCATCTTTTCAGGTAAATCTTCCTGGGATCTGCACATTATCATATCAACCTTTCTGCCTTCGTATAGCTTCAGTAGCTTTCTAAAATCATTTTTACCCGAGTTGCCATCGTCGGAATAGACTCCTGCCACCCGTAAATTTTTCATTGGTTTCAATACGGCTGCGAAACGAATTTGAACAGCCGCAAGAGGTACCTGCCCTTCAGTATAAAGAGCAAGCCTCAGCATTCCATCTCTCGCTCTTACATATCTGCTGAAGGTACTTGCAGGCGGTATTACGAATACTTTTTTATTTCCCATATCTTCTATTCCTCCTTCTTCTATAAAAATAGGCGGAGCCCTTTGATAATTTCACAAAAGACTTCGCCTATTTACTATTCAAATTGTAAACATTTATGGTTGCGCTCGAAGCGCTGCTTTTTTTGAATTCGGGGTAATATCATTAAAATTTCCTTTGTCATCTATGTTTATGCCTTAAAAACAAGCCTCAGACAGATGACATTTTCGCCCTAAATTCTTCCAATTTTTAGTCCTAAAACCACAAGATGTTGTGGTCGAAGTGCCTCATTTGCCCTCAGAACCACATTTTGTCATCAGAATTACCGTCTCAACGTGGAACATCCACGGAAACATATCCACAATTATTTCTGCTTTGCACACCCTGGAAATACGGGAAACCAACTTGCTTTTTAGCTTGGGAAACAACGAAAGTCACTGAAATCAGTGAGTTGGCATTGTAAAAATCATTGTTATTATCTACTGGCGCCAAATGGATTTATATGGCATATATGGGTATGGTTTTGTTATTCCACAAGCATCAAGCCGGGGTGGTTGCCGGTGATGCATCTGCCGCCTTCGGGGGTGACCAGGAAGGTGTTTTCTATTCCTACCATGCCAATGCCTTCCACACCGAACTTCGGTTCGACGGCAAATGCCATACCCTCGCAGATCGGCCCGTCGAAACCCTTTGCCAGCACGGGGAGTTCATCCACCTGCAGTCCGATCCCGTGCCCGAGGAATTTTACTTTTCTGTTTTTAAAGCCCATGAAATTTTGCAGGAAGTCGTCATCCAGACTGCTCATGACCGTATTGTATATATTGGACGGAATTTCCCCCGGCTTGAGCATTTCAGCGATTCTTTCCTGCACATCAAGGCATTTTTGATGATATTGAACCGCATATTGAGGCAGCGGACGTCCAAATACGTATGTCATGGTCTTGTCGGAATGATAACCCTGGCAGCCGCAGCCTGTGTCTATAAAGACCAGGTCACCCTTCGAAAGCCTGTGTTCATCGCTTCCCATCATCGGTACGGCGGGGCTGGCGCTGTAATTCCCGCCGGGACCGTTGAAATAAGTCGGATTGAGGGAGCTTACACCAAAAGCGATATGTCCAAGGAGTACTTCCGTATCAAACATGCCGAAACGGGCAACCCCATGATGGCCTTCCTGCTGCAGTGCGGTAAATATACCTGACGTCAGGTCTCCTTCCGTCATTCCCTCTTTGAGCAAAGCCGGGACCCGTTCTTCAATGACCTTCCTGTGCATTTCGCCAGCCTTGATCATCAGATCCAGCTCGTACCGGCTTTTTATGGATCTGATACTCATAATGGAGGCTTCCAGAGATTTGAAGGCTGTAAAGCCAAAATATTTCCTGAGCCTCTCAAACATAGCCAGAGGAACAAATTCCGACTCCAGGTGTACCGTGGCAGGCAGCTTGCCAAGAGCTGCAGCAGCATCGCGGTATGTCTCCATCGGCTGGATATTTGTAAAAAGCGACTCATCCACCGCACGTTCATAGCTGCGGCGAACAAGAAATGTCGGCTTGGCATCCCGCATTATGAAAAGGAGCCCCTCCTGCATCGTTCCCGTAAAATAATACTGGTTCACTTTGCTTATGATTAAAGCCAGTTCCCATTCCGGCTCTCTCTTATCCATTTCCTCCCTGAATTTTTCGAGTCTTTGATCCAATTCACTTTTAGGTACTTGTCTATTCATACTGAAACCCGTCATTCTTTCGCAATTTTTATCTGTATTATAACACAACAAAGGGAACGGTCAAAAGGAGCCGGAAATTTATATTCCGTCAGGAATCATCTCCATTGTTTTGTAATCGATTTGTAGGAATCCACTTGCTACGAAAATCCTATCAAAAGTTGTTCAAGCCTTTAATCTTGAAACACGAATGAACTGTTACAATCAAGAAGTTACCCTTTTATTTATAATGAAATTTTCATTTCCCCTTGACTTGGAGTTGGCTCCAAGTGGTATGATATCAAATATTGGAGGTGAACTTCCTTGACAATTTCAGAAGTGAGTGAAAAATATGAAATTCCGCAGGATACTCTTCGCTATTATGAACGCATTGGACTGATTTCCCCAATCAACCGCAATCACAGGAGGAACAGGGATTACTCGGAAGAGGACTGCAAATGGGTGGAATTCATCAAATGCATGCGCAGCGCAGGTCTTCCAATCGAAGCGTTGTTGGAGTACACAGCATTGATTCAACTGGGGGACGAAACCATAGAAGCAAGAAAAGAGTTGCTGATCGGGCAACGCAGACAGCTCCGTGCACGGTTGGAAGAAATGGAGAAAACGCTTGAACGTCTGGACAAAAAGATTGCGCATTATGAACGTACAGTCGATTAACTTCAGACAGCCAAGTCCATGTAATGCAGTATAATTGTCCTATTTATTTTAACGGAAAATGGAGGAATGAAAAATGAGTAGCAACTATTTGGGAAGAGCAATCCCAAAACTGGGATTTGGACTAATGCGCCTGCCGATGAACGGAGAAGATGTCGATCTGGAGCAGACGATAAAAATGGTGGACCGTTTTATGAAACAAGGATTCACTTACTTTGATACGGCATATGTGTATATAAACGGGAAATCGGAAGTAGCCGCCAGGGAGGCGATTGTGAAGCGGTATCCCAGAGAATCGTTCCAGTTGGCTACCAAACTGCCACTCTGGTCTGTTAAAGACTATGACGATATGCAGAAGATCTTTGATACGCAGTTGGAGCGGACAGGAGCAGGTTATTTTGATTTTTACCTTCTACATGCACTGAATGAGGATATGCTTGAAGCAATAGAAAAGGTCGGAGCCTGGAAATTCATTCAGGAAAAGAAAGAGGAGGGCTTAATCAGGCACATCGGGTTTTCCTTCCATGATAAGGCCAAGCATTTGGACCGTATACTGAGGGAACATCCGGAAGCTGAATTTGTTCAATTGCAGATTAATTATACCGATTGGGATAACGATTCCATACAGTCCAGGCTTTGTTATGAGACGGCCCTGAAACACAATAAGCCGATTATTGTGATGGAGCCTGTGAAAGGTGGCGCTCTGTCTGTGATGAGTCCTGAGGTCCAATCGATTTTGAAAACGGCAAATCCCGGCATGTCGATTGCTTCCTGGGCAGTCCGTTATGCTGCGTCGCTGGATGGAATAATTACTGTGCTCAGCGGTATGTCGAATCTGGAACAGATGAATGACAATTTAAGCTATATGACGAATTTTCAACCCCTGCAGGAAGCAGAGTCCGAGACTCTTAAAAAAGTGGTGGAAGAGTTGAAGAAACTGCCAGTCATACCTTGTACATCCTGCAAATACTGCGTGGATGGCTGCCCTCAAAAAATCAACATTCCCGGGATATTTGAAGGCTACAATAACTATACAATATATCAGAATCTGGAAGGTTCAAAAGGACATTACAGATGGCTGACAGAAGAAAAAGGAAAGGCTTCTGACTGTATTGCCTGCGGTGCATGCGAAGGCCATTGCCCTCAACACATCGGAATTGTCGACAAAATGAAGGAAATCTCCGGAGTGTTTGAATAATGCACTCCTGCGATTTGCGTAAATATGCGCCGGGTCAACCGCCAGGAATGAGTATGTACTGCGCGAATCATTGAAAGTACTATGAGCGGAAGAATCACAGCCGGAATTCTTGCCCTTAGTGTCTTGAATTTGAAAATTTTTTACATAAGTATTCCAACTATTGTAAATAATACAAGGCATATACAC
>JAEWQC010000333.1 GCA_023399355.1 Bacillota bacterium | reverse complement strand
ATCTCGAGCATTCCCACATGAATTCAATCGCTTCATTCAAGACATTTATGACTGGCAATGAGGATATATCTTTTGTTTCAGATACATTCGGCAATTCTCAAAGCCTTCCGGACGAATTGAAAGACAGTGCAAGAAAAATAATCGAGTATTCTGAGATATCCAATGAGATAGCCACAGGATTCATGATGAACCTTGCAGCTTTCAAAAACCTGAAGGACAGGCTTTCTTCCACTGAAGCCGCAAAAAATATCCGGAATGCCGTATCAGAAACGTTTTTTAACATCTACAAGGCGGTATTTAAAAAAGCCTGCCGTACAAAGGATGATTCCCGGCTTATTAAGATGTTCCTGTCCTTTGGGTATATGGATGAAAGGCTGTTGAACAATGATCAGGTTCTTGCGCTCTATAAGCTTGCCGGAATGGAAAATGCAAATGGCAGTCAAAATGTATACTATATGGCGGATTGGTTTACAAAGATTGCGAATATGGAAAAGGACCCTTCCATCAATCAATTCGGACAGGATTATTTTGATGTCTTCCGTGAACTGAAGAAGCAGGGCAAGGTCGCCGACAAGGATAAAATGGCTTACGATAATGATACCGACGGCAGGCTGACCTTTGAAACAAACAATGTGTTTTCCACAAATCATAAACTCTGTCAGGGACAGATTTCCACGTACTTTCCGATCCTTCACATGGATATGGCTCCAAGAAATCCTGCCCGTTCCCATGTCACCCCCGCGCTGATAAATGAAAAGTTGGGCAGAATACTGGAGATCGACTATTCTGCTTTCCACAGGGAAATAAACTATAGGAATCCGACTCTGGGTATTGAGAAAGAAACCGTTATGATGCAGGTCCTGCCTGATTTCATACTGATACCGGTCTACGGCTCGAGAGCAATTATGTGGCAGGAGATTACCGGCAGGGTTAGAAGCGCACCAGGCAGACTGCTTATTCCTGTTTTCACAGATGAGAATCTGGATGACCTGCTTGTCAGACTCGTCGGGAACTTCAGATGGGAATTGTGCAGGACAATGATGGGATCGGCATGGAATGACGTTACTCAGAGTTCCCTTACCTCTGATTATACCGATTACATCCAATTTTATCGCAAGAACCGCGATCTGACAGATGAAGGCAAAGAAAAGCTGAAATCGCAGATAACGAAATATCATAACAGGACAAGAGATATTTTCACTGCCGACTATGAACTATGGATCAATAACGAGGCAAAGAGCAATCCCCGCCTGAACAAGGTCGCACGAACGATTCTGTTCAAGCATTGTCCATTTTCGAAACCAATCAGGGAACAATTGGGTAGACAGCCGATTTACCTGGATATGGTAAACATGATGAGGAATCAAAAAGCAAAGCAGAGCAAGGATCTGGAAAACCGCTATAACAGATACATTAAAGCAAATGGAATACTTGACCCGATTCTGGAAAGCAATCTGGAATTTTTTAGAAACCTGTGATCCGCAGGGTTGGATTCCGAGGCTTTATTATCTGGCTTTAGAGAGCATTTTTAAGTATTCGGACTGCTGTTTTTCCAAATACCCTTCGAAGGATTGTTTGGTAGCTATATCGAAATGGGTCAGCTGAAGACCGTATTCAAACCCATCCCCCAGTTTTTCTCTCCAAATCACCTTGCCGTTGAAGTAGAACATGTTCCTGTCGGTAATCAGATCTATGTCAATCAGTTCGTCGATATCCATCTCGGATTGGGATACGACACACATTCCGTACATACTTAGGTTTTTTGCAACCAGATGCAGCCGTTTACTGGAGAATTTCCGGCGGGCACTGACGGTCAACGATACAGGATATCTGTCAAATATCCGCCGATCCTCCTCCACCTCTTTCTCGGGTCGTGTGAATACAACCTGGCCCAGAGTTTTATCAATGCTTTCCACATCTGCAGGTAACGTGTACATTTGCTTATCGACACAAAAGATAATGACCGCAGGATCATACACAGTAAACATATCGACTTTCCCGGACAGCGGAGATAATTTGACTATTTTTTCGGATGCTTCATCGACTTTGCATTTCAAAAGATAATCAATACTGTATATTTTAAGAAATAATTCTTTGACTTGTACAAGTAAGCTCATATATCCTCCTGAACACATCAGATACATTAGCAAAATCAAAACAGCAAAACCCGTAATTCAGAATTCTATATAGACTATTTTACCAAACTGCCTGTAACAATACAACCAGTCTTATCCATAAATCTTTTTCTGAATCTTTTTCTGAATCTTTTTCTGAATCTTTTCCAGTTCATGTTAAACTCTTCATTCTTAAGTCATTAAAAAATATCATTGCCTTTTAATGAAACGCTTTTATGATACGTTCCGGCATGTTAAAATGAGAATATATTTGTCCGGAGGTATCTATGAGTAATAACAGCTCAGTTGATTTTGAAAAATTCAAAGTCGAAACAGACTTGGATGACACTACGCTGAAAGAGCTTTACAAAGGCTTTCTGGAAGAGCTTCTGGAAGAAAAGGAAAAAATTCTTATACAGTTTCAAAATAAGGATTTCGCAAGCCTGGCAAAAACCGTACATAACATTAAAGGTATCACGAGCAGCTACATGGCGGTAAAAGCCTTTACACAGTCGATAGAACTGGATCTGCTGCTTAAAAAAGGTAAATTGGAAGATTTGGGAGTTTCGTTAAACAGGCTTGTAGATGAAATAATAGAAGCCTCCGGAGATATCATTAACTATTACAAGCTTTAAAGGAGAACGCCGATGTCAGATCTGACGGGAAAAGTCGTACTTGTTGTAGATGATTCTTCCTCCATTAGAAGAGAGGTAAACGTTATACTGCAAAAAGAAGGGTTTACTGTTCGGGAAGCAGGAAGCGAATTCGGCACGTTCAATTCCATGGTTGAATATGGTGTACTCGTTGATATAATTTTAATGGACTTATCATTAAATGATGAAAACGGTTTCGATCTTGTTGATAAAATACGTGCTGTTGACAGATTTAAAGAAATCCCTGTTATCATGCTGACCCAGCATTCCGACAGGGTGAATGTCGTTAAGGCAAAAAAAATGGGCATCCAGGGTTATATAGTTAAACCCATCAATCCTCATATCCTGATTGAAAGAATCGGACAAGTGCTTGGAGAAACAAGAAAAGGATAATGCCCGGGAAAATAAGCAAGCGAACTTTTCAAGGGTAATACCCGGGCAGATGCTTCTACGACGAGAAAATATGGAGGTACCGATAGGGAAAATCATACCGGTATTAATAAAAATGCCCGAATACTACTGGCAGAAGATATTGCTGCAAATCAAAAACCCGCTTCCATATTACTTATAAAATGGGCTTTCCCGATTATTTGAGCGTCTTTCGCTGATTTTGTTCCGGTTATTTCACCCAATTTTCAAACGAATTGGGAAGCAGGTCTTCCAATGTAAGTTCTTTGAATTCACCATTACGTTTACTGCAGATGATCACAAATTTCTTTGAAACAAATTCAGCCATAAACTGCCTGCAGATACCGCACGGGTAAATGAAGTCTTCAGCGTCGCTGGCTACAGCAATTGCGACAAAACCCCTGTGTCCCCCGGAGATAGCCTTGCCGAAAGCAACTCTTTCAGCACAGATTCCTGCACTGTACGAGATGTTTTCAATATTGGCTCCTGCGAATATTTCTCCCGTATCCGTGAGTAATGCAGCACCTACCCTGAATTTTGAATACGGCGAATACGAATTGTTTTTTGCCTCGACCGCAGAGCTCACAAGCAATTGGTAGTCCATCGCCATCCCCTCCAAGACATTCTGTATCAATATCAGCTCTCCATCTGAGATGCTATCAGCGTCGATGCTCCATATTTTTCCCTCAGCCGCGGTTTTTCAATCTTACCGGTTGGATTACGCGGGACTTTATCGAAAATAATTTTCCGGGGTCGCTTGTAGCGCGGCATCGGAGCGCAGAAAGCTTCAATATCCTCTTCAGAGCAAGTGCAGCCCGTCTTCAGTTCAATAATCGCCGCGGCAATTTCGCCTTGACGCTTGTCCGGTAATCCGATGACTGCTACGTCTTTAATTGCTTCATGTGACCGGAGGAAATCTTCAATTTGTACCGGATAAATATTCTCACCGCCACTGATGATCACATCTTTCTTACGGTCGACCAAATAGATAAAGCCGTCTTCATCCATACGTGCCATATCTCCTGTAAACAGCCAACCATCCTTGATTGAAGCAGCAGTTGCCTGCGGGTCATTATAATAGCATTTCATCACACCCGGTCCTTTGACCGCCAACTCTCCGACCTGTCCCTGGACTGCCTCATAGCCATTCTCGTCCGTAATCCTGACTTCCCAGTTATAACCCGGTATTCCGATTGCTCCGACTTTGTGTATATTCTCAACGCCCAGGTGGACACATCCGGGGCCTATTGATTCACTCAGTCCATAGTTTGTATCATAAAGATGGTTGGGGAAGTATTTTTTCCAACGGTGAATCAAGCTGGGCGGAACCGGCTGGGCGCCGATATGCATCAATCTCCACTGTGAAAGCTCGTAATCCTCCAGTTTCACCTCTCCCCGGTCTATGGCATCCAGGATATCCTGAGCCCAGGGAACCAGCAACCATACATTTGTTATTTTCTCCTCAGAGATCGTTTTAAGTATCCATTCCGGTCTGATACCGCGCAACAGTACAGCTTTGCTTCCCGAAAGCAGACTTCCGAACCAATGCATCTTTGCACCTGTGTGATATAACGGAGGAATACATAAAAAATTATCTCCGCGCGTTTGACCATGATGTTTGTTTTCAGTATAGCAAGCCGACATTAAGCTCAAATGCGTATGCAAAATCGCTTTTGGGAAACCTGTCGTCCCTGAAGAAAAATAAATTGCAGCATCCTCCTCATCGGAAAGTTCTATCCTCGGTGCTTCAGAGGAACAATTGGCAGCAAGGCGATCATAGTTCTCAGCAAAGGAGGGGCGATTTTCACCTGTAAAAAGCAATGTCTTCACTTTCGGTATCTGATCATAAATGCATTCCAATCTGCCTATAAATTCAGGCCCGAAAATCAATGCAATTGTTTCGGATAAACCCAGACAATATTTTATTTCTTCCGAAGTGTAACGGAAGTTTAACGGTACGGCAATAGCACCAGCCTTCAATATTCCAAAATAGATCGGAAGCCACTCCAGACAGTTCATTAGAAGGATAGCCACCTTATCCCCTTTTCCTATTCCTCTTTTAAGCAATAGATTAGCCATTCTATTCGCTTTTTCATCAAAGACCCGCCATGTCATTTCACGGCGGTATTCTCCTGCAGGGTTGTTTTCTATCAGTTCATATTCCTTCCAGATGACATTATGACTGTCCTGAAGATCCAGATTTATTTCTGTCAGACATATTTCCGATCCATATTTATCGGCATTACGCGATAAAATCTCGGTGATAGGCATTCTTTCCATCCTCCCGTTCTGCTGTATACAATGAGAAAAGGTTACGATTAATAAACCGTTTTACATAATATAAAAATACTACATTATATTATAATGAGAAAGAACCAGTTTATCAACTGGTTCTTTCATAGTCTGCCGTATAATATCAATTGTCCCATTGGACACTTCAAATTCCAAGTGCAAGCAAAAATTTTTCCAGCCGCCAAGCAAGCAGTTTTTGTTGAAATTGCCGGAAAGAGCCCTTGAGGTTGGAGACATCTATTCATTATTATATTACAGATCCCTTTCCGCTGTTATGTCAAATCTTTTCCGGATACATGATCTTTCCCGGATTTTTTGCTCGTTAATTTCATCCATTCCGGCAGCTGCAGCTTAAAGCCGCCCTTTTCACGAAACGCCAGAACAACGCTCTGAAGCAGAATAAAGAAGCACAGCATAAGCCCGGTGGTAATGCTCTGCCAATAAGGCTCCCTAAGCCCTGAAGTAACCACGATACTGGTAATCGTTTTTAAAATCATCACCCCGAAAAGCGTACCGATTACACTGCCAACGCCTCCCGTTAATAATGTTCCGCCGATAATTGCCGATGCAATCGCTTGTATTTCTGCCATGTAAGCATTGGCAGCGTCTCCTGCCCCTGTATGCAGCATATAGCAATAACCGGCTATTCCGGATAACAACCCGGCCAGCAGATAGGAACAGAATTTTGTGTGCTTTACATTGATGCCGAGCATTAAAGCACTCTGTTTGTTGCCTCCCACCGCATAGAGGTTTCGCCCGAATCGTGTCCATTTCAGAATTACCCATATAACCAATACTACAGCTATAGCTACTATTACGCCGATCTCAATTTTGGCGGGAATAAAGTTGCCGTTCTTTCCATAAAAACCGATAAACGGAATTTTGAAACGAAATTGCTTCAGGGCGAGGAAGGCTTCATTTGCCGCTGTGTGCGGAACAGCACTGACGATGGTTATCATACCTTTTGCGAAGAACATACCCGCTAAAGTTACAATAAATGGCTGTATATCCAAATAGGCTATCAATATTCCCTGAACCAGTCCGAACGCAATTCCTATACCCAAAGCTATCCCCAGAGAGCCTATCACACTGCCTCCACGGCTGTCCAGATAAACAACGCAAACCATGGTCACAAGCGCGGTTATGCCTCCCCCCGAAATATCTATACCTCCTGCTATCATGACTGCAGTCAGTCCGCAGGCAATAACGATCAAATATGCATTGTTATTGAAAAGATCAAGGAACTGTTGAGGATTCAGAAATCCGCCGCGCCAGATCAGCATTGCAAGTACGTACATGCAAATGAAGGTGAAAATCGTTATTCGGAGGAGCAAACTGGTATTGGAAATAGGCTCCCTGCGTTTTTTATCCGGTATTCCGGCAAATAAATCTTTTTTATTTGTCATATCTTTCATTCTCCGTTATTCTCGTCGCTATAATAACAATTACCTTACAGGCTTTCCGTTATTTTCGCCGGCTTTTTAATCAGCTTGTCGCGCAGTTGAAGGACATATTCTTTTACTATTGGCGAACTAAGTACAACGATGGCTATAATAACAATCGCCTTATAGGCTTTTACCGCTGTGGAAGGAACCTTCATGGCATAAAGTGTAATCGTCAGGGCCTGAATGATGAACGCTCCTATCACCGAACCTGCCAGGTTGAATTTTCCGCCGCCCAGGTTATTGCCTCCGATGGCGACTGCCAGAATAGCGTCCATTTCAATATCCAAAAGAATGGTTTCATGGTTGATCAGCCCGATTCTACATACGTTGATACAACCTGCGATCGCAACGCAGACGCCCAGTATCATAAAAGATAACAGTTTTATCCAGGCAGCATTGATTCCGTTTAGGCGGGCCGATTTTTCGTTGATTCCAACCGCTTGTGTGTATAATCCGAGATTGGTGAATTTTAAGGCAAGCCCAATCAATACACCAAATAAGATCATAATAAGAATGGGTGTAGGTATGATGATGCCCGGAATAAAACCTCCGATAGCAACTAACAGCGGGCTGGAAACAGTAGGTGTTGCTCCGCCGTTTATCCAATAAGCTATGGAGCGCCCGGCAGAAAACAGTATTAATGTCGCAATCATCGGCTGAATCTTAAATGCGGCAACCAATGTGCCGTTGAATGCGCCGAAAAGAATTGCGACGAAACAGCTTGCCAAAAAGGCGAGAAGAATAATCGGTATTGTAATTTGATTCCCGCGAAGCACACTGACAAAAATACTGCCCGCTATTGCCGCTGCTGCTCCAACACTGATATCCTGTCCTCTTGATGATGATGTTACCAGTGTCATCCCGATTGCCAGAATAGCAAGCTCGGATGCGCCGTTGATGATACTGATCAGATTCCCTGAAAGAACGGTATTCCCATCATTGTTGGTTATAATGGATATGGAGAAAAATGAAACATCCCTGATCAGGTTAAAAACAATCAGCAAAAAAAGCGCAAACAACGGGACAATCAATTGAGACCCCGCAAATTTTTTGATACCCTTAACCATTTTGAGCTGCCTCCCCCGCTATCGTCTGCATAATTTTAGCTTGTGTCATGTCCTCGTCCCTCAATTCGCCGACAATATTACGATCCCGCATAACGATGAGCCGCGAACAAGTGCGAAGCATTTCCTCTATTTCGGATGAAATAAACGTAACGCTGACACCATCTTCGGCAAGTTTGAGCACAAGCTTTTGTATTTCAACTTTAGTACCGACGTCAATGCCGCGCGTCGGCTCGTCCAGGATAAGATACTTTGGATTTGTGAGCAGCCAGCGCGCAAGGATGACCTTTTGCTGATTACCGCCCGAGAGCTGTCTTATGGGCGTATCCGTCGAAGCAGTTTTTATCCCTAATAATTTGATGTACTTGTCTGCAAAGGCTTCGGCCTCATTTTTGGAAAACGGCCGGAAAAAGCCCTTCATTACCTGTAGGGCAAGTATAATATTTTCACGCACGGACAAATCCTCAATAATCCCGTCCTGCTTTCTGTCTTCTGGCAGATATCCGATTCCATGCTTCATTGCGTCCTTTGGTTTTTTTATTTTAACGTTTTTCCCGTTTATCCTCACCCTGCCGCCGGAAATTTTATCGGCGCCGAATATGGTACGCACGCTTTCGCTGCGGCCAGAGCCAAGAAGCCCGGTGAACCCGTTTACTTCTCCCTTGCAAATTGTAAAGTCAAACGCTTTTGTACCCTCGGCACTTGATAATCCAAATGCCTCGTAAACGGGTGTAACATCCGGCTTCACTTGTAATGCCTTTCGATTTTGCAGTGACGAAATATCGTCAAGTTCCTTGCCCAGCATCTTTGAAATGAGTTGTACACGCGGCAAATCCTTTATTTCGTACTCCCCTACGAACTCACCGTTGCGCAAAACGGTTATCTTGTCACATACCTCATAAACCTGTTCAAGAAAATGCGTAATGAAGATGATGCCGACATCGTGGGATTTCAGCCCGCGCATAAGAGAGAAAAGCTTTGCAACCTCGTGCTCGTCGAGCGAGGAGGTTGGCTCGTCCAATATAAGTACTTTGCAGTCCATGTCCACGGCTCGGGCTATGGCGACCATCTGCTGTACAGCCAGCGAGCAGGTGTCAAGCTGTTGAGAGGCTCTCGCCGGGATATTCAGTTTGGCAAGTATCTCCGTCGTTTTCTTTTCCATTGCTCGCCAATTAACAAAACTATAATTGCCCCGCCCGATAAACACATTTTCGGCAACTGTAAGGTTGGGGCAAAGGGTAATTTCCTGATAAACCGTACTGATGCCTAAATTCTGAGCCTCTTGAGGTGATTTTACACTAATTTCTTTGTCAATACCCTCTATATGGATTTGCCCTGAATCTTTCGGAAATACGCCTGTTAAAACTTTGATCAAGGTTGACTTGCCGGCTCCATTCTCACCCATCAGGGCATGAATTTCGCCCTTGCGAAGAGTGAAATCCACATTTTGCAAGGCGCGTACGCCCGGGAATGATTTGCATATTTTCCGCATGGATAAAACAATGTCTTTTTGCATAGGTAACCATCCTTTAAGCGTTGGTAGTTTCCTGGAGATGGCAGTGCTCGGTATGCGGAAAATATCCGCATACTCCGCATCGCACATACTTGGGCATCGCCAAAATAACTTCCGTTGAATTCTGCGGGGAACTCCACCAACCCGGTTGCATGGGCGAGGAACATACATAGTATGTGACCGGCCCGCTCCATTCCCCGCAGAATAAGCGGGAAGCAATATTTTTACGATGCCTTGATCTTACTCCCTGTTATCAGGTGGCGGAAGATTTATTGGTTATTCGCCAAGACCGTATGTATCAATATCCGATTGCGTAATCGTCTTTGCGTCAAAACCTTTCTCTTCAGAAATGACCTTCTTTTCCGTAAGTGTCTCGCCAGCTTCAAGTTTCTTTATCATCCCTTCAATTACAGAAGCCTGGAAGGGGCTGCACTGACCGTCATAGTTCCATTTGCCTGCAAGCAGTTCCCTAAGTGCCCACTTGTTACAATCGAAGCCCATTACAACGACATCCTTGCCAACGCCGTGGGTAATACCAGCTTCATCCAGCGCTGCAACGGCACCCTTTGCCATACCATCATTTTCGGCATAGATCACATTGAATTTTTCTTTGGAATTGATTACAGATTCTACAATTTTCTTTGCTGTGGCTTCATCCCATGTAGCAGTCTGCTGTACAATCTTTTTCATTGTGCCGGCTGCAAATTCGGCATCCAACGCGCCTGTACGGCCGATCTGCGCATCTGAACCCATTGCACCCTGAATGTGAATGACGTTATACTCAGTCAGTTTCTGGTCTTTAAGCCAATTTACAGCTGTAGTTCCTTCGTTCGCCATGTTGGAAACGACAGCAGCTTCATACAAGCTCTCATCAGCTTTTATCATACGGTCGAAGAGGAACACTTTGACGCCGGCTTCCTTGGCGCTCTTAAGAACAGTATCCCAACCATCCGTAGCAGCGGCTGAGATAAGAAGATAGTCCACACCGTCGGTGACAAACTGCTGAGCTGCATTCAACTGCTCATCATTCTTGAGGCTGTAGAAGGTCGATACCTTATATCCGTTCGCTTCCGTGAAGACCTTTTCGAAGTCTGCCACATTCGCTGCGCGATATCCGGACTCGGAAGGCGGATTGTTGACGATACCAACTTTTATGGGACCTTTAGCAGTATCTGACGGAGTTGCTGTGGATGCTGCAGGTGCGACGGTGGATTCCGGGGTAGCGTTGGTTGCCGCAGGAGCTTGTGTACCGCATGCAGCGCACAGCCCTAGTACTAATGCCACAACTAGAAGAACGGTGGTGATTTTTTTCATATTTTGTTTTCCTCCCAAAATATTATATTTTGAAGAAATTCCATCTTCACATTTTTTATATCATATTCTTTAAATGGAAAACAATATACCAGGAAATACCTCGTAAGAATTTCAACCACCTGGGTAAGAAAGCGAACAAAGAAAATTCCGCTCCCTGTCGGAATTGGAATCGACCGTAATATTTCAACGATATACCGTAAAAAAACGACCCCGTCAAAAAGACGGAATCGTTGGAAATCATGCTTCAACCTTTCAGTATTTCCTGCTTTCAATCATTTTCTCCGTAATGGTGAAATAGTCAAACTGGGACTCCTCGATAAATTTTTCCCGCTCGATCGGCTCCCCTCGTTGAATTTTTTTGATAATCCCGTCGACATAGGGACCCTGCAGTGGATTGCATTCCACATCCAGCCCGATTTTTCCCTCCAGACAGTATTCAAGCGCAAGCTTGGTCGCGTCGAACGAAATAACGACTACACCGTCGTTCACATTGCATTTCAAGCCCGCTTCTTCCATTGCATCAATCGCCCCAAGTGCCATGCCGTCGTTCTCGCAGTAAACGATGTCAATATCTTTTGTCTGCTCCAGAATCTTGCCCATGACTTCGTATGTCTTGGCCCTGGTAAAATCCCCGCACTCCTGCGCAACCATTTCCCAGTTGGAATGCCGCGGGATTGCCTGCTCCAGTGCAGCAGTCCGGCCAATCTGCGCGGCAGATCCCATTGTACCCTGAATATCTACGATCCGGATGGGGTCCGCCTGTCTCCCTTGTTTCTCCAGTAAGTTCTCCAGCCACAGGACGGCTTTTTCGCCTTCCTTGCGGAAGTCCGAGCCGATATACGCCGTAAGAAGGCTCTTATCTTCGGCTTCAATATCGCGGTCGATCATGATGACAGGTATCCGGGCCTCCTTCGCTTCCTGAAGAACCGTCTTCCAGCCTGTTTTAACTTTTGGAGAGAACACAATATAGTCCACATCCTGCTGGATAAAGGTTCGGATCGCCCGGATCTGGTTTTCCTGCTCCTGCCTGGCATCGTCAAATATCAAATCGTATCCGTTTTCTTCGCACAGCGCATCCTTAACGCTCTCGGTGTTGGACACCCTCCATTCCGATTCCGCGCCCACCTGCGAAAACCCGACTACGATCGGATCATCTTTAGTTGCTACCGCCCCAGGCGGCACTTCTTTTACACAGCCGCAGAGCAGAACCGCAAGACAGGCGGCTATAGCAAGCTTCCTTTTTTTCATCGTTCCATCTCCTGTCACAATAAGGCATCGTATAAATATAACGAGGCGAAAGATTTCCCTCACCTCTATAGGTGGCGGGTACCACTTTTGTTTTCTGGCGGCGAGCATATCTCCAACCCCGTTGAAACGCATTGGCGGTAAGAAAATGTTTATAAAATTGAGACATTTTCTTTGACCCATGCGTTATAACTTCCGCTAAATTTTACGTGGGCTTGTCACAAGCTCTCACTTGCTGCTCGTCCATGCATCCGGGCACTCCAGCAGCCGCTCCATTCCACGTGAAATAAGCGGGAGATAATATTTTAATCGCCTGAATTGCATCAATTAACCGTTGGACTCATCAACCGTCTGCATGGGAATTGTTACGATTACCCTTGTACCGATATCCGGCGTGCTTTCCACAGTTAAACCGTATTCTCCGCCGAAGAGTATCTGGATCCTCTGGTGCACGGTCCTCAGTCCGAACCCTTCACGCCTGCCCTCTGACAGTGATGCCCTCACTTCCACCAGGCGCTCCTCATTCATGCCGGGCCCGTCGTCTGACACTTCCAGAATCAGCCGTTCGTTCTGCGCTCTGCCGGTCACGCGGATAAAGCCTTTACGCCGTCTGTTTTTAATACCATGATACAATGCGTTTTCCACCAGCGGCTGCAGGGTAAGTTTCGGGAGGATGAAATATTTCAGTTGATCCGGTATGTCAATTTCGTATTCCATGATATCCCGGTAACGCATCTGTTGAATTTCCAGATAACTTCGAATGTGTTGTTCTTCCTCTGCAAGAGTGATGACGTTTTTCCCGCGACTCAAGGAGAAACGGAAATAATTTGACAGGCTGCTGACCATCGTGACTGATTCGCCGATTTCTCCGGATTCGATCAGCCAGATAATGGTATCAAGAGTGTTATAAAGAAAATGCGGATTGATCTGTGCCTGCAGCAATGCCAATTCAGTGCGCCGGCGCTGCTTTTCCTGCTCGGTGTTCTTATCGATCTGCCGCTTCAGGTGCCCGACCATGCTCTCTATACCATCCGAAAGAAGCTGGACTTCTTCCACATCGGCCTGAATCGGCTCACACACCAGCAGGCTGCCTTTGCCGATCGCTTCCAGGCGCTCGCAGATCCTGTCAATGGGATCAACAATCCTGCGGCTTAAATTTCTCGACTTGGTCAAAAGAAAATACAGCAGCACCAATGACAACACAACAACTACACCTATCAAAACGACCGTGTTCCTGATCATGGTCGTCTGCAGGGCATCCAGATGCACCGCCTCGTAATAAAGGTAGGTGTACATGTACTCCTGAATCAGGTCTGTCAGGACATAAATGTTTTTTTCAAGCTGGTCCTCACGTGAATCGTAGTCCTTCGTTACCGCGATTTCATTGATCTTATCCTCCAGGTTATGGCACAGATTCAGCACGCTGCTGATGGCACGGAGACTGTCCTTTTCCGTCGTCGTATCGATCAGCTTTCGCGCGATCGTCTCCGCGGACTGCACCTCTTTGCTCGGCAGGCCTTCCGAATACTGGCTCTCGATCACGTAATAGTACATTTTAAGATCGACGTCATCTTTGAAGTTCCGGTTGAAGTCCGATGCCGTCGTGACGTTGTTCAGTATAGCATTATACTGCAGTGCATACCCGACTGCGATAGACGCGATCGCAATGATGACAATCATCAACGGAAACGAGACGATCAGGATCATGCTCCAAAGCTTGCTCTGCAGTGTTATTTTTCCGATTTTCGCTTTCCTCCGGAAATTTACTTTCACTGATTGTCTCCTCTGCGATATTCACTGGGCGTACAACCTGTAACTTTCTTGAACACGAAGCTGAAATAATGCGGGTCCTTATACCCCACTGCGAATGCAATCTCGCCCAAGCGCTTATCCGTTTGATGAAGCAGGTGCTTTGCCTCGTTGATCCGTTTGCTGGTAAGATATTCTATAAAGGTTAGCCCGACTTCCTGGCTGAATATCGCCGAAAAATAATTCGGGCTGATGTTTACTTTCTTGGCCACCCTGTCGAGTGATATCGACTCCTCCCGATAATGCCCGTCGATGAACTCAATCGCCTGGTTCAGCAGGTCACGCTGCTGCTTTTTGCTTTCGCGGTCACGCAGTCCGATCGCCTGCCCCAGTACCTGATGCGCATACTGCCTCAATTCCTCCGGCGTGGAAACGCTGTCATTCGGCCTAAGCTCCAGCGACCAGAAGCTGTCTGCACGGCAGCCGATCGAATCCAGGTACTCCGCTGCCGCGAAGTAAACCGTCATGGTCAGATACCTGCAGAACAGTGGCAGCGAAACAGCCTCCCCTTCAGCGCTTTGCAACAGTTGATCCATAAAGCGGTCGATTTCCTCTGCCGCTCCGTTGCTTAAAAAGTTATAAATACGTTCCTGATCGATTCCCTTTTTCCCTGCATCCGTTCCCCTGCCATCTTTTTTACGAAAATCCCGAATGCTCGCTTCAGACAGGATATGCTCTTCCGGGCAAAGATACCGGTAGGACAAAATGCGGCTCGCCTCCGCAAAGCACGCTGGAATGGCACCAAGCCGCGAAACCGGAGTGCCGCATGCAATATGCCAGTATACATCGTGGCCGGCCATGGCACAGCAGTTCTGGATGTTCTTGATACAATCACCGGTCTGCCATGTGATATCGTCCTGCCCACCCTTTACCAAAATGGCATAGGTTGTGACGTTCCATATAAATTGAATCAGTTCCGGATGCCCGGCGATATACTGCCTGATCTTGTCCTGTATCACCGCGAGCACATTCGTATAGCTCTCCGGTGCACTTCCGTCGTATCCGGCACTGTTCAGCGAAAAAAAAACGATATTGTAGAATGGGGCGTTCATATCGATGTCCAACGCCTTTGCGGTTTCGGAGATTTCCAGTACACTCAGGCCGCCGGTGACGATTTGCTCGAAAAACCTCCTGCGTGCAAATGTTTCGTACTCCTGGACTTCCCGCTGAAACCTCGCGAGGTATTCCTGCTGCTGCTGTTCGGTTTCCATCTTCTTATGCAGCGCAATCAGGGTCTCTACCATCTTTCCCTTTACGATCGGCTTCAGCAGATATTGCTCCACACCCATGCAAATAGCCTGCTGAGCGTAAGAAAAATCATCATGCCCACTAATGATGATGATTTTTGTCCTCGGCAGTTCCTTGCGGACCAGCTCAATCAGCGCCAATCCGTCCATAAACGGCATTTTGATATCCGTAATCAGAAGATCGGGTCGTATCTGGCGAATCAAGGGCAAAGCTAGTTCTCCGTCCGGTGCATCACCAGAATAAAGAAAGCCATACGTCTCCCAGGGAATGTTCTTGCGTATACCTTCTCGCACTACGATCTCATCTTCGACAAGAAAGAGCTTAAACATGTTGTCCTCCCCCTCCAATAGACGTATCTTATCTTCCCACTGTTTGTAAGGTCTCACATTTATTATGGATTCTATTGCGTAAATCTGCAATAGATTTTTTTTAGGTTGGGTTGGGTTGGGTTCGTTTCTCCTTCCTAATATCAGTGCAATGGTCCCGTTTGTCAAGATACAGTTTCCGGATCCTTAAGCTGTTTGCCCATCTTCCTGTTTACATATTTGTATTCCTAAGGTAATCACATAAAAAAAAGAATCCTAAATCAAATTCTTCGCCAATTTATCCGATATTCATCTCAGTAACGGACATAGGCGGCAAATTTGCTGTAAATCCGCTTTCACACACACGTATATCCTTAAGCTCAACAGGTCTGACCCGATCCGGTTTTTCAAAGGTGTTATGCATATTCATTACAGGTGCAGTCAAAAGTCTTCCTGAAACTGCGGTTACTCCTGCTCCTATAAACTGGCAGTCCATATCGGCACTCCTGTTGGGGTCAAGATTGCAAATCGTCATATTGATCTTTCCATTACAGTCTTTTGATACAGACACACTCAACTGCGGAATGCTATCTCCATCCAGGGAATATTTGGTACTATCTACACAGTAGTTCAGCAATTCCGCATCCTGATGGCATTTAAACATATCAAACACATGATAGGTCGGTGTCAGCAGCATTTTCTCCCCTTCGGTAAGAATCACCGCCTGAAGAACATTTATCATCTGCGCGATATTTGCCATCTGTACCCGGTCACAGTGCTGATTGAAAATATTCAGGCCAACACCTGCAACAAGCGCGTCACGCAAGGTATTCTGCTGGTAAAGGAACCCCGGATTGGTCCCGGGCTCGACATTTACCCAGGTGCCCCATTCATCAACCATCAGACCAATGCGCTTCTCAGGATCGTACCGGTCCATGATCGTGGAATGTCTGGTAATGATCTCCTCCAGGAACAATGTCTTTTTCATCGCCTGGAACCATTCTTTTTCATCGAATTCCGTCGCAGAACCTTTATTTTCCCAATTGCCTCCGGGGAAAGTATAATAGTGAAGGCTGAGCCCGTCCATGTATTTGGCAGCCTCGCGCATCAGCGTTTCGGTCCAGTCATATCTTTCATCGCAAGGACCGCATGCTATTTTTTGAAGCTTGCTTGTTCCAAAGCTCCTGACAAAGGTCTGGTAGCGCCGGTATTCGTCCGCATAATATTCTGCGCGCATATTTCCGCCGCATCCCCAATTTTCATTGCCGATACCAAAATATTGAAGCTTCCACGGTTCTGTACGACCGTTCGCTTTTCTCCATTCGGCCATGGGAGACTTCCCGTCGAAAGTGATATATTCTATCCATTCCTGCATTTCTCTGACCGTTCCACTGCCCAGATTTCCGGCTACATAAGGCTCGCACCCGACCAGGTCACAGAATTCCATGAATTCATGCGTACCGAAATGATTGTTTTCAATGGCTCCGCCCCAAAGCAGATTTACAATCTCTTTTCTGCTTTCAGGTGGTCCTACTCCGTCCTTCCATTGATATTCATCAGCGTAGCAGCCTCCCGGCCATCTCAATACAGGTACTTTTATTTTCCTTAATGCTTCGATAACATCATTCCGCATTCCATTTGTATTCGGTATGGCTGAGTCCCTTCCCACCCATATGCCTTCATAAATGCCTCTTCCAAGGTGCTCAGCGAAATGTCCGTAAATATTTTTATTAATCCTCCCTTTTTTTAAGTCCGTGTAGATTTTCAGTTCAACCATTTTCACTCTCCATATCTTCACTTTTCGCAGCCGGATACGATTCCTTGACAAAACACTTCTGAAGAGTTCCCGAACTACCTTTGACCGTAATAAGCCCCTGCCCCGTGCTTTCTCAGAAAGTGCTTGTCAAGCAGCGCTTTCTGCATGGGCTCAACAGATGGATTCAGGCTTCTGCATTGGATTGCCATCATCGCTACCTCCTCCAGCACAACCGAGTTATGAACCGCTTCCCAGGCGTTCTTTCCCCATGTAAAGGGGGCATGTTTTCTGACCAGAACAGCCGGTATATGATCCGGATTCAAGCCACTAAAAGTTTCGATGATGACTGCCCCTGTATTGGCTTCATAGTCGGACTCTATTTCCTCCCAGGTCATATCCCGGGTACATGGGATTTCCCCGTAAAAATAATCGGCATGGGTCGTTCCGTAAGCCGGAATTCCCATTCCTGCCTGAGCCCATGAAGTTGCCCACTTCGAATGTGTATGACAGACTCCCCCGATTTCGGAGAAGGCTCTATAAAGGGCAACGTGTGTTGGCGCATCGGAAGACGGTTTCAGATTTCCTTCCGCCACCCTGCCGTCCAGACCAATCAGCACCATGTCCTCAGCTTTCATGGTATCGTACTCCACCCCGCTGGGCTTGATCGCTATAAGTCCGCTGGCTCTGTCAATACCGCTGACATTGCCCCATGTATAGGTTACAAGTTTGCGTTCCGGAAGTTCAAGGTTCGCTTCCAGCACTTCCTGCTTTAACTTTTCAAGCATCTTTCCACCTCACAGAATATTTCATTGATCAACTTCAGCCTTGATCTTCTTCAGTCTCTTCATGACATCATTTCCGCCCCTGCCAAAATAATCGTGAAGAATCTTGTATTCCGCATACAGCCTGTCATATGCCGCCACATTCTCAGGAATCGGCTTGAAGTACTGTTCTCTCACCTTGCCCATTTCCTTAGCTGCATCGGTTATACTATCATAACCGCCCTTTTCCTTACCGGCTGCAACTGCTGCGAACATGGCTGCACCAAGGGCCGGCGTTTGCGCGGAAGAGCTGATTCTAATCTCCATATTGCAAACATCTGCATAGATCTGCATCATGAATTCATCTTTTGCGGCAATGCCTCCGCATGCATAAAGTTCATTGACAGGCACTCCGCTTTCACGGAAGGTCTCAATAATGATCCTTTTTCCAAAAGCCGTCGCTTCTATCAGGGCCCTGTAGATCTCTTCCGGTTTGGTTTGAAGTGTGCAGCCGATGAGCAGACCTGTAAGATCTGCGTCTACAAGTACCGAACGGTTACCGTTCCACCAGTCGAGGGCAATTAATCCGCTCCCGGCAACTTCATACTTTGATGCCTTCTCTCTTAAAAGCTTGTGTATGTTAACCTTCTTTTCCTTTGCCTCCAGCTGGTAAGCTTCAGGCACGCAGTTCTTTACAAACCAGTCAAAGTGGTCCCCAACGCAGGACTGCCCTGATTCATACGCAAAATATCCCGGCATTGCGCCATCTTCTACCACTCCGCACATCCCAGGCACAATTTTCTCCTCTTTGCCAAGAAGGATGTCGCAAGTAGATGTTCCAACGATCATGAGCATTTTCCCAGGTTCAGTGATTCCCACTGCCGGTAATGATACATGCGCATCAACATTGCCCACGCATACTGCAGTCCCAGGTTTCAATCCGGTCAATTTTGCAGATGCTTCGGTAATTTCGCCTGCTTTTGCCCCCAACGGGAACAATTCTTTAGAAAGCTTGTCTTCGACATAATTCTCAAGCCTTGGATCAAGTGCTTTGAAGAATTCTTTTGACGGATACCCGTCCTGCTTGTGCCAGATTCCCTTGTAACCCGCAGTGCAGATTTGCCTTTTTTCAATTCCGGTCAGCTGCCAGGTTACCCAATCCGTTGCTTCAATCCACCGGTCCATGGCTTCATATATTTCCGGGGCCTCCTTCAAAAGCTGCCATACTTTGGCTACCTGCCATTCTGAGGATTGTTTGCCGCCATACCTGTCTACAAATTTTTCTTTTCTTTTCTTCGCAATCTCATTGAGTGCATTCGCCTCTTCCTGCGCTGCGTGGTGTTTCCACAGTTTGGGCCAGGCATGCGGATTTGACTTGAATTCATCGTTGAGGCACAGGGGAACCCCCTCTTTATCGGCAGGCAGGATGGTACATGCCGTAAAATCCACTCCCACGCCTATGACATCTTTGGAACTGACCCCGGCTTCCTTAAGCACAGCCGGTATTGTCAGTTCAAATACCTCCAGCCAGTCTTTCGGATGCTGTAAAGCCCAGTCATGTCCAAGCTTTGTCACTCCATCCGGGAGAAAAGTATCCATGACAGAGTGCGTGTATTCTTTCATTGCTGATGCTGCTTCACGACCGGACCCTATTTCTACAAGGACCGCACGTCCTGATAAGGTTCCGAAATCAACTCCGATGGTATATTTTTTACTCATTTGATCCCCTCCATACTACATCTGATATCCTAAGTTCATGCTTAAATGAATTTATTTCCGTATTCCTGCCTATGTGAACAAACTCTATACCGACGATTTCGGCAAAATCCCTCATGTGTTCGGCATTGAGAGAATAACTCATTACCGTATGGTGAGCCCCGCCTGCATAGATCCATGCTTCACTTGCTGTTTTAAGATTGGGCAGAGGCTTCCACATAACTTGTGCCACCGGCAGTTTCGGCATCTCTCCGATTGCCTCTACCGCTTCAACATCCGTCACAATCATTCTGAGTCTGTCACCCATGTCGATGATCGATACACAAATCGCCTCCCCCGTTTTGCCCATGAATTTCATACGGGCCGGTGGCTTGCGGTTGCCGATTCCAAGCGGCTCCACATCAATGCTGATCTCCCCTTTTGCAATAGATGGATCCACCTCCAGCATATGAGCGCCCAGAATGAGCCCATCGCCCTCATAATGGTAGGTATAATCCTCCATAAACGAGCTTCCGCCGGGAAGACCTTCCTCCATCCGTTTCATCACTGCCAGAAGACAAGCTGTCTTCCAATCGCCTTCTCCTGCGAAGCCGGCCCCTTTTTCCATCATTCGCTGGCAAGCAAGACCAGGAAGCTGTTCCAGGCCATACAAATCCTCAAATGTAGTCGTAAAGGCCATTACTCCATATCTGTCAAACAGTTTGCCCATCGCCGCTTCGATTCTGATCTGATATCTCACGGAATCAATGTCCCCGGTAACAATTTTATAGCATTTCAGCATCTCTGCATAGATTGTGTCGATTTCTTTCTCCGTAACTTTCAAAGTTTCTTCCGCGAGCATGCCAACAGGCAGGTAATTGACCTCCCATCCCAGCTTGATCTGCGCTTCAACCTTATCCCCCTCAGTGACTGCAACGTGACGCATGTTATCGCCAAAACGGGCACATTTTAAGTTTTTTGATACGGCGACGCCTACCGCCGAACGCATCCAGGAGGCAATTCCATTTAAGACCGACTCATCTTCATAATGTCCTGAAACCACTTTTCGGGGTAGACGGAGACGTGAACAAATAAAGCCGAATTCACGGTCTCCGTGTGCGGATTGGTGAAGGTTCATATAATCCATATCTATCATTTCAAGCGGAATCCTTTTGTTGAATTGAGTATGCAGGTGCAGTAACGGCCTGCGTAATGCCTTGAGTCCCGATATCCACATTTTTGCGGGAGAAAAAGTGTGCATCCAGGTAATTACACCGGCACAGCTATCATCGATGCCGGCCTGCTCCATGACCTTTCGGATCCCGTCAGAATCCAGCACTACAGCTTTGAACCCGACTGGCCAGGGGAGTCTCCCCGATGCATTCAGACTTGCCACCATCTCTTTTGAATCCTTTTCGACCTGTTTTAGTGTCTCCTCGCCATACAGGTCCTGACTGCCTGTTATAAACCAAAACGTATACGCACTCACAAACGCTCCCCCTATATTTCTTGTCATAGTTGTACATACATCTTTGAATAAATTATATTGCTGCAGCCATTACTTGTCAATACAAGTTTATGCTTGCATTTTCCATGAAAATGATGAATAATATATTTACTTTGATTTAAGTGAAGAGGTCCTATGACGAAGCATTTAAATGTTACCAATGAACTGAAGGATGAACTGATGAGCGGCAGCTATAAAGTGGGTGACAAGCTCCAGGGCGAAAACCTTCTGAGTGAACGTTTCAGTGTATCCAGACAGACCATCCGACAGGCTCTCGCTACCCTTGAAAGGGATGGCTTTCTGGAGCGTGTTCATGGAAGCGGCACTTATGTGAAAACTACCAGCATGCCGAATACAATTCCTGCAAAGACGGTATGCGTCATGACTACCTATCTTGACGATTATATTTTCCCTTTTATCATAAGCGGTATTGAAAAGATTCTCACTGCGGCAGGATACGAAATGAACCTGAAGTTAACGCGGAACAAGGTGGCAACAGAGCGTTCGAACCTTCTTTCTCTGAAAAGCAGCAACATCTGCGGTCTGATCGTAGAAGGTACGAAGACAGCACTGCCCAATCCCAACTTGTCACTTTACAAGGCACTTGACAATATTCCCATCCTGTTTATCAACAGTTATTACAGTGAGCTTGATAACGGGCAGTTGAACTATGTGATCGTAAATGATAAGAGCGGAGCTTGCAAGGCAGTAAAGCATCTGATCGATAACGGGCATAAAAAAATCAACGGTATTTTCAAAATAGACGACATGCAGGGGCACGAACGTTTTAAAGGCTTTATGTCGGCACTCTACGACGAAGGCCTTAACTTTGATGAGAGCAAAGTCATATGGTACTCCACTGAAAATATGAATGAAATATTTTCGGCAGAAAATGCAAGTGCTTTATTGGATAAGCTTGGGGACTGCACAGGTGTCTTTTGTTACAATGACGAGGTTTCAGTATTACTTGTACGGGCTTTACAGGCTATGGGGAAAAATGTCCCCCAGGATATGTCCATCGTCAGTTTTGATAATTCCTCTTTGTCTCAAATAACGCAGATAAGCCTTACAAGTGTTGCCCACCCGGGAACTGAACTGGGTAAGGAGGCAGCACGGTCTATCCTGAAAATCATTGAAAATCCTTCAGTAAATATCCAATATTCCTTTGATGCAGAGCTAATCTGTAGAAATTCCGTTAAAAACCTCGCGAAGTAACGAGGCAAAAGATGTTCCTCACCTCATAGATGCTTTATAACATGTCCAAGCCATTCTGATTCATTCATGAACAGATACCCATGAACATATCTGCATAATCAACTTTTTCAATAACTGCATGATCAACTTTTTCAATAACTGTTGACATTTTTATCATGTCATTCTATAATAAATTATAACGTATGAACAATTACTCATATGTTCATTCATTAATAAAAAGAATATCTGGTGAGCCTATACGGAGATAAAGATACTTTATCCTCTTTTAGGAAAGGTTATATATTATTCACTGGATGATGATGAACCGTCAAGCGGATATCCGACCATGGCTTAATCAAAATTTATAAATAAACTTCTGAAGAGGGGGCTTCTATGACTGCCGGGATAAAAAAGGAACTTTTGTTGGAAGGCTTGGACTGCGCCAATTGTGCGGCTAAAATTGAAGAACGTATCAATAGTATGGAACTGGTAAGCAGTGCATCCATGAACTTTATGACAAAAACCCTGACTATTGAAACCGAACACACAAATAAAGCGGATGAAATTATTCAGACTGCAGTTAATATTGTAAAAAAGCTTGAACCCGATATCACAATCAGGGAAAAAGTGATTGAAAGTTCTGCAAAAAAAACTTTGGTTCTTATGGGTTTGGATTGCGCAAACTGTGCGGCGAAAATTGAAAAGGAAGTCAGAAATATCACCGGGGTAAAATCTGCTGCAGTGGATTTCATCTCCAAAAAATTAACCCTTGAATTTTTCAGCCGCTATGATGAAACAAGGGTCATTGAAGAAGCATCAGAGATTATTGCTCATATTGAATCTGATATTAAGGTTGTCGCTGAGGGGGACGATGATAAAAAAGCGAAGGAGAATAACGTTCTCAATAAAAAGGAACTAATCCGTCTTGGAGCAGGAGCCCTTCTGTTCGGTGTGGCGGTTATTCTGAAATTCCCATTCCGGCTGGAATTTGTCCTTTTCTTTGCAAGCTATATTCTGTTAGGCGGAGTGGTTGTGCTTAAAGCACTTAAAAACATTACAGGCGGACGGGTGTTTGATGAAAATTTCCTGATGAGTATAGCGACCATTGGTGCTTTTGCTATTGGACAATTTCCGGAAGGAGTTGCCGTAATGCTGTTTTACCAGGTGGGCGAATTGTTCCAGAAAGTAGCGGTGAATCGATCCCGAAGATCCATCTCGGCTTTGATGGATATCCGCCCTGATTTTGCGAATCTGAAAGATGGGGACGATATCAGAAAAGTTTCTCCTGAAGATGTAAAGATCGGGGATATCATTCTTGTAAAACCGGGAGAAAAAGTTCCTCTTGATGGAAAGGTCATTGAAGGGAAGTCCATGGTAGATACCTCCGCACTTACCGGTGAATCGGTTCCAAGAGAAGTTGAGACAGGAAATGATGTATTGTCGGGTTTTATTAACAGGAACGGACTTTTGACAATAGAGGTCACCAGGGAATTCGGTGAGTCAACCGTTGCAAAGATCCTTGACCTGGTGCAGAATGCAAGCAGTAAAAAAGCTCCGACAGAAAACTTCATCACCAAATTCGCCAGGTATTATACTCCTGTTGTAGTCTTTGCAGCACTTGCTCTTGCGCTCATCCCGCCACTGGTCATTCCTGGCGCCACCTTTGCCCAATGCATTTACAGGTCATTGGTATTCCTGGTCATCTCCTGCCCCTGTGCTTTGGTGATCTCCATTCCCCTGGGCTTTTTCGGCGGAATCGGCGGGGCATCCAGAAGTGGCATCCTGGTAAAGGGCAGCAACTATCTCGAAGCACTTAACAAGGTTGACACGGTTGTATTTGACAAGACCGGCACATTGACCAAAGGTGTTTTCAAGGTGACAAAAATACAAGCAGAACATGGCGTATCGGAAGAAGATTTATTGGAATATGCCGCCTTTGCCGAAAGCTACTCCAATCACCCCATTGCCCTGTCCATCCTGAAAGCCTGCGGCAGGGAAGCGGATAAAAAGGAGATCGAAAGCTATGATGAAATATCCGGACATGGCATAAAGGTCAAGGTAAGGGGCAAAGAAATACTGGCAGGAAACAGCAAGCTGATGAAAATGGAGAATATATCCTTCGATGAGACGGATGCTGTCGGCACAATCGTGCATATTGCCATTGATGGTAGCTACGCCGGATTCATTCTTATCTCTGATGAGTTAAAGGAAGATTCGGCAAAAGCAATGAAGGCTTTGAAGAATATTGGCGTCAGAAAGCTCGTAATGCTCACCGGCGACACCCAGGCGGCAGGCAGGAATGTCGCACAGGCTCTTGGGCTGGATGAAGTCTATGCAGAGCTTCTCCCCCACCAGAAAGTTGAGAAGCTGGAGCTGCTGGATCAGCAAAAATCCCCTAAAGGAAAGCTGATATTTGTAGGGGACGGTATTAACGATGCTCCTGTACTCGCAAGAGCGGATGTTGGCGCCGCCATGGGCGGATTAGGTTCCGATGCAGCCATAGAGGCTGCCGATATTGTCCTGATGACAGATGAACCTTTAAAGCTTGTCAGTGCTATCAAAATAGCGAAAAGGACACGCAGGATCGTTTGGCAGAATATTATCTTTGCATTGGCTGTCAAAGGTGTCGTGCTTCTTCTGGGAGCCGGTGGAATCGCAACAATATGGGAAGCCGTGTTTGCCGATGTAGGAGTTACGGTTATCGCAATACTGAATGCGATGCGGGTTATGAGAGTAAGCAATTTATAGAGGCCGGCGGGATATCCTTTATTGTATTTTATTGATCTCTGCTCTGGCTAAATTAATTGCAGTTAATGTAACCCCAACTACAAACCAAAAAACCACCATTACTCTGGGATAATACCAAATATATTCCGCCATGCAAACAACTAATATCCCAATAATTGAAGAAATCCCGGAAATAATGATACTTTTATATTTTTTATCAATGTTACAGGCAAATATTTTCATACCGTTTTTAATGACGCTTAGTATAGACCCCAGAAAGGAGAGCATTCCTATTAATCCATCCTCCAGCCATATCTGCAGGATTAGGTTATGACTATGAGGTGGGACTCTATTTTGCAATAGTGCCAAAGAATAATTTTGAACCATCATTTTAAAAGTATCTGTTCCAGTCCCGATACCCGATAACCAATTATTACGAATCACAGGCCACAAAGTTCTATATATGGATATTCTGTATTTTATCGAGGAATCCTGGAAATTTGTGGTTGTCAGGATTCTCCTGTATATTGATTGCGGTAAAAAAGGGATGGATATAAAAATTAAAATAAAAAACAGGGGAATCCATTTCCTGTATAAAAATAAGAACATTAAGAAAAATGCAATGGCCAGACCTACCCAGCTTGATCTTGAATAGGTCAATAATAAAGAAACAAAAGGTGGACATAACATAAACAGGATAAGAAGTTTCTTTTTTAAGGAATTGGCATTTGTAAATAATGAGAACCCTAAAGGAATGAGCATAGCTAATATTTCCGCGAAATTATTCGTGTTAAAAAAAGTTGAATAAACTCTGCCAGGCATATCCTGGTTTAAATTCAAATCAACTTCGGACGGCTTTACGGGTACTCCGGCAAAGCCTTGGTATACTCCTGTCATTCCTGCTATCAGAACTCCAATTAATATTATGAAAATTACTTGTTCCAATTCTTTTAAACTGTTTATTGAGTTAACCAGCAAGAATACTATGAGGAAACAGGAACAATAAAATAGAAAAAATTTTAAACTTGCCCTTGGAGATATTGAAAAAACTTCAGAGAATACTATGGATATGAAAAAGATAATGAAATATACATTATTAATTTCCCTGCTAATCCTTGTATTTTTCTCAATTATCCTTTTACATAAAAAAAGCAGCAGAAGTGTTATTACTATAATTACGATATAAATATCATTCCATGATTCATGAGGTACGATCAATAATACAAATATGGAAGCTGCAATGACGGCATATAAATATCTAGTAATTACTGCCAATAGCCTGTATAAACAACTTGATTTCAGATAATCCGAATTCAGAAAAGCGATGTTTACTAATTTATTCCCGATATAATCGATCCAATTAAAAAATAAAATGTAAAACCTGCTTGAATACCATAGATTTGATAACTTTCCTTCACGACTGCAGACACTAAAAATATAACTCTCTAAAACAAGATTCTTAATCCTGTTAAGGAATCTTCCAAGTAAAGAATGCGCCAGACTCTCTTGATATTTTATACTAAAATAATGGTAAACTTTTATTAAACATTTTATTATAGTACTGTCACAAATCAAATTATTGCTCCCCTATAACATTTATACCGGAAATTCTGGTGAACAAAACTGAATCTCCAAAAAAAACATCAATCTGTCTGTTAATATAAAAATCTGCATTTCCAAATGTTACTCCATTACCGGAATAGACACCCTTCCCCAAAACAGTAATTTGTACGGAATTATAACCATCTTTTGATGACTTTTTCATTTTCCCCTCTGAATCGGATGCATAATAAATATCAGGGCCAATATCCACCTTAGTGACTTTTCCTATTATCGCTCCACTTGTTCGATCTTTAACGACATTACCTTTTTTTATTGATTTTATTGCATAATTAGCAACATCCTCATTAAAAAATGTAACTTGAATATTCTTGGTTTGACTAAAAACAACCGTATTCGATTTTGAAAATTTATGAACAACCCCTATTATCACTATAAGTATAATTATTACTAACAATAGATCAATAATATTAAACTTACCAAATATTCTTTTCATAAAATCTCCTTACTTTGTTAATTTCTATCACATATTATAACACAATAAGTTATATTTTTTATAAATACAACTTATTATTAAATACTTTCTTTATATAATGCGTTTGTCTGTTACAATGTCGAAGTATATGGAGAGATAGTAACTTAAATCGAGTTAAAAAACTTTAATAAGTTAACAAGAGTAATTAACCCTAAAAGACCTGATGTTAATAAAATAACAACTCTTTTTGAACTCATAAAAACTCTTGTCGTTTCAACTTCGCAATATTGTCTTTGCAGGATATTTTGATCTTTATACATCCACAGTGGGTTTCCTGTTTTAAATAATACTTCAAGCAGGACAGATAGGGCAAGTATGAGTGAAAAAATCAAGATGTCGGAAAGTCCAGGTGCCTATTCCGAATCAAGGTGCCTGGTTCAGAACAGCAAAAAACCCTACAACCGTTAGGTTATAAGGTTTTGGTGAGCCATCCGCGACTCGAACGCGGGACCCTTTGATTAAAAGTCAAATGCTCTAGCCGACTGAGCTAATGGCCCATATAAATGGGGTAACTCGTGTGTTTTGCGCCACACAAGTATATATCATACAGTATGGGCGGCAATGTTGTCAACCACCGGCAAATTTTATTTTTCTGTACATCCTAGAATTTGCCGGGAACCGAAAATTTCGTTTTCCGGTGGTTGACGATTTTGCTTAAACTCTGATTGTCTGCTCACGATCCTTACCTACGCCGATCAGTCCTATTTTGACTCCGACAAGCTCCTCAATGCGTTTCAGGTACTTTTTGGCATTGACGGGCAGGTCTTCGAACTTCCTGATGGAAGAAATATCTTCGGACCAGTTGTCAAATTCCTCATAGACAGGTTCGCATTTTGCGAGTTCCTTTAAGCTGGCGGGGAAATTTCTGATGACTTCGCCGTCCTTCTTATAGGAGGTACAGAGCTTGATTTTATCCAGTTTGCCAATCGTATCAACATGGTTTATCGCAAGGGCCGTCAGGCCGTTTACACGTGCTGAATATCTGATCATTACCGTATCGAGCCATCCGCAGCGTCTTGGTCTTCCGGTGGTCGTACCGTACTCCCAGCCAAGTTCCCTGATGGTATCGCCGATTTTATTATCCTGCTCCGTAGGGAACGGTCCTGTTCCTACTCTTGAGGTATAGGCTTTCAATACGCCGAATATCTCATCGATATAGGTGGGTCCGATACCGGCACCGGTACAGACTCCTCCCGCCACCGGGTTTGACGATGTCACGAACGGATATGTGCCGAAATCCAGATCCAGGAAGGTAGCCTGAGCCCCTTCGAACAAGATGTTTTTCCCTTCATCTATTGCATCACCAATAATGGAATTCACATCGGTGACATGCTTTTTCAGCCGCTTTGCATAGCCGCTGTACTCTTCGATGATCCTGTCGGCATTAAATCCCTTACCGTTATAAACCTTCTCAATGATCTGGTTCTTTATGACAAGATTTTCTTTAATCTTTTCAGCCAACTGCCCGGGATCGATAAAATCGCACATGCGAATGCCGCATCTTTCGGTTTTATCCGCATAAGCAGGCCCGATTCCCCTTTTTGTCGTTCCAAGATTCGCGGAACCCCTTTGACCCTCCTGCAGTTCGTCAAGCAGTTTGTGATAAGGCATGATGACATGGGCCCTGTCACTGATCAGAAGCTTTTCGGTACTGATTCCCTTTTGGGCAAGATCGTCCATTTCTTCCAGAAGAACTGCCGGATCAACGACGACGCCGTTTCCTATTATACAGATCCTGCCCTTGTGAAGTATTCCTGAAGGTATCAAATGAAGAGCATATTTAACTCCATCTGCCACGATGGTATGTCCGGCATTGTTTCCGCCGGAAAACCGTACAACCAGGTCAGATTCTTTTGCAAGCATGTCAATGTACTTGCCTTTGCCCTCATCACCCCATTGAGTGCCTACAACCACCCTAACCGCCATTAAGTTAATCCCCCATTCGCTGCTGCTTTATCGCTTGCCTGTCAGCCTTTTGTCGCAAGATATTCATTCAATTCCACTACCAGCTGGTCCACATCAATTCCATGAATCGCACATGCATCTTCAAGGCTCTCGCCTGAGGATGACGGACATCCCAGACAATGCATTCCGCTGTTCAGCAATATTGGCACTGTACCTCTGTCAAGCTTCAAAACATCCGATATGATCATATCCTTGGTTACCTTTACCATAATAATTCCTCCCATCTGTAACAGCCGTCCATGCAGGTTTTCCGCCTGCCGTATCCTCACGGCCATTATGTAATTTAGTTTATTATACACTAATGTCAAACTAAAATATACCCTTCTTTTACCGGTTAAATCAACGAAAATAGCCGAAAATAGCAATCTCTGCCTGTTATTTTTTTGTTATTCTGTATAAGTCCCGGCCTGTTTTATAAAGGTCGGTTCCATTGCAGTCAATGATGACTGTAGCCGGGAAATCCTTTACCGTAAGCTTTCTGAGAGCTTCTGCGCCCAATTCAGGAAATGCCGTGATTTCTTGTGCAATAATCCTTTTTGAAAGTAATGCTCCCGCGCCCCCTGTTGCTCCGAAATAAACTGCGCCATGCCTGATCATTGCAGCCACTACCTGTTCATTCCTAAGCCCCTTGCCGATCATACCCGTCAGTCCCTGTCCGATCAGAACAGGTGCATATGCATCCATTCTCCCGCTGGTGGTTGGACCCGCCGAACCGATAACCTGACCGGGTCCCGCAGGGCAGGGTCCTACATAATAGATAATCTGATCCCTTACATCGAAGGGAAGCTCCCTCCCTTCCTCCAAAAGCCCGATAAGTTTTTTATGGGCAGCATCTCTGGCCGCATAGACCGTGCCGCTGATATAAACGGCATCTCCTGCTTTCAGCTTCTTTACCGTATCCATTTTAAAAGGCGTTTCAATCCTTATTATATGATCCAAAGCAACCCCTCCGAATAAGTTCAACTTTCAACTACAATAACGTTTCGGCATGCCTGGTCACGTGACAGCTCATGTTGACCGCAACCGGCAAGCCTGCAATATGTGTCGGATATGTTTCAATATTAACAGCCAGTGCCGTAAGTCTTCCGCCAAGTCCGGCAGGCCCGATGCCGAGCTTGTTTACACGCTCCAGCATTTCCTCTTCCAGCAGGCGGATGCTTTCTTTGGCATTGTGAACATCAACAGGCCTCAGTAATGCTCTTTTTGCAAGCAATGCAGCTTTTTCCATCGTGCCGCCGATGCCGACCCCGACCACTACCGGCGGGCATGGGTTCGGTCCCGCCTTGTCAACCATCTCTTCTATATAATTACGAACCCCATCTGCCCCATCAGACGGTTTCAACATTTTTACCCCGCTCATATTCTCACTTCCGAATCCCTTCGGGGCAAGAATTATCCTGATGTTCTCCCCTTCGACAATGTCATAATGAATAACTGCAGGAGTATTATCTCCCGTATTCATTCTTTCAAGAGGATCAGATACGACGGATTTTCTGAGGAAGCCCTTTGAATAACCTCTTCGCACACCTTCATTTATCGCATTGGTTAAACTTCCACCGGTAATGTGGACATCCTGGCCGGCTTCAATAAACACCACTGCCATCCCGGTGTCCTGGCAGATAGCCATACGTTCGTTTGCAGCAACCCCGGCATTTTCTACAAGCTGTGAAAGTATAGTCCTGCCTGTTTCGGATTCCTCGCATTGCGATCCGTGCGTAAGAGCCTGAAGAATATCATCATTCAGGAAATAGTTGGCATTCATACAAAGCTGTTCAACAGCATCTATAATTGCAGATACATCGATTTCTCTCATCCAGTCCTCCATCTTTCCCGTATATTCCATACAATGTAAAAATTAAGGATCTCCAGTCTTCTCGCTTGCCTTCCATTTGGCACCCTGTTAAAAAAACAACTACTTCCTTGTACAAAATATTTCCCAAATATAATTTGGATTCCAAACGACGCTTACATGATATATTATCAATGTATAAATTGCAAGTCCTGTCCAAGCCCGCTGCATATAAAATTAACAACTTGTTCATAAGACTTTTTTGCACTGTTTTGGTATAATGAATAGGGAAAAAGCTTGCGATTACTAAAAAAATTTATTGGAAAAGGGGACTTTTCTTGGATACTAAAAACATACTGGTTTGTGTGACACAGCAAAAAACATGTGAAAGATTGATTAAACAGGCGCACGAACTTATGCATGAATATAAAGGCAGGCTCTTCATTATTAATGTGGTCGCCAATGATGTAAATTTCCTTGACAGTAACAAGGAGTCTGAGGCACTTGAATATCTTTTCGGCATATCGAAATCAATAGGTGCAAATCTCTCCGTTCTGAAATCCGATAATATTGCCCGGACAATTGCGGAATATGCTGGTGAAAACAAGATAGACTGCATTATTCTTGGAAAATCACCTGTGGAAAAAAGTGAGAATTACTTTGTTAAAGAGTTGAAAATTTTGTTGGGAAATGGAATTGAAATAAAAATTTTGCCATAAAACCATTTTTATAGTCATAATAGCATATTCTATGTAGTTCGATATGCCTAAATTGTTTCTAAAAGCTTGACTTTAAGCCACTTTCATTATAAAATAATGTCGAATTCCAAATATAGGAGGTTGTATTAATGAACAAAACAGATTTAATCAATTCTATCGCTACTAAATCAGGCTTAAACAAGAAGAACAGCGAAGCTGCTCTCAATGCATTCATTGGTTCTGTTGAAGAATCCCTTAAGGGTGGAGACAAGGTAGTATTAGTTGGATTCGGTACATTCGAAGTCAGAAAAAGAGCTGCCAGAAAAGGCAGAAACCCTCAGACCAAGAAAGAAATCACTATTCCTGCATCCAAAGCTCCAGTATTCAAAGCTGGCAAGGTATTAAAGGATAAAGTAAACAAGTAATAACTTTTATAGTAAGAAAAAAGGCTGTCCTTTGGGACAACCTTTTTTCTTTTCTGTTTATTCACTGCCGGATCACAGCAGTCATGATGTCTGACAAAGGCTGATCATTTATTCAAAAGAAGTTTTGCCTCCGCGGCAAGTGAGGAGATGATCCTTGTATTCGTCAGATCTTTTTTAGGATAGTTCATATCCGGCAGCATGTTTTTATCTTCCTTTTCGCTGCCTTTCGTCAATAGCCCTTGTATCGCGTTTCTTATTGACCTGCTGACCTTACTTTCAGTAGTATTGTGCCTTTCTGCAATCACAAGATATATGTTCTTTGCTGCAAAAGAGAGGATTCCAGGGTTCTCTGCCGCCAGGATTACTGCTTCCCTCAGATAATGAAAACCTGGAATATTCGGCATGATGCCCATATTCCTGACCAGGCCGGTCACCACCGTTTCCAGTCCGCTCTCCATATATATCTGTGAATGTACAGCTCCAGTCCTGCACGCATTCACATCCTGTCTGGCCTCTCTTTCTACATGCAGCTGCTTGATACGTTTAACAAGTATGCCTACATCAAAAGGCTTTACCATATAATACTCGGCGCCCAATTGGACAGCTTTTTGAATAAAGCCATCCTGACCGACAGCAGAAAGCACAATAATAACAGGTTTGTATACCAGCCGCAGCCCATGAATCCTTTCCAACACACCGATTCCATCCAGATTGGGCATAATCAGATCAAGAATTACCACATCGGGTGCATATTCCTTAAGCATCCTGATTGCTTCAATTCCATCTCTTGCAATTCCCTTTACACAGAGGCCTCCGGAATTATCCAGGTATTCACAAAGTACATTGCCGAATTCAATATTATCATCGGCAATTAAAATGGATATTGGTCCGTCCATTCATTTCCCCCTTAACTAAAATAAAACAAGTGTGCCTACCGGCAGCAAATCCCGGCTATTTCTTCAACGATATCCTCCGGAGTTTTTCCTGTGCACGATATTATGCTGTCCGCATACTTTATATACAAGTTTTCTCTCTCTTCAAAAACCTGTCTGAAGGTCTGACCGCCTGCTCTGGCTAACTTTCTGTCAGGGGCGAGCCGCTCTTGAAGCACTTCGAAATCGACCTGTAAATACAGAATCGCTCCCAACCTCTTTAACCCCCGCATCAGAACATCAGACTTAACTACGCTTCCACCAGTGGCTACAACACAATTCTTCAGGTTCTGTGTCAAAATCACCTTCTGTTGTATTTCAAGGAATGTCTCAAAGCCATCCTCTGCGACAATTGCTTTCAATTCGCGCCCGTCCTTCCGCCTTACTATAGTGTCGGTATCCTCAAAGGAAAGTCCCGTTTTCCGGGCCAGCAACGGTCCAATTGTGCTTTTTCCAGCTCCAGGCATGCCAATCAGAATGATGCATCCATCCTTCATAACTTATCCCACTCCGGATCAACAGCCGCCACGATGTTCCTGTAGCCTCCCGCCATATAAACTGCATCCAGTATCGCCAGTCTCATCATGGATTCACATACGGGATATATTCTCGTACAGATCGACGGATCGCTTCTTGACGCGAATATGTGACTAACATTTTCAAGCTTTGCCATATTAGTTGTGGCTTGCGGTTGTATAATGGTCGGTGTCGGCTTTGCAGCGACCCGCACTCTGATTTCCTCGCCATTGGATATTCCGCCAAGCAATCCGCCTGCCCTGTTGGTAAGAAATCTGATCCTGCCTGACCCTTCATCAAAATAAGGAGTATCATTGGACTCGGAGCCCTTCAGTCTGGCATGTTCAAACCCATCCCCGAACTCAATTCCCTTCACTCCGCCGATGGACATAATAGCATGGGCTATCGTCGCACTCAGCTTGTCAAAAACCGGTTCACCCAAACCTGCAGGCACACCGGCTGCGATTACTTCAACCACACCACCGCAGGAATCTCCGCCGGCCTTTACCTTTATAAGGTCTTCTATCATTTCTTTCGCCTTTTCAAGGTCGGGACAGTTCAATTCATTCTTCCTGTAGTTGGCTTTTGCCATTTCATAAGTGACAGGTGCCGCTTTTATTCCGTGTGATTCCGTGACAAACGCAATGACATCGATTCCCATTGTATCCAGCACCAGCTTGGCAATGGCGCCACCGGCAACTCTCGCCACCGTTTCCCTTGCAGATGCTCTTCCTGCCCCGGCCCAATCGTAGTATTTGCCATACTTTTTAAAATAGGTATAGGCTGCCTGTCCCGGTCTGATCAGATCCTTATTGGCCTTGTGCTGTTTCAGATGGATATCTTCAATGTCGCTGCTCGGTATGATCATCCCCACCGGAGCACCTGTTGACAGATCCTCTTCCATAACACCTGAGTATATAATGACCCTGTCCGCTTCTTTTCTCGGTGTGCTCAGCTGTGAAAGCCCGGGTTTGCGCTTGTCCAATTCTGCCTGTATGATTTCTGCAGTTATTTTCAGTCCCGGCGGTACCCCGTCAACGATGACCATCTGCCCGCCATACAACTCCGGCGGCATCTCCGGATTTTTCCTGAAACCTCCCGAGTACGATTCTCCGCAGGTAGTCACACGGAACATTCTCCCATAGGTATTTCCAAGCATTATTGTACCTCCGTTTTATGTACATCTTTGCAGTCCGTACTTCTTTACAGCCTATATTTCTTTACAGCCTATATTTCTTTACAGCCTATTTCCCCAAATTTACACCTTGACAGCCTATTCATCCACAAGTTCCACATTTCCTCCGCAGTCTTTAATGAACTGCGTGAATTCCGGGAAGGTGACGTTCATCGCTTCAGCGGTTTCAATAGTGGTTTCACCATCTATATTGAGGCCTGCTACGGTAAGTGCCATCACAACCCTGTGGTCGCCATGTCCGCATACTCTGCAGCCCTTCAGTTTGCTGTTCCTGATAATTAATCCGTCCGGGAGCTCCTCTATATCGGCGCCCATCTTCTTCAATTCCTTGCACATGACATGGATCCTGTCCGTTTCTTTCAGCCTGGCCTGCGGTACATTGACAAGCCTTGTCTCCCCCTGTGCGAAGCATCCTGCCACTGCCATTGCCGGCAAAGCATCAGGAGTCGCATTCATATCTATTTCAATCCCCTTGAGTATATTTCCCTTAATATGTATCCCGTCTTCCTCGTGCCTGACTATTGCACCCATCGCCTGCAGGTAGCCCAATACGCTTTTATCGCCCTGCGGATCAGTGATGTCCAGATTTTTTAATTCGAACTCCCCGCCTGATATTGCTGAGAGCACCAGAAAAAAGGTGGCTGAAGAAAAATCTCCAGGTATTGCCGTGTTGAAGGGCTTGTACCGCTGCCCTCCTTTTATTTGAAACTCTTTGAAATGATCGTTGGTGTATTTTATGCCCTGATTATTCAACCACCACAGGGTCATCTCAACGTAAGGAACCTCATTAAGCCTTGTCAATGACACTGTCGTATCCTGATCAAGCAACGGAGCATTCACAAGGATGGAAGAAAGGTATTGGGACGTTACAGCGTCCAGTTCCGTCCTCCCGCCTTTCAGCCTGCCCCTTGCAACCACCGGTGCCATATTATTGCCGCGTGTTGAAAAGACCTCCGCCCCCAGTCTGTTCATAGCGTCAATCAACGGACCCAGAGGTCTTCTGCGTATCTGATAATCTCCGGTGAAAACAGTGCAGCCTTCAGCAAGACCGGCGGTCATCAGGCCAAATCGCAAAGTAGTTCCCGAGTTACCCACATCTATAATATTTTCGGGGATTTGAGGCAGCCCGCCAAATCCATTGACAACAAACCTGTCACCATGGTTCTCAATACCGGAGCCAAAAGCACGGCACACGGCAACAGCGGACAGCGCATCTTCAGAAATGAGCGGATTGGTGATTACAGAACAGCCATCCGCGAGGCTTGCAATAAAAAGCGCTCTGATGGTATGGGACTTTGAGCCCGGGATCCTTACACATCCACAAGTTTCAGACTTTCTAACATTTAACAGCATCGTCTATACCCTTCCTGCCATTCTACGAACTACACCATGTTCCTAAATTATAATATAAGGCTGTCGTTCTCGTCAAACACAATCAGTTTACTCGTTGCGAACTTTTATGATTACTTGAAAAAAACCGTACGTCATTAACGCACGGGATCATAAATATACAAATCACCTTTTATTCAACATTCTCCACTCCGTTGGAATACTTGATCCTTGGCGGCGGTGGGCCATAGAATTGATAATAGTTGCACTGCAGCCTGCCGTTATACAGCTTGCGCTTTTTATCGGCTCTTCTTCCAATTAGACTTTCAAAACCCTGATGCGATGTAATAACATAAAAGGACCATGTATCAAAGCTTTTAAAAACAACTCCAAGGTCTTTGTAAAGCTTCTCCACCTCCGGCATTTCACCAAGCCTCTCTCCATAAGGAGGATTGCAGACGATGAAGCCGTATTTGTATCGGGAACTGATATCCGCCATTGGAAGTCTCTGGAGGTGAATATTCCGGGCGACACCTGCCTGAGCGGCATGATAGCGGGCAATGCCGATTGATTCCTCATCGATATCAGAGCCTTGGATTCTAAGGTCGGATACTGCTTTTACCTTATCAGCCGCTTCTTCTCTCGCTTTTGCCCACAATCCGGCCGGGGTCTGACTCCACCCCTCGGCAGAAAAGCTGCGTTTGGCACCAGGTGCGATATTTCCTGCAATAAGTGCCGCTTCAATGGGAATCGTTCCTGAAC
>JAEWQC010000308.1 GCA_023399355.1 Bacillota bacterium | reverse complement strand
GACGCCAGTCAACGACCAGCCCCGGATGCATGGGCGAGCAGTTGACGCCAGTCAACGACCAGCCCCGGATGCATGGGCGAGCAGTTGACGCCAGTCAACGACCAGCCCCGGAAGTCAGGCATCAACTTCCGGGGCCGGATAACTCCCTGGATCCGCTTAAAACGGCCATTTCCAGTTTCTAATTTCTTCCTTGTCTATGCCGTTCGCATAGGCATATTGCATATTATCTATTATTTCATTCTTCATCCGCTCACGTACATGAGCACCCTTGGAACCCAGCGATGCTACTCTGTCGATGGCATCAATAACAAGGTCGAACCTGTCGATTTGATTAATGATGGCTAGTTCAAGCGGTGTATTGATGTTGCCCTTTTCCTTGTAACCGCGTACATGGATGCGCTGCTGATTAGTCCTGTTATACGTCAGTTTGTGGATCAGCCAGGGGTATCCGTGGAAATTCAGTATGACATGCCTGTCCTTGGTGAACAGCGAATCGAATTCCTGATCCGTCAATCCATGGGGATGTGCAGACGAGGACATGAGCTTCGTTAAATCGACAATATTGATAAACCGCACTTTCAGGTTGGGGAATTCCTTTCTTAATATGGCTGTTGCTGCAAGCGCCTCTCTGGTTGGAACATCTCCGCAGCTTGCCATAACGATATCCGGATCGCAAGGCTCGCTGCCGCAGGCATCATTGCTTGCCCAGTCCCATATTCCTATGCCCTTGGTACAGTGCTTCACAGCCTCATCCATACTGAGATACTGCATATGTTTCTGCTTGTCGGCAACAATTACGTTCACATAGCCTGTACTCATCAGGCAATGCTCGGCTGTGGAGAGAAGGCAGTTCGCATCAGGCGGCAGATAGATCCGCACAACTTCGGGACTTTTGTTTGTAACAACATCCAAAAATCCCGGGTCCTGATGTGAAAATCCATTATGATCCTGGCGCCAGACGGTAGAGGACAGCAGGATATTCTCAGAGGATATCGGAGACCTCCAGAGTGTTTCATGCTTGCTGATATCAAGCCACTTGGCGTGCTGATTGAACATGGAATCAATGATATGCGAAAATGCTTCATAAGTATGGAAGAAACCATGCCGGCCTGTCAGAAGATAGCCCTCCAGCCAGCCCAGCAAAGTGTGCTCACTCAACATCTCCATCACTTTTCCGTCCTGTGAAAGTTCACTGCCATCTGCATCTTCTTTAAAATAATCAGCCATCCATACCTTTTTACTGATCTCATAAACGGCAGTCAGCCTGTTGGAAGCAGTCTCATCAGGGCCGAACATACGGAAATTATCCGGATTGTGGCGGAAGATATCCCTAAGGAAGTCTCCCAACGGCCGCGTGTTTTCATGTTCGGAAACGCCCGGTTTTTCAACCTTAACGGCATAATCCCTGAAGTCAGGCATGCGTAGTGTTTTACGCAAAAGTCCTCCATTGGTGATTGGATTGGCACTCATCCTTCTGCTCCCTTTGGGCGCCATTTCCCTTAACTCCGGAATCAGTCTTCCGCTTTTATCAAACAATTCTTCAGGTTTATAGCTTTTAAGCCAATCTTCAAGCATTTTCAAATGTTCCGGACTGTCCGTCACTCCCGGAAGCGGAACCTGATGTGCACGCCAGAAGCCTTCGACCTTGTGTCCGTCAATCTCCTTCGGACCGGTCCAGCCTTTTGGAGACCTTAATATGATCATTGGCCACATCGGGCGCTCCAATTTCTTTGAGTCACGTACTTCATTCTGAATCCGCCTTATCTCAAGGATCGCTTTCTCCATCGTTTCAGCCATGATCCTGTGCATAACCGCGGGATCATCGCCTTCGACGAAATAAGGCTTGTAACCGTAGCCGGAAAACAGGTTTTCAAGTTCACTGTGGCTGATTCTAGCCAGGATTGTCGGGTTCGATATTTTATATCCGTTCAGGTGCAGGATGGGCAGAACTGCTCCGTCCCTCTTCGGATTCAGGAATTTGTTCGAATGCCAGGAAGTCGCAAGCGGACCTGTCTCTGCTTCGCCGTCGCCGACAACTGCAGCCACGATCAGATCAGGGTTGTCAAACGCCGCCCCATATGCGTGAGAAAGGCTGTAGCCCAATTCTCCTCCCTCATGAATGGATCCGGGAGTTTCAGGAGTACAATGACTTCCAATTCCTCCAGGGAAGGAAAATTGCTTGAAAAATTTGGTCAACCCTTCTTCGTCTTCACTCTTATCAGGATAAATTTCGGAATAAGTGCCTTCGAGATAAGCCGGCGCAAGAATTCCGGGCGCACCGTGACCCGGACCTGTGACATAAATCATGTTCAGATCATATTTTTTGATCAGCCTGTTCAGATGAACGTAGATGAATGAAAGTCCGGGACTTGTTCCCCAATGACCAAGAAGACGTTTCTTGATCTGTTCGGTTTTCAGCGGCTGCCTTAATAAAGGATTTTCCTTTAAATAAATCATTCCTCCGGCAAGGTAGTTGCATGCTCTCCAATAGGCATGGAGCTTTTTAAGTTCTTCCTCACCAATAGGGGTTATTGCATTAACTTCGTTTTTTGCTACACTTCCCATCATATCACCCGCTTTATATTTATTTTCCCAGAAAAATATTTCAACTTCTATCATATCATTCAGGAATGGTTCCTACAAATACTACTTTGCCCCTGACACGACATCCGCATACTTTGCATTAGTATCCGGCAGAAAGGTCTACAACATTCTTCAGACTTTTACCTTTAAGAAAAGCTTCCAAATTGTCCGCACAGATCCTGATGATCCTGTCATGGGTTTCCTGCAGGCTGAATCCTCCGGAAACATGGGGTGTAATAACTGCGTTTCTGATACCCCATAATCTATGATCCTTGGGCAATGGTTCGGGATCCGTCACATCCAACGCAGCGCCTGCAATTTGGCCGTTCTCAAGAGCATCACACAAAGCCTCGGTATCAACAGCGCTTCCGCGGCCTACATTGATCAATACGGCATCCCGCTTCATCAGCTTCAGTGTTTCTCTGTTGATAATCCTGTTTGTGAGCTTGGTTCCCGGCAGACTTAATGCAACGATATCCGCCCTTGACAGCAATTCTCCAAACTTATCCATGAAATGCAGTTCATCCAGATAATCCGGCTTTTCGCCATTTCTGCGCCTTATTCCTATTGTATAGGCGCCAAGCGCTTTCAGTCTTCCGGCGAATTCTCCCCCGATATCTCCCAGACCGGCAACAAGCGCTGTAGAGCCATATATGGATCGCATACTGCCTGAATTGGACCAGTCTGATTTCATCTGTTTATCCCGGTATAAATGCAGTTTCTTGAACAGTTCCAACAGAACGGCAAGCATATATTCGGAAATAGCAAGGCCGTATGCCCCTGAAGCATTTGTAAGCAGAACCCCTTCAGGAAGAATATCCTTCTCTGCGTATTCACCTGCCCCGGCGCTCTGCAGTTGCAGCAGTTCCAGATTATTAGCATCCTTTATTAAAGCAGCGGATGGATTGCCAATGATAATATTGGCGTTTTTCACCCGGGCAGCAATGTCTGCTTCTTTGTTAACATAGAAAAAATCCGCGTCAGGTGCTTTTTCCTCCAATAGCTTCCTGTGTCGATCGTTGGCCGGAACCAGGACCAGTATGTTTTTCATTTGTCATCCCCCATTTAAATGGTTTCGCTGTACGTAGCCATAGATAATGTGTATTTCATTATTGATTCTCCTCTGACCTCTATACACCTCTCAATAATTTCAAAGCAATCATGTAAGTATTCGAGTGAAACACAAAAATTCCTCTGCCAATCTTTAATCCGGCAAGCAGGTTTAAAGATGTATTCTAACGCATCCTGACAGCAGGAACCCTCTCAGCGCCTCAATAAAACCTTCCTCAGAGGTATACTCAGGCTCTTCGGGCTCTGCCAGCGCAAGCTGCGCCATTTTCAATATCCCTTCCTGTGATTTCGCGCTGGCAATAAACCTGTGCGAGTGGCAAAAAACTGCATCATCCACTCCTGTAATTCCACTTAACTCTTCGTCCCTTTTGCCGGCCCATGATAGAGGAAGAGGTTTGATATCCCCATAAGTCCCGTCATTCTTTCTTATCGTTTGAATCACATAATTATTACTGTCCGGATAAATCACAAACAGCAATTTTCCCTCTTTATCTATGTCATGTATCATTGCATTCCATGGATACATCCTGTCGAGTACAAGGATTTCAGGTATGATACGATTGTCATATGCCTTTAATATGGCTCCCTTTGCCCTTATAACCGCAAACTTATGTTTGAGTATATTTCGAAAAACCTCGGATGCAAACTTTACTGCATCATTGAATGCACTGTCCTGCGCCATCTCCAGTTCCCAGGTCGGATTGAATTTAGAGATAATGGTAGAAATATTAAGGGTGGGAATAATCATTTTGGTGGTTTTGAGTCCGTTGTCGGCAGCATCAATTCCTTCTATCATCATCCTGTCAATATCCTTAAAAATAGTTTCGAGGTCCTCCTCAGACACTGTTTGATCAAAACCTTTGACAATCTCCCTGCCGAAACGTTCCCATATCAACCCGCAGGCAGCATAAGGCGTACCGTTCTCCCTAACCCTTTTGTCCATTTGGTGATGGTCAAATTCTCCTTCCCCGATATCATAGATCAGGTCAAGGTCCTTTAAAACATCAGTATCCCTGCTTCTGATAACTTCAAGATCAAATAGTTCCTTAAGCAGCGCGGTGGACATTACCTCATCGGCATGGAATTTTCCGCTATGTGTTCCAACTTTTTTTAACTGTTTTCCCATATGCATCCGTTTATCCTGACTATGCTTAATGCAAGTATTGTAGCCTGGTTTCCGTATAAAAAACCAGGTAGTTTTTGCAATCATTTTTGTTCAAATAACGTAAGGTATTTTCCATACCCCTCCTTTTCCAGTTTCTCCACAGGAATGAACCTCAGAGCAGCAGAATTAATGCAGTATCGCAGTCCTGTAAGTCCGGGGCTGGTCGTTGACTCCGTCAACTGCTCGCCCATGCATCCGGGGCCATCATCAAACACATGACCCAGATGAGAATCGGACTGTTTGCTTCTGACTTCCGTCCTCACCATAAAATGACTTCTGTCGGATTTTTCAAAGATGCCGGCCTTTTCAAGCGGCTTCGTAAAGCTTGGCCAGCCGCAGCCCGAATCAAACTTGTCCAGCGAACTGAACAGCGGTTCACCTGATACAATATCCACGTAGATACCCTTTGCTTTATAATCCCAGAACTCATTACTGAACGGAGGCTCCGTAGCATTCTCCTGCGTCACTTTGTACTGCATCTCCGAAAGCTTTTTCTTTAAGACTTCTTTCGAATACTTCCTATAGCCATTTTGATCAGCAATTGACGGAGTGTCAAATTTCTCTTCGGATTTACTCATGCAATTTCCCGCCTCCCCATGTTTGTTCCAGATATCCGGCGCGTCCTGAACCAAACTTGTATCTTCTGTATTGATCCGGATTCTTTTTGTGGTAATCCTGATGGTATTCCTCGGCGGGATAGAATATGGATGCTTCAAGTATTTTCACAGCAATGGGGGCGCCAAACCTGCCTGACTTTTCTATCTCTGCTTTTGAAGCTTCCGCGAGCATTCTCTGTTCTTCGTCCTGATAAAATATCGCCGTTCTGTATTGCAAACCCTTGTCGGCAAACTGACCTACGGGGTCGGTGGGGTCGATCTGCCTCCAGAATGTGGCAAGCAGTTTGTCATAAGAAATCACCGAAGGATCATATTTAATCCGTACCGCTTCGAAATGGCCCGTATTCCCCATGGATACCTGAGTGTAGGTGGGATTCTCCTTATAGCCGCCCATGTATCCCGACAATACCTCATAAACCCCGTCCAGCCTTTCAAAAGGCTGCACCATACACCAGAAACAACCGCCTGCAAACGTTGCTGTTCTTAATTTTTCATTGTCCGTCATAAAATTCACTTCCTGTCTCACTCATAACCACTTGCCATTTACAATTCCCAATAAATCTAAACCGGATGCATGGGCGAGCAGTTGACAGAGTCAACGACCAGCCCCGGATGCATGGGCGAGCAGTTGACGCAGTCAGCGATCAGCTCCCGAGCGCTCATTGGGTTGAACAAGGTTGATCAGGTTGCCGCAGGTATCCTCGAATAAAGCTGTGGTAATCATCCCTATATTTTCAGGTTCCCCTCTGAACTTTACGCCAAGCGAAATCAACCGCCTGTATTCTTCCTTGATATCCATTGTAATAAATGAAGTCAACGGTATTCCTGCATCAAAAAGAGCCTTCTGATATATTCTGGCAGGAGGAAATGCCATCGGTTCAAGAACCAGTTCAATATCTGCATGCCCTTGAGGCGAGATGACCGTTAGCCAACGATATTCACCCATGGGAATATCAGCCATCCCAACAAACCCCAGAACTTCCGTATAGAATTTTAATGCTTTATTTTGATCATCGACCATGATGCTGGTAAAATTAATTTTCATGGTTTCAACCTCCTGCAATGAAGTGGATTATAATATATTATCCACTTTGTTTTATTTTCAAACGGTTTCTTGTACAGTCTTACTTTAATAATAACACGTATTCTGTCTATTTATATGAATTCATAATTTGTTAATTATCCAATCCAAAGCTGCAACAATAAATTGTGTATACCATAATGATTACCAATAATTACATAATATTTAATATAATGTTTTTTAATATAATTCAAAGATTAATTTCTAATATTATATATGATAAATTAAGTTATTACATAGATTGAATATTAATCATACATTGACATATTTTTCATTTTTATGGTATAATCCGACTATCATATTAGGAAGGGAGGTTAAAATATGAAATTTATTGTAAAACCATCTAAGCCCGAGAATAAAGGCTGTTGGGATTGCGGCGGAGATGTTGTTTGCACAGGAACTGGCGCAATTAAAGTAGGTTCATGCTAAGTTTTTTCCAAATAGCGACCTTGCTGAAAAAGCAAGGTCGCTATTTGCTAAATATAACATAACCGGCAAAATGTATTTTATGGTTATTCCATTATATTCGAAAAGGAGATTACACCAATGAAAGCTTCAAAGTATAATATATTCTGGGATTTGGATAATTCCAAAAAAATCGCTTTTAATAGTATGACATGTGCTTTGGCAGAAGTTGATGATAGTTTTTTTAATATTTTAAATAATATACGGAATCTGGTATACGAAGAATTAACAGAAGAACAAAAGGAACTGGTTGACAATATGCTACTGGGCAACTATATTGTTAAAGATGAAATTAATGAGTTAAAAAAAATCAAATTCAGACATTTCGCAGGAAAATTTTCCGAAGAACGATTAACATTGGTTATTGCACCTACTTTAAGCTGTAATTTTGCATGCCCTTATTGTTATGAGAATCCAAAATCCGGGATTATGAACAAGGGTATACAAAATGCGATTATCGGAATGGTTGATAAAGCGGCGGAAGAGAAAAAAAATATTCATATTACCTGGTATGGTGGCGAACCGCTTATTGCTAAAGATGTACTATTCAGTATGTCCCAAAAAATGATTGAGGAATGTGATAAATGGAATGTAAAATATACTTCATCTATTATAACCAACGGTTACCTTATAAATCAAGAAATTATAGAAAAATTTAGGAAATCCAGGATAACAATGTTCCAAATAACTTTGGATGGTCCACCCTATGTTCATAACCAAAGAAGAAAACTGAAAAACTGCGACAACGGGACCTTTGATGTCATCCTGAATAACATTAAGGAACTTAAAGCAAACGGTCTTGAGAACATAGCTATAAGAATTAACACAGATAAAACAAATGTAAACTATATCGAAGAACTTCTGGATATTTTGTATCAAAACGGATTGAATAATTTAGGAATAGATGTCGGTCATGTACAGGCTTATAATGATGTTTGTGCATCTGTGTCTGAGGCCTGTATGGATACAGAAGAGTATGCTCTTGAAGATGTTAAATTCCGTGAAATAATTTTGGAAAAGGGTTTCAATACCGATAAACGTTTTTTTTACCCTGGCGTAAAGACAAATTATTGTTGTGCTGACTCTATCGGAAGTTATGTGATAGATCATGAAGGAAATATGTATAAATGTTGGAATGAAATTGGAGATTTGCAGAAATCTATAGGAAACATACTTGATATGAAGGAAAAAACAGATATTGATACCCATATGAATAATATTGATTATATGCTTTGGTCTCCTTTCGAGTATCAGACGTGTATTGACTGTAATCTATTGCCTATTTGCATGGGCGGCTGTCCCAAATTAGGGATTAAGGATAATTTGAAACCTAAATGTGAAAAGTGGAAATACAACCTTGAAAAGGTCATTAAATTAACATACGAGAACAAAATGAATTATACAGAATGAAGTATTTACAAAATTCAAGCCGGAAAAAACATTAATAAAATATTATAAATAGCGGGAGAAAAAATATGGAGTTAGTAGTTAGAATTGCGGATTCAACTGATATTAACAACCTTGTGCGTATTGTTGATGAGTACTTTTCATATATGTTTGATTTCGATTTATTCTACAATCCATATAGCGCAGGTGAAATTACCCCGGTATTAGTAAAAGAGCGATATCATAGATTTTTACAGAATGAAAATTGTCATATATTTATTGCAGAACTTGATAGTAGACTAGTTGGCTTTATTGAAGTATGGTTATATGAAAAAAATTCAAATTTTTCGGCTGATAAATATGGCTATATTAGCAACTTTTATATTGATGAGCAAACCAGAAAGTTTAAACAGATATACTCTATTATGAACAGGCTTTATAAATCCGCAGAACAATGGGTCAAATTGAATGGGTATAAGTACCTGGTTGCTGATGCATATAGTGCCAATGAAACAGTGTTAACACTATTCCGTCGTGTTGGATTAATGCCATATCGGGTAAGAGTAGCAAAAAAACTATAAATTATATGGAGAATGAGTATGCTATACAGGAAAGTCCCAAAATCAGGAGAATCACTTTCTATTTTAGGATTTGGTTGTATGAGATTTCCTCAAATGAATGGAAAAATAGTTGAAGAAAAAGCATTAAATTTAATAGAAACTGCTATGGAACATGGCATTAACTATTTTGATACAGCCTTTGTTTATCATAATGGAGAAAATGAAAAATTTTTAGGAAAATCAATAATACCGAAGTACAGAAATAGTATAAAAGTTGCTACGAAACTTCCTCCATGGCACGTTAATATTCATGATGATATGGAAAAATTATTTAATAGCCAATTAAAAAAACTTCGAACAGATTATGTAAATTATTATTTGGTTCATGGTATAGACTGTAAAGCAACATGGGAACGTATGAAATCGCTTGGTTTATTAGATTTTTTAAATAAACTGAAAAAGAACGGTTATATACTAAATGCGGGCTTTTCTTATCATGGCGATTTATTAACATTTAAGGAAATAGTGGATGAATATGATTGGGATATGTGTCAGATTCAATACAATTACCTTGATGAGAATAATCAAGCTGGTACGGAGGGTCTTGAATATGCAGCAGGTAAAAATTTAGGGGTAGTAATCATGGAACCTTTGCGTGGAGGGAATTTAGTCAAAAATATTCCTTACGAGGTACAGGATTTGCTAAAAGATAGTCAAATTAATAAAACTCCTGCCGAACTGGCTCTGAGATGGATTTGGAATCATCCGGAAGTAACTGTTGTCCTGTCTGGTATGAATGGAGAAAGTCAAATTTTAGAAAATTCCTGTATTGCAGACAACGCATATGCTAATAGTATGTGTGTAAAGGATCTCTTTGCAGTAAATACTATAAAGTCTATCTATAAAAAGTTGATGAAAGTTGAGTGCACAGGTTGCAAATATTGTATGCCTTGTCCATCAGGTGTGAATATTCCTCTTTGTTTTGAATTACTTAACAAAAAGTATATGTTTAACGACAGTAGGGTTATCCTGGAATATTATAATTCATTATTCAACCTGTCTACAAATGAACGCAGCAGTCCGTCATTATGCAAACAGTGCGGTATTTGTGAAAAAAAGTGCCCTCAGAAAATTCCAATACGAAAAATGTTAAAAAAGACTTTCAAGGAGTTCGAAAGCCTTAGAGTAAAGCTTTTATTCAATTTAAAGAGACATTAACTTTGTTATTTGCCCCGCCGTATAACCTCATGTTCTGAAATTTAATTAAAATTCAGAACGGAGTCTGTGTCTGATCCAGTTCCTTCAGAGCTTCAGGCAAAGGATTGGAAATCACAATTGACCATATCGATGCCAAAATCCCTGCCGCATTTGATATTGCCATCTACAAGGGCTCTATACTCCGTAAAGAATTTTCCACAACTGATATCAATAGTTCTAGCGGAAACTGCATGATGATATTCATTCACCCATTCAATGGCATTCACAAAATCATTCCATTTTCAGAAGCAATAATGCAAAGCGGGACAGTCCTGATAAGCATTCTGTATGCTGAATTCAAGTCATGAGTTGTCACCGCTTTGAAGTTAAAGAGCAAAAACTTTCGCCAGAATTTCAATGTCGTTGTTGTGGAACTTTTTTACGAATAACAGAATTTTGTCCCTTTGTGTAATATAGTGATCATTCCCTTTGATTGTAAATGGCAGCAAACTGGTTAAATGGATGCCGGTCACCGACAGCTTGGCTTTGATCTTTCCGCCTACTACATTTGCGATCTCCGATACTCCATCATTCAGATCCTCATCGCTTAACTCACTGCTCTGTGAACCGATCATGAAGGAAATCAAGGCTGAGGCTGAAATACTCGACATACTTAAAGATATCATGATACTTTTATCACCGGATAAAATAATTACGCCGGATATCTGCGCCTTAAAAGCTTTAAGATCTTCCTGCGACAACTTTTCTTCGTTGAGCTCCAGTCCGGTCATCGTCCGTATAATCTCTTTAAATGCAGTGGAAAAAAAGAAACTGGACAATTCAAAATGATTCTCGGCGTTATTTAGTACTTCGTCAATCATAATACTACCTCCTGCCGGTGCACTGTATGATTTTCTTGGTCAGTTCTTCTGAAGTAAACGGTTTTAGAAGGTAATTGGCCACACCAGCCTGCACGGCTTTGACGATGTTTTCCTTTTCCCCTTCGGTCGTAACCATCATTACAGGAATATCCTTATATAGACTATCCTTTTTAATCGCTTTTAACAGTTCAAACCCTGACATGCCAGGCATATTTAAATCCAGCAGGATCAGCTTGATATTTTCACGTTCTTTGGCGAGTATATCCAATGCCTCATTTCCCCCGGATGCCTCCAAAAGGTCATAATTCAAGATTTCCACTGATGATCGTATGATTTTACGTATCGTTGTTGAATCGTCCACAGATAAAATCTTCATCCTATCCAATTGCCATCACCCTTTCGCTTTAAAATAAGTTCCATTTTTATAATGATCCATAATAAAATCGGTGCCATAATCGGTAAACAACTCTGAACTTCCTATAAATAAAGCCCCTCCTGGATAAAGTGAAGATTTTATTTTAATCATCATTTCTTCCTTCAGTTTATCAGAAAAATAAATTAAAACATTCCTAAAGAAGATTATATCAAACTTGGGGAAAGAAGCGAAATCATTTATGAGATTGAACTGCCTAAAATTCACTGCATTCCTGATTTTCTCATTTAAGGTCCAAACCCTTCCCTCGTTTTTGAAATACGATGATCTGTATGTTTCTTCCAGCCCGCGTTGAATGGAAATGTTGTCATACCTTCCTGTTTTAGCCATTTGAATAACGGTGTGGGATATATCTGTTGCAGTAATTTCAAACCGGTCAAGACTCAAGTCACCGATGTTATGAGACAGCAGATAATGGTCTATGCACATGGCAATCGAATACGGTTCCTGTCCATAGGAGCTGGCCGCACTCCAAATCCGCACTTTTCTCCGCTTCCCTTCCCGGAGTTCCATGATATAGGCTGGGAGCAACAATTCCTCCATAATCAGCCATGGAGATTTGTCCCTAAACCAGAAAGTTTCATTAATCGTAATTGAATCAATGATTTCATCAATCATATCGGGATCATTCCATGTACAAATCTGGGCATATAATTCATCAAAGCTCTCAAAAATTGACTCTGCCAACATTTTCGAGAGTCTGCTTTCCAACAGGTACGCTTTTTCATCTCCTAAAAAGATGCCGCATTTATCTTCAATAAATCGCTGTATCATCATAAATTCTTTGGATATACTGTCATTCCACACTTGTTTGTTCAGCCCTCCCATTCCGATACAATCTTATGAATACGATAGGCAATATCCTGCAGGTCTGCAACTTCATCCGACAATCCGGCTTCACAGACGCACTTTGGCATCCCGTAAACAACACAAGTCCTTTCGCTTTGGGTAATGCAATAGCAATTGCAATTCCTTTTCAGTTCAATGATTCCCTTTGTACCGTCATTCCCCATGCCGGTCAGGACAATGGCAAGGATGTTCTTTCCCTTGTACGAGCTTGCTGCAGATTTGAAAAGAACATCCGCAGAAGGCTTGACACCATTTACATTCTCCGTATCAAACAGCCGTATGGTGCTTCCGGCCCCCCTCGATACCTCAACAGTCATATGCCTTCCGCCCGGAGCAATAACGATCTGCCCTTTTTTCAGGATCTCACCGTCTTTCCCCTCTTTAATGTCCAGATGATACTTTTTTTCCATTGTATTTGCCATCAAATTTGTAAATTCCGGAGGCATATGCTGAACAATCAATACAGGTTTGTGTATTTCTGAAGAGAATGCACTGAAAATAGTATCCAACGCAACCGGTCCCCCTGTCGAGGATGCAATCAGGATTAAATCGAACCCGCCGCGTTTTTCACGCTTCTTATTGTTAATTTCTTCATTTTTAGGTGCCGGCTCTTTTTGTTCAGACAAAACCGCGCGTGCTGAAAAATCGCTGGATTTCTTTTTCACAATCTGTGAGAAAAGAGTATTCACCTGAGCCCTAAGCTCACTCCGGTATGTTTCATACCCCTTTTCAGGCGGCTTTTGTATGAAATCCATCGCACCGGCCTTAAGCGACTCCAGTGTAATTGCAGGGCTTTCAGGATGATCATTGCTCAAAATGATGGTTTCTATTTTAGAATAATTGCTTTTTATCATTTTAAGGATGCCGATTCCTTCATTTCTGATAATCATAACATCAATCAGCACAACATCAATGCTGCACTGTTTGAGCCATTCCAATGCAATACCTCCATTTGAGGCAGCACGTTCGACAATTCCGTATTCCGTAGAATTTACAGCATCAAGAATAGCCATCCTGGCTATCACGGAACTATCCACCAATAATACCTTCAGCTTATTCAAAAAGATAAGTCTCCCCTTTATCCCTCGGTATTCCTCTGATCTTTGAAGATCTTTTTGGGATCAATAATCATTAAAAGTTCATTCTTAAGTTTTACGACACTGCTGATAAATTCACCTTCCACCCCGCCTATATTGGCCGGGGGCAGTTCAAACTCCTCTTTGTCGATATCAATCACGTCTCCCGGATGGTCAATCAAAAAACCCACCTGGTCAGGATCACGCGGAGTCTTCAATATGACGCACGTCCGCCCCTCCCAGTTATTTTCACCAGTCAGGGTTAAAATCGTTGCCAGATTGAACAGTGTCACCACCTGTCCGCGCATGTTCAGAAAACCGACTATATAATCATGTGACCCAGGCACTGCCGAATACTCCACATTTCTGTTGATTTCCTTCACCAGTGTCACATCAATGCCAAGGAGACTTCCGCAAAGATAAAATGTAAGTACTTTTACCGTCATGACGTCCCCCTCCTTTTTTGTATGGCTTGTTCCAGAATCGCAAGCAGCCTTTGCCTGTCCAGTTTCAGCTCATAAGCATCAAAGCCGGCCTCAAAGCCTTCTTTTATCTGTGATTCTCCCGAAAGCGAAGTGATGGCGATCACCGGAAGGTGAGCCAGATCAGGATTTGCCCGTATTTTTCTGACAAATTCCAGTCCATTCATTACAGGCATGTTGATATCACTTACAACAGCATCCACTTTCTGTGTTTGTAAAATTTCCATTGCTTCCTTACCGTTCTGTGCCGGATAAACCGTATATCCGGCATCTTCAAGGTAGTTCTTTTCAAGCATCTGAAAGAAGGGCGTATCTTCCACCAGAAGAATGCTTAGCTTAACCCCCTTCTTTATTCCAGTTTCATCCTTATACTCTTCAGGATTTACATTTTCAAAAAGCTCATACACATTGACCAGCAAAACGATGGTGTTGTTTAAAATGGCAGAGCCAATAATACCCTTAGATTTGACGTTGTTATCCTGCGAAATGTCTATTCCGGCCTGGATCGTATCATGGATCCTTTCAATGAGGATTCCCATCGGGTTGTTGACCAGTTTTGGGATGATCACATAATATTTACTTTTAGGGGTTCTCTGATTCATGATGGGTAAGAAATCTTCCGGCCGGATCACTCTGAGGGAATTCCCTCTGAACTTGATGTACTCTCTGTCTCCGATGCGGTCAATATCTTCGGCTTTAATCTCCTCCACCCTGGAAACCATGGACATGTCAAGCGCCAAAGTCTCAGGCCCGGAGCATTGGAACAGGAGCAGATTCTGATTTTCCCGCATGCTTTCACTCTCTTCAGTCGAACCACTGGATTTCTTTTCATCCGGCACGTCAAAATAATGCAGGTTTGCTTTCTCGATAATGCCACTTGGATCCAGAATCATAGAGGTCTTTCCGTCCCCCAGGATGGTTACACCCGAGTAACATTTGCACTCCTTCACATAAACCGGCAGTGTCTTTACCAGAATTTCCTCCGTTCCGTGAATCGCATCCACCGCAATACCCAGACGCCTGAATCCGATTTTGATCACAAGGATCCTGACGATATTCATACTGCCGGTTTTTCGGCGTTCGCTTACTTTGCTCCGGTCATTTTCCGCTGTGAAATCAGTTTGATTGACGCGTCTGGTATCAAAAAGGGTTTTTCTTCTTTCTCGAACGCTTTCTCCCGTTTTCTCATCGGTATATGTACGATTCAGGCCTAAAACGTCAGCAAGATGGATGATCGGAAGAAGCCTGCCTCTTAAGCGCAACACCTCCGAATTATTGATATATTCGATCCGTCTGGCCGGATCATTGGCTTTTATCCTTACAATTTCCTGCAGGTTCACCTGGGGAAGTGCAAATTTCTGGTGTTCCGCTTCCACGATCAACGATGGAATGATGGCGAGAGTCAGTGGGAGCAGGAGCCGGAAAGTAGTTCCGGCATGCAGGGTAGTGAAGATTTCTATAGTTCCGCCAAGCTTTTCAATATTGGTTTTTACAACATCCATTCCAACGCCCCTGCCTGAAATGTCAGTCACTTTCTCCGCTGTTGAAAATCCTGGTTTGAAGAGCAGCTTCAAAATATCCTGTTCGCCCATGGCTGCCAGATCCAGCTTACCTGCAAAGCCCTTCTCCAACGCCTTCTTTTTTATCGTCTCGACATTGATCCCTTTTCCGTCATCAATGACATCGATATTCACATAGCCGCCTTCATGGTAAGCATTCAGCCTAATGGTGCCTTCTCTCGGCTTCCCCTGCCTTTCCCTGTCATCAGGTGCTTCCATGCCATGGTCCACGGCATTTCTGACAAGATGGGTCATCGGATCACCCAACGCTTCGATAATGGATTTATCAAGTTCAACCTCGGTTCCTTCCATTTCAAGATGAATTTCCTTGCCCAGCTTTTTAGACAGTTCCCTGATAATCCTCGGGAATTTATTGAACACATTTGATATGGGCTGCATTCTGGTCTGCATGATTTTTTCCTGCAGGTTTGTGGTGATATGATCAACATTCTGAAAAATCGGTTCGATACCGGGAATGCTCTTTCTATGGCTTTCCATGGTCCTAAGCAGCTGATTCCGGGCAAGCACCATTTCACTGGCGAGGTTCAACAGGTCATTAAGCAGCATGACATTCACACGGATACTGTCTTCAGG
>JAEWQC010000150.1 GCA_023399355.1 Bacillota bacterium | reverse complement strand
GGAGCGGAGCCATTACCGAGGCATTGGATGAGCCTGTAACGGTAGATATCAAATTAAAGAACACCTACACGGCAGCCGGGCGCAGTTTAAGCACAGAAGCCGAAGTAAGCTTTATAGAGCAAACCGACAAGGACCTTTATTTAGTGTTAGTGTTAACGGAGAGCGGCATAATATCGCCACAGAAGAACAACAATGCAGCTGTAGGAACAACGCCTGTAATTGAAGACTACGAGCACAACCACGTGATGCGCGGCGCCATCAATGAACCGTGGGGCCAACAGATATCCACGACAGGCACAGCCAACCCTGCAAGTATAACCCGCACTTACACCTACGCAATACCGGCCCATATCAATACCGACAATGCAAGTGTAGTAGCCTTTATATACGACAACGAAACCAAGGAAGTACTGCAGGCAGCGGAGATGAAGGTTACAGAATAAAAGAAATATTTAATATTCAGGTATCTACTTATAACAATTTCAATGATGTAATAGATGATTAAGAAGAAGATGACTTTCTTCTTAATACATTTTTCAAAGGATTGAAACTACTTATTTTTTTTCTTCTTCTTTTCACAAAAAACCACCTTTAAGAATTAAACAATCATTTTAAAAGTGGTCTCCCCTATTGCCCCTAAATTAAGCAGAAAAATGGCGAATTTTTAATTTGTTGATATGTTTTAGAACCCTTTATTCATAGGCATATGGAAGTATAATGATTATATAAATGGCAGTATTTCAGTATACCCCCTTTTTAATTGTTGATAACTTTTCTGGATAATGTTGAATTACAATAATATAGCATTTTTTAGGATGATTTTTAGACCTCTTTATCTCCGTTATCATTGAACACTAACCATGTCTTATTACAAAGAATAGTTCTTACTGTCAAATTGCAATATAATTGACCCAGGGAATTGCAGTACAATTGACCCACTAAAAAACTAACTTGCTTCGGTATTAAAAACCGCAGCATATGTATAGAGTGGGTATGCACAACACAATCAAAACACATTTAAGACTTGGTCATTCAATACGCAGTATTGCCAAGTTATTAGGTTTAAGCCGTAATACAGTAAGATCAATCGCACGTCAATTAGAAGTTGGACAGTCGATTCCACTAACTGTGACCCGTAAAAAGCTACTCTCAGAGTACGAATCAGAGGTCGTTACAATGATGAATAATGGAAAATTATCAGTTCTGATACATGACTATCTGGTGTCAAAATATGGTCTTACTGTGAATTACACAATTGTCTTTACCTGTATAATTTTTGCCAAAAAACAGTTTCGGTGCTTTCATTTCTTCTCATTTTGGGTTCCATGTAAGCATACCAATCCCAACATGGCTTTTATCAGCTCCTGAATATTAAATGTCAATTCAAAGAACGATTTTATTTTGGTCCTTAATCTGATTTAAACTGTGTTGTAGGTATTGATAGTTGATGTATCATCTTGCCAGTGTTGCATTTGTGGCAATTTAACAGGTCACATCTGTAATATTTAGCCTACTTCAAGTGCTATAAAGCCTTCAAATACCGGCAAAAAAGCAACTTTTCCGATCAACTCAAAACATGTCTTTAACTTCAGTTTCATGTTACATATTGCCATAAAGTCGAAGTATATTATTTTGTAGAATCCACAGGGCAAAACATGTTGTATTGAAGAATTAGATAAAAGCCAATTGGTAAGGCAAGCTAACATTTGGGGAGTATTAACTAAAAATTATCAAGAAAATGTACAAGCTAATGAAGATGCTTTGAGACAATCTAAGGCTGAGACCTCTTATGCAGGAAAAGCATCTTCAGAAGGAAGCCACCCACTTCTCCTATGCCGTCGATAAACGCATCTCGACAAGATACTCAACACGTCTATTCCGTTCATCAATATTTGTTGCGCCTAGAATGTAAATTCGTAATTATTTATAGGTTAGTAATAGTCTATCAGCGACAATTTCACTTTCTAGATTTTGACCTTCCATTTGAAATCTTCTCAACATTGATCTGCCAAGAGTAATAAATCGTTCTTGCTCAAAAAGACCATTGGGAATTGGAAGCTCACAAAAATATTCTCCAGACTTTTTCTTTCCATCTATACTTAAAGCAACTTTAACTCCTTTACTTTTAGCCTTGTCAATTTGTTGAAATAATTCCGAAAGTTGAAAAGCCTGAGATCCATATAAGATGCTCTGGCTATGGCTATATGGTGGATCACAATAAATTAGATCTCCACTCTTTGCCATTTCAAAAATTTCCCTATAATCTGCATTGAGAAATGTCATATTTCTCATCCTCTTCTTCCATTCACCGACTCTGAGAATAAAATTGTCTACTTTTATTGGTTCATGAACACCACATGGTGTACTCATATAGCCATCAGTTTTTCTAAATCGAACAATACCACCGTAACAAGTACGAGTCAGAAAAAGGAAATCAGCCCCATTATTTTTTTGATTAAATGATTTTTTTACTTCTTCATAAACAAAAATTTTGTCTTCTTTTTCTAGTCTATTTCTTCTTATGGCGTACCATTGAATTAATTCATCTGGCTTTTCTTTTAAGGTTTGCCATATTTCCATTAAAGGCTTAAATATATCAGAACCTATTCCTTTTTCTGGTTCTAATGTGGCACTTATAGCACCACTTCCTAGAAAAGGCTCATAAAAAACATTAAATTTTTCAGGAAAGCACTTTGTAATTTCTCCAGCAAATTTTTGTTTATTCCCTATCCATTTCAATAACTGGGTTTTAGGTGGTAATTTTGTAGCGAATTTTAGATCAAGTGACGTTTGCATTATGATTATATTTTTGCAAATGTATCAATAATTGTGTTGTTATTCTATTTTGGGATATGAAATTTCTTAATTTAGATTTGCCTGCTATGAGAAAATCTCTACATAGCAAGGAATACAAACTCCTAATTGAGACAATATATAGTCTTCGTATTGGTGTAAATATGCTCCAAAGTGATGTTGCGTCTAAATTGAATGTACCCCAATCTTTTATCAGTAAGATTGAAAGTGGTGAAAGAAGGTTAGATGTAATTGAATTAAAATTTTTGGTAGAAGCATTAGGCATATCCTTGCTTGAATTTATTCAAGAATATCAGAAAAAACTCGATGCTTCCAAACAAAAATTATGAAGGTCTAGATTTAGAATTCTGGGCAAATGTAAAACTTTTGAATCAGCGTCTCGGATACTGTGAAAGAAAATCAAAAAGTTGTGTAAATCCCGATTTTGTGATTCCAACCAAAGAGCAAATAATTAAAGTATTTAATGGTGAGAAACTAGATGTCTCTCGCTTAGTTAAAGATAACAAACTAACGTCGGATGGACAGTTACTCGTTTCATATCTGACATACAGAAAAGATACGCTAAATAAATTGGTTGAGCCCAATTTGATGGATAAAATTAAGGCTAAGGAACTTTTCTATTCATATAAGGAGCGTTTTAAACCAAGCTGGACACTTCCTCTAAATAAGCAAAAAGATGAAAAAAGGGATTATGCTTATTTAACCGGCATCATTAATATACTTCTTGAAGCGAACTTAAAAGGCTCTCCTTGTGATTATGATCCTCACCAATTAACCGCTATTACAAAGGATAATTTTCCAATTAGAACACTATCTCGCCGTGTCGACGGTGCATTTCCTAATGTTATAGATCCTATTGCAATTTGGGAGATCAAAGAATACTATTATACTACAACATTTGGAAGTAGAGTAGCTGATGGTGTTTATGAAACTCAACTAGATGGATGGGAGTTGAAGGAATGCTATGATTCTTTAGGTGTCGATATTAAGCATTACTTATTTGTTGATGATTATTACACATGGTGGGTGTTGGGGAGATCATATCTTTGTCGCCTAATAGATACTATGCATATGGGACTTGTTACTGAGGTTATCTTTGGTAAAGAAGTATTAACCAGATTGCCAGAAATAATTGATGAATGGTTAAATGCTTATACCCCAAAATCAATTGGAATAACGCCTGATTTATTTTCCAAATTAACAAATAATACTAATTATTTCTAAACTCCCACGGTGCCACTGGCTTACTCAAGCTCCAGATAGCAACTTTATTCTTTCTTGCCATCCATTCCAGTTGAGCCAACTTCTCATCCTGATTATACTTTTTGTAGTGCCAGGCTAAGCCCATCTTAAGCAATTCTTCATTTATACTAACACTATCATCATCTACATAAACAAATGCCAGGACTCGTCCAAATCTGTCTGTGCCACTTTGAACAACACGCACTTGTTTCCCAAAACACAAGTCACTTGTTGCCTTTTTGGCTTGTGTTCCAAAATCTTGGTTACTCTCCGGGCAATCAATGCCCTCTAATCTGATCTTTACTTGCTCATTTTTACTATTAAGAACAACTATAGTATCTCCATCTATAACCCTGACAACCTTTCCGTTAAAAGAACCTATTACTAAAAAACTAGTAAGCAATATAAAGCCGAGTGCAATCTGCAGTTTCATTTAGTCTCATTTTTTCATCCAAATTTACTTAATATTCTTTGTAGGACAGAACTTCATGTGCATTTGCATCTATTCAATATCCACAATGCCGGTGTCCAGCCCACTTTTTTCTTTAAATACATAATCGGAAACTTCATTAACTTTACGCTGTAACCTTTAACAAAGAGCTTTATGCAATCTTCAACCAATATCAAAGTCCAATATCTTCAGTCAGAAATTGATGCTTTACACCGTTTAATTGACAGAAGAAAATCAGCATCACCCGCAGAACAAAAAAAAATTAGACAGATAATGAGAAAAAAATATGGCTTTTGGGGTTGGAAACATTGGGGAATCACTAATCTCGATCATTATCATCTGGACAATCTCATTGCATCAGGAAAGATTCAAGTTGTGAAGTCAGTATCAGAATTCAAAAATAATATAACTGGCATGCCTGCTAAAGCCCGGTTGTCAACTACAAATCTTGAACTTAAAGAAGCACTTACTCAATTCAAAAAACTAATTCCGTCAGTTGATAATATGTCTATCCTTCCTTCCGATGCAGGTAACTATATCATCTGCCTTAAGTCGGAATCTGAATTACCTAAAACTAATCCACTCCCACAGTATACTTCATTCCAGGGACTGAGAGTTATTTATACTGGACTTTCTACCGACCTTAATGGTCGAGACTATCAACAGCATTTTTTAGAGGATGATGCTAGTTGGTCCACTTTAAGAAAGAGTTTAGGTGTCCTATTTAAATATAAACTTGTTCCCAGGGTATCAAAGAGAGACCCGTCGAAAGTCTCAGACAAGACTAAGTTTTCAGCATTTGATGAAGCAAACTTATCACTCTGGATGAAAAAAAATTTAGTCCTTTTTTACATGGATAACAAGGACTTTGAAAATCTTGAGTGTAAACTAATTGATTATTTCGATCCACCTCTAAATCTATCGAAAGTTGATAAAAACAGTAAGAATGCTGATTTTAGAAGTTTGTTGACTAAACTGAGAAATCCTAAAGATCTCGTTAAGGTATAATAATCTAGCACCGGGCTTTCCGCTATATCTTTTGCCTTAGTTACCACACTTTATGAAGCACTCCTTTTTCTTGGAGAAGTAACGCTTTGAGGGATTGAAGCGACACCTTGCACAGCTACATTGCTTAAATTAAAGACGGAGAAGAACTACTCAGGAAAAGCACAGATAAGGAATTCCTGAAGAGCTTGTAAAGTGGTCGTTAGATAGTGTATTAATTTTTGATAATTTAATCAAGATGAAGGAAAGTCTCATCTCAATTATCTCATTTCTAACCCGATAAACATTTTTAGCTCATATAATCTGGCACTGACTTGTCGAAGTGCATTGTTTTTTTCCTTGTCGGGGGGCTGCCTACTCGTCTGTCCATCAGCGCATCAGTTACCGTACTATCTTCAAAAAGCTCATAACATTTTACCACAGGAAGTTGTGAATATACTTTTTTGTTTTAATACTCTCCCAAATACACAGAATCCGAGACGTTCATTTCGTCACTTGGTTTCTCATAATTAAAGTTGCGGTAGAACGCCCAGAGTTGAACGGGGCCTTCAAATTCAAATGGAAGCACTACTTTGCCTTTGCCTTTTCCACGATTACCTAAATCCAGATATGCCTTGGCTTTTAGCCCTTTTTTCCATGCTACTAATACCAATGAATCAGATGTACGATATTCTTCCGTTAACAGTTTTGTTTGCCAGTAAATTTCAATCACATATTTGTCCCGTATGATGGATGTAATTACCGGAGGGGGTATTTTGCCTTTTGACAGCAGAACTTTT
>JAEWQC010000276.1 GCA_023399355.1 Bacillota bacterium | reverse complement strand
ACATAATATGATAAAATGAAATTTATTTTTTCAAATCAATTAAACAGCCTATATTTATTGCGAAGCTGCTTTATATGAGGTTTTTTATTTTCAGGGGGTGTTTTTTTGAAACTGTTGCAGAATATTACTATAAAAGCAAGACTTAGAATAGTACTTGCGCTTGTAGCACTGTTTTCCACTTTATTTTGTATATTTTCTATCTTTCAGATCAATAAAGTAGGCAATGTCGTAAAAGAACTTCACGATAAGCCAATTATACTCACGGATGCTTCCATGAAAGCTTTTATGGCTTTCAGTGACAACCGGAATATTGTAAAAGTTATTATTCTTGAGGGTAAAACCGTCATTAGTGATGCGGATGAATTCCAGATAGCAGAAAATCAAAAGACGCTTCTGGATAATCTCAATCTGATCCGGGGAATTGTTGAGGATGAAAAGGGTAAATTACTTGAAGCGCAGGCACGTTCACTATTTATCGGATGGCTGGATATCCGGCAGAAGGAATTCTCCCTTTTGAAGGAAAACAAGGCGGAAGCAGCAATGAACGTTTATAACACCCAGGGCTTGGAGCAGCTGGAGAAAATTGAAGATGTAATGGACGATCTGAGTCAGTACTCTATAAATAAATCGGATGAGTTTGTAAGTGAAGCAGAGGATCTCCAGAGAAATAGCATACTGCTTCTTGTCGCGGCGGCTTTGACCGGCTTTGGTGCAGCTCTCATATTGGTACTGCTGATTATCAGAAGCATTCTCTCCTCTATAAAGATGCTTAAAAACGCAATGAACAGGGGGAGGTCAGAGGGAAGGTTTATTAAAGCCGATTTCTTTGGCAGGAATGAAATTTCGGAAATGACCGAGAGCTTTAACGGACTGGTCGAAGTACTTGAAAACAGGATGTGGATCGAGCATGGGAAAAATGGATTCAATGTGGCAGTAGCCGGTAACATCCCTGTAAATCAACTCGCGGAAAAAGCGCTTTCCTTTATTACAAGGTATGTGGAAGGAGCTAGCTCAGTATTCTATCTCTATGACGTGGATACTGCGAGTCTAAAGCTGATAAGCTCCTATGCCTTTGTTGAAAACAGTCATATATCAAATGAATATAAGCTTGGTGAAGGGATCGTGGGACAGGCTGCAAAGGAAAAAAGACCGATTTTGCTGGAAAAGGCAAATGAAACCGATGGACTCATTAAGTCTGGAATTATAAATACAGTGCCTGCATCCATTTATTCATTTCCTTTGGTTTTCGAAGACAAGCTTTATGGTGTGGTAGAAATATTTTTGTTAACAGAGATGGAAAAAAGCAAGCTGGATTTTCTGGAAGGTGTCGGGACAATTCTTGCAAGTACACTTAAAAATGACATTCAGACTCAAAAGATCAGATGTCTGCTTGAGGAATCCGAAATAGTGAAGCTCGAACTTAAAAAACATGCGGAAGACATACAGGAAAGCAATGTCCAACTGGAGGAGCAGCAGCAGATACTGAACCAGCAAGCGGAGGAATTACAGCAGGCGAATATGCAAATGGAAGAACAGCAGCAGGAACTGCAGCAAATGAATCTTCAACTGGAAGAGCAAAAAGGGGTGCTGGACAGGCAGAATAGAGCCCTGGTTGACAGAAACAGGCAAATGGATCTCATCAACAGGGAATTGGATACCCGCACGGAAGAATTGGAAAGGGCAGGGAGATATAAGTCAGAGCTTCTTGCGAACATGTCGCATGAACTCAGAACTCCGCTCAATTCCATCATACTTTTATCGAGGCTTCTTTCCGATAACTCCAGCAGCAGCCTTAACGAAAAAGATGTTGAAAAGGCAACAGTTATACATAACGCAGGTGTCGAACTGCTGACACTGATCGATGATATTCTCGACCTCTCCAAGATTGAGGCAGGAAAGATGCAGGTCAATATGGTAAAGTTCGAAACCGGTATTTTTGCCGCAGAGCTGAAGGATATGTTCAAAAATCTTGCGGAAGAAAAGGAACTGGATTACCGTGTAACGGACAATATTAAGGGATATATCTATAGTGACAGATTGAAAGTTACACAGATTGTCAGAAACTTTTTATCCAATGCATTTAAATTTACAAAGGAAGGAAGCATAGAACTGATTCTGGACTATAACGGTACGGGGAAGCTGCCTTTGAGAATTGCTGTAAAGGATACCGGAATAGGAATAACGCGGGACCGTCAGAAAAAGATATTCGATGCATTCTATCAGGCCAATTCCTCCATGACGCGTGAGTATGGAGGAGTAGGGCTCGGCCTTTCCATTTCGGAGGAACTTGCACGCATGATTGGCGGAGAAATCCACATGTCAAGTGAATTTGGACAGGGTAGTGAGTTCTTCCTTCTGCTGTCGGAAAATAAGGATGAAATCGGCACGGATTTCTCACTCTCAAGGAAGAGGATCAGCACGGATTCTACCGGTGATGAAATGAAGAAAGAATACATTCAGGAGATTCAATCCGAAGACATAACGGTACTTGTTATAACCAACAATCCCGAACTCCAGCGAAAAGTAATGGAAAATGTCCTGATGAAAGGACTGAAAGTATTGACAGCTCAAGATGGCAAATCCGGTATTGAGAAAGCTGAGAGCTGTAGGCCTGCAGGAATTATCCTCGATCTGAATCTGGCCGATATGAGCGGTTCGCGTTTACTTGCGGTATTGAAATCTGCGGAAGCTACCCGAAGGATTCCCGTTTATATTGTTTCAAAGGAAGTTCACGAGGGCAACGCCGGAGATAAGGGCAGGATAGATCACGCGATAAAGCCGGAGGTGCTTGAGGAAATAAAGCTTGCAATCAATTCCATTGCAGCACGGGATAATAAAGAACTAAAACATATACTGATATTAGAGGATAATCAGGCGCAAAGGGTGGAATTGAATGAATTGTTTAAAGGCAGCGGAGTCGTTATAGATTATGCATCCGGTGAGACTGCGGCAAAAGATAAAATCGACAGGGAGAATTATGATGCTGTCATTGTGGATCTTATGCTGGAGAATGGAAACGGGATCAATATATGCCGTTATATTCATGAAAATGGATCAGGAATACCGGTTATCGTGCATACGGCGAAAAATCTAAACGCGGAACAGGAACTGGAAATCAGGAAATACGCCGACAGCATTATATTAAAAACTCCGAATTCCTATGAACGGCTAAAGGAGGAAATGTCCGCATTCCTGAACAAACTTGGAAAGAGCGGCAGCGAGACACGAATAACGGGAGACAAGATCCTGGACCACCATTTTGAAGGGCTGAGAGGCAGGCGGATCCTTGTTGCGGATGATGATGCGAAAAATATATTTGTTATGGCAGCCGCACTTGAAAATATGGGGATGGAAGTCGGTACCGCACATAATGGCCGTGAAGCAATTGAGAAACTTAAAATAAAGGATTATGACATAGTGCTCATGGATATTATGATGCCCGTTATGGATGGATATGAGGCTATTCGTATCATAAAAAACAATGAAAGACTGAAAAAGATTCCCATTATCGCAATTACGGCCAAAGCACTGAAGGGCGACAAGGAAAAGGCTTTAGAGGCAGGAGCTGACGACTACATATCAAAGCCGGTTGATTATGATGTGCTCGTAACCATTCTGAATGCATGGATTGATAGTGTGGAGGCTGAAAAGTGAGGTGAGAAGGGCAATGAACATTTTTTATGAGGACAGCTTCAACATTAGGTTGATATCCATTATGTCCTCTCTCCACAAAAGGGAGGATAGGGAATATCTGCAGAATTTAATGGAGGGCGCTTGTGAAAAAAGGATAGAGGTTTTCATTTATGAAGCGGATAATATTCATGGTTATGCGTTAAAAACGCTGTGTGAATATTATGCCTCAAAGAAAATCAAGGTCCATGTTCAAAAAAAGTCACTACATTCCTATCTTTTACGGTGTGGTATCCCAACCTTGCTCATCAGCAGAAAAAGTATCGGCGAAAGGATGAATACGCCGGTTGATCTCGCAATAGGAGGGCCTTCCGACACTTCGGAGGATAGGGTATATCCGGTCAGCGATTCAGAGGATGCCGGAATGGAACTTACCGAGGATACAATTGTCGGGTTCGCAGATGTAATCTATGGCAAATACGGCTTCGATTTCAGGGAGTATCAGACAAACAGCCTCAAGAGAAGGCTGCAGATCTTTATTAAAAAAGAGAAAATCCAGGACTTCAGTCGCATATATGAAAGTTTAATGGAGAACAAGGAATATTTCGAAAACCTTATGATAGATTTTCCAATCAGAACAACGGAGTTTTTCAGGGACAGCAATGTTTTTAAAATGATCAGAACCAAAATATTGCCATACCTTGATTCCTACCCCAGCATAAAAATATGGTGCTCAGGCTGTTCTACAGGAGAGGAGCCCTATTCACTTGCCATCTTGCTGGACGAAGCGGGAATGCTGGATAAAACTCACATATATGCTACGGATCTTAATCCGAATATAGTAGAGGAAGCAAGAAATGGAATGTTCGGTATTGATGTAATTCAAAAGGGTGCGCAAAATTATGCGGATGCAGGAGGACGGAATGATTTTAAGAAATATTTCAGTTATAGCGGCAGGTGCGCAAGGATAAAACACCGGTACAGGAGCAGGATTCTGTTTTTCCAGCATAGCCTGACCAATATGGGAATTCTGAATGAGTTTCAATTGATCCTTTGCCGGAATGTTTTGATGTATTTTAACAGTAGCCTTCAAAACAAAGTATTTAAGTTGTTTAATGATTCAATGGATCTGAGTGCTTTCCTGTTGCTTGGTAAAAGTGAGGGCATTCAAAACAACGAGGGGAAGGATTTTTTCTTTCCATACGACCCGGAAAATAGGATATATAGAAAGAAGGAAATTTTAATAGAGAAAGAGAATTGAATAAAAAAAGGGTATGGAGGAAAACATGCAGGATAAAAGACTGTATAAAATACTTATCGTAGATGATAACCCTAATAACCTCTTTACTTTAAAAACCGTTATAAACCAATATATTGACGCAGAGGTTATTGAAGTTGTCTCGGGCGAAAAAGCACTGGATGTACTTTTGGATACCATGGTGGATTTGATCATACTTGATATACAGATGGACGGAATGGACGGTTTTGAAACGGCTTCCATTATCAAAGGCAGGAAAAAGACCCAGGATATCCCGATTATTTTCCTGACGGCGGCATATGTATCCGATGAATTTCAAAGACGCGGCTTCAAACTTGGAGCATCAGATTATCTCACAAAACCTGTGGATGATTATCAACTAATCAATAGAATCAAAGTATACCTGAAGCTGATTGAAAAGGAAAGAATGATGAATACAGGGCTTGAAGCCCTTGTTGCCATGCGCACTGCAGAATTTCTCAAGGCCAAGGATGAAGCTGAAGCAGCAAATCTGGCCAAAAGCATATTCCTGGCCAATATGAGTCACGAGATCAGAACGCCGATGAACGGTGTGATCGGGATGCTGCAGCTTCTGGAGATGACGGGACTGAATGGCGAACAGCGGGATTATGTTGAGACCATTAAAAACTCGGCCTATCATCTGCTCCATATTATCAATGATATTTTGGATATTTCAAGAATTGAAGTGGGTAAGGCAAAACTGGAGACGGAACGTATCAGTATCATAAGGATTTTGAATGAGACCGCGGATTTTTTTAAAAAAAGCATTATCGGGAAGGATATCGTTCTTAAACTATCTATTTCGGACAATGTGCCTGAATATGTTTATGGGGATGGAATGCGTCTGAAGCAGATATTGAACAACCTTACAGGCAACGCAGTAAAATTTACCACATCGGGGGAGATATCGATCAATGCAAACAGGAAGGACATGTTGATTGCCGGTGATACGGCATTGATAGAAATTTCCGTGACAGATACCGGTATTGGGATAGAGAAGGATAAACTTAATATTATATTTAACAGTTTTACGCAAGCGGACAGTTCCATTACAAAGAAGTATGGCGGAACCGGGCTTGGACTTCCCATTTCTCTGAAACTTGCAGAACTGATGAACGGGAAAATAACTGCAGACAGCCGCTTGGGGGAAGGAAGCACTTTTACCTGTGTCATACCTTTTACCATATGCAAGGATGCGGAAGAAATATCGCAGGCAGGATCGCAGGAGAATATCGCGGGTGTGGATACGCAGACGGCAGTACAGACAGGGATCAGGATACTCGTCGTTGAAGACAACCCAATTAACGGCATTGTTTTTGAAAAATACCTTGTAATCATGGGGTATTCAGCTGTTTTGGCAAATGATGCGGCAAGCGCCCTTGAACTGCTGGCAATGAATCACTATGATATTATCATGATGGATATCCAGATGCCTGATATGGACGGAATTACTCTAACTAAAATCATCCGGGGAAAAAGAGATTACATGGATATTCCCATCATTGCGGTTACCGCCATGGCTATGAGCGGAGACCGTGAGAAATGCCTTGCTGCGGGAATGAACGATTATTTGTCCAAACCGGTTGATTTGGAGGAATTGAACAAGATGATTTTAAAATATATAAAGGGAAGTGATGTTATTGTAGGTTAACGCCGCCTGATGCCGAAAAGAGGATGGAGAAGCTGCGGATACCTGAAAATGACAGGCTGAACGAAAACAGTACGGGGGAAATAAAGATCTTTTCGCATAATAAATATTACCGGACTTTAACTAAACTTTGGCAAACACTTATATTTTGGTGTGCAAAAAGACATACTATGTTATAATGTACAAAAAAGGAAACAGGAGTTAATTTATGAAAGCTACAGGGATAGTAAGGAATGTTGACGAGCTTGGACGAATAGTACTTCCGATAGAACTGAGAAGGACACTCGATATAGCTGAAAAGGACGCTCTGGAGATCTATGTCGATGGAGCAAACATTATTTTCAAGAAGTATGAGCCAGGCTGTGTTTTTTGTGGAGAAGCAAACGATATCGTTGACTTTAAGGGCAAGAATATTTGTAAAAACTGCATTGATGAACTGAAGAATTAATTGCAACTGCGAGGGATTCATCCAGCCAAGGTAAAAAAGCAGGCTTGTTTACCTTGGCTGAACCTCGCGGCTTCAATTGGGGACGTTACTCCGTCTGAAGATCTGAAGCGCTTTTTCTAGCGTTTTTCAATCGCTAAACGAATTCCTGTAATAATAGTAACAGCACATATCATACCCATAACAATTTTTCTGTACTATATTCTCTAAACGGCAATATTTGACGTTGACGGTTAATTATATCATAAATGAATGAAGGTTATTGATTTTGGTCTATACGAAATAAAAATACCAAACCACAAAAAGCTTGGTATTACTGGTGCGCCTGATGGAATCCGGACTCTGGGTGCAGCTTTGATGTAGCTGATTTATCCATCACCTTCCGATCTTATATTATCACGTGATTGAATAGTTATGGATATCCTTGAAATTATAAAGGGCTGATTTACTTGTCGGTAGAAAGTTGGTAAAAAGTGAGTTGCCGGTAGAATGTCGGTATTGGCCGATACTAATAAAAATACCAAACCCCGGAGGGCCTGGTATTACTGGTGTGCCTGAAGGGATTCGGACCCCCGGCCAACGGATTAGAAATCCGTTGCTCTATCCAGCTGAGCTACAGGCACATATTCACTTTTGTGGATAGGGCATTGGCCATATCCGTCGAAAAGTTATTGGAGCGGGTGATGGGAATCGGACCCACGCAATCAGCTTGGAAGGCTGATGTTCTACCATTGAACTACACCCGCAGAGTTTTCTTGACTTCCGACTTCAATATTATACAATCGAGTCTCCCTTTTGTCAATGCTAACCGGAAGGTAAAACACGGCTACCGCATGAAAAATATTTTCCTGTATAGCCACTGACATGGTTTATTAAAATTACACCGTTGCAGCGTAAAAGCTATAAGAAGAGCTATGTATAAGTTCCTTGAAGGTATAAATGCGGGAAACGCTTCAAGACAGCATAATATTCGCAAACCAAATCACAGCAGAGAAGTCCCTTCCGGGATATTTTCAGCCAATATTTAATCTGCTCCTCATCATGTAGTTTTATCAAATTGGGTTCTGTAGCTATTTGGAATTATTTTGCTTCATGCGGTCACCGTGGTGATTCTTTGCTGCTTTTGTTCCTTTTTGGCTTCACTAACCTGCTCTTGTATAAAACCCACATAAATATTGACAAAGATAGGAATGGCTTATAATATCAATGTTAGAAGAACAATGTGGTAAGCTGTTGACGGAGGAAGCGGATATGGCTGGAAAAAAGAAAACAATGACAGATCTGATGCTGCAAATGCGGAATACCTGGAAGATCAATCCACGGACCAGAATCAAGGAAGACGAGCAGAAAAACAAAAAGAAAAGAAGAGAAGCTGACAAGAAACTCGCAAAAACGGATGACAGTTCACCGGAGTAATTATTGCCGGGTTGCGGCGGAAGACCGCGGTGAATTCCACAGGAAAAATGATGGAATATGATGGACAGTGAAAAGCAGCATACGAGAAACATAAGAAAGACAAAATTCCCATTATGAAGATCATGTAAAGCAGCATGTGAAAAACGCTGCAAACAAAGACCAGGACATTATGACACAGGGGGTTGTTTTATGGCGGATCACAACAGGAAATACTGGAATCAGCAGTTTAAGATCCTACAGGATACGTGGCCGAAGCCGGTGAATTTTGAAAAGTGCATAGGAATATGCCTTGAAATTCATGCAATGGTGCATTCCGGAGCCATATTGAAAGATGTTGGCTGTTCTTCAGACATAAAAGGTTCTCAGAAACCTGGACAGGATTCTTCAACGGCAATTCCGTGCTCTTTTGAGGATGAAATGTGGGAAGGTATGACCGATGAGGCTTTCCGCAGGTACCACGAGGAAGATCAGTCCATTGCATGGAAAATGTGGCATGCCGCCAGGATAGAGGATATGACCATGAATGTGTTGATTGGCCTGGGACAGCAAGTTTTCGACACCGGCGGATGGTATGGGAAATTGAAAGTGTCGGCGCGTGATACTGGAAATGCGATGAATGAGGAAGAAATTACCGAACTCAGCAAACTGATCGATCGGAGCGCTTTAAGAGAATATCGCAATGCTGTAGGGAGAAAAACCAGGGAAATCATCCTGTCTCTGAAGCCGCAGGACTTGAAACAGAAAGTCGATCCTGCATGTCTTTCAATACTTGTGAGGGAAGGCGATATTGTACCGCAGGCAAGTGGAGTGGCTGCATACTGGGGAGGTAAAACCTGGTCCGGTTTGCTGCTGATGCCGGGTACGCGACATATCCTGGTTCATTTGAATGAATCGATGAGGCTGCTGAAGAAGGGGAAATGACAGGGTTGTATAATACTCAGGTTGTATAATGGAAGGATACGTTATATAATATTATTAGTTTCCTATTAGTCGGGGACGATGAATTCATGACTTTACTTTATGGGGGAAAACAATCATGTTGTTTTATGTTTGTGTAGCTGTCGGAATACTATTCAGCCTTTTTTGGTGTGCCCAGCTCATCTTTTTCAAAGTCCACATGAATTGGACAAACCGATTGATTGAATCGGGTGGGGAGGATGAGAAGGTTGGTGTTAGTATTATCCACCCTATCAAGGATCTCGACTTTGAATTGGAAAAAAATCTTGAAACCTGGTTTGCACAGAATTACAAAGGACCGCTTCAGCATATATTCAGTTTTCAGGACGCCGATGATCCTGCAATTCCGGTCGTCAAAGGCATTATTGCCAGATACCCCGGAGTGGACTGCCAGATTGTCGCGAATCCGGTTTTGCCCGGCCTTAACGGAAAAAGCTCCAATATGGTGCACGGTATGAAAAAGGCAAAATACGGTATTGTTATGTTTGGAGATAGCGATATAAGGATCAGACAGGACTTTATCGTCAAAATGGTGCGGCCGTTAAAAGACGAAACTGTCGGTATTACCACCTGCGGGCAGGTTAATGTTGGAGGGAAAGACTTCTGGACCCGTTTCTTTACGTTTACACAGAACAGTGAAACGGATTTCATCTGGGCGTTCCTGACCAGGGTCGGAATGGATCTGGGTGCGACCGGTGCTGCTTTTGCCATGAGGAAACAACTGCTGATGGATATAGGGGGCCTTGAGGCTTTCGGAAGTTCACTGCTGGAAGATCTTCATCTTGGCAACACCCTTTATAAAATGGGTTACAAGCTGTTCCTCGGGCCATTCCTTGAATGCCATGTGCAGAAGCTGGACAGGGAGAAATCCTTCAACTATGCCAGACGGATCGGCGTTGGTATTAAGGCTCATATTGCTGTTGAGCTTCCAACATTCGTACTCATGATCTTCTGGTACTGGATCATCATAATCCTGGGCCTTGCTTTCCGGAACACGGATATCATATACCTCGGACTCGGCTTTATGTGCCTGAGGGTCTTGCATGGCCTTGCAATGCGGTTGGTTTCCGGAAACAGGATCGCACTTGCGGACATCATCACTCCGTTATTTTTCGATTTATTTGCCACCTTCTACCTGATCTTCTCCTTCAACAACAAATATGTCACATGGAGAGGAATCAAGTATGAGGTAAAGAAAGGCGGCTTCATCGAAGAAACCGACTATATTGAAGAGTTGCTTGAAAAAGAGCAGGTTAAAGGCTGAACTGCTTGTTGAACCTCTCCCGATTGATCGCAATCGCGTGGAGGTGGGCTTCTTCTTGTACGGGGCTATAAATATTATGGGTGAAGTTAAAATCATTTGTTAGTTTTTTGAGGGTATTGCTAAAATAACATCAGCAATACCCTTTTACGATTAGAAAACTAGGAATTGATTGCCAATCCTTTTGGAAAATTCCAGATGGTATTCCGATATGCCTCAGGAATTCCGATATCGAACCGGTCTCCATCCGGTACAAAAGCATACATGCCGTTCTTTTTCCGCATATCCTCCAGGACGGAAGTCAGCTGATATTCCCCCTTTTCAATTTTGTGATTACTGATGTTTTCTTCGAGGATATCATATACCTCAGGCGTTAGTACATATTGCCCGAATACGGAATAATACCTGATCTCGCCATTTTTCATTTTAATGCCCAGGTTTTCCCTGGCATATTCAGGAGTTGGCTTTTCGCATACCTCTGAGACTGCCAGAAGTTTTTCGTTCGGATCAGACCATGTTCCGCCCACAATACCATAGTAAGAAACCTGTTCCAAAGGCACTTCCTGTATCAGGATCGTCAGCTCATTGCTCAGTTCAAATGCGTCAATGGCCTGAGAAGCACAGGGCTTGTCCGTTTTGGAATAGAAAATGTGATCGCCAAGGACAAGAAGAAAGGGTTCTTTCTTTGTAAAATCCTTGCATTGATAGACTGCATGTCCAAATCCGAGGCGTTCCTTTTGATAGGCAAAGGTGATTATTTCACCGATCCTTCTTATCTTTTGATCATATTCACGCATGGAAGGGGAGAGTTTCTGAGAATACTCTTCAGGCGACTCATATTCGAAAATCCCTTTATAAATTGCTTCATCGTCCTCGGTAATAATAAGGCATATTTCTTCTATTCCCGCCTTGTAAAGTTCTTCCAGAAGAATCAGCAAAGCCGGTTTTGCAATGCCGTCATTGTCAACGATCGGGAACATTCCCTTCTTGACGGCTTTTGAAGCCGGAAATAGTCTGGTCCCGTACCCCGCTAATGGTACCACTGCCTTTCGGACACTTTTATAGGCACTGATATCGAACGGATAGGCTATAAATGATTTCTTATCATTCAAATAATCAATCAACTCCTTCTGTTCTTTCCTGCCTTTGGTCAAAAACTGAACGGTACAGTCACCTTGGGAGCCTACCCCTTTTCCTCCCCACACCAGTTTTTTCACGAGTTCATCTTTCAAAACCGAGTGGAGTACCGGAGCAGTCAGTTCTTTCGGGGAGGCCGGCATCACCATTTTATCAAAAATATCCTGTGCCCTGACCATTAATTCCCCTATTTTACGGACATCTCCAGCCTCAAATGCCTTGATGACATTTTTGATGATTCTTTGGTTGTATTTGCCCAAAGCATCCTGCACGGCCTTATCCAATTCATTTTGAGCAAATGGGTAGCACTTGTTCAGATCAGACAGGATTTTCCGGGTATCCTTCTTCCTGTTCAAATCGGCGTAAACCCAGTACATAGGTGTTGAAACCTTGATTTGCCTGACATCGATCGAATCACCGTCAAAAACCATCAGAATAGGCTTCTGCCCATAAGCACAGGCCTGATCCATTCTCCCGCACCTTGAAGGGGTCAATGTCTCGCCTCTGTATGCAATTTCCATTTCACCCAGTATATTTAGCTTCAGATTATAAAGTTTGTTAAAAGCTCTTGCGGTCAGAACACTGATGGCGGCACTTGAGGAGAGGCCTTTTTTTATCGGCAGTGTCATTTCATAACAATCGATGTACACGCCATCCACTCTGTAATGCTCCAGGATATATGCCGCTACTCCCGCAGTATATGAAAAGAAACCGCCCTCCGCAGCCAGTTCTTTCAGTGCTTTTACGTCCATGGGAGCTTCGAAGCAGTCCGTCCTGCTTCCATCCGGCAATACGGATTTGACTTGCAGGTCCCTCGATCTTGTGATACGTGCTCTGATTCCCTGATTGATTCCACTTACAATCGCCATTCCGGGTAGAATATCCGCATTGATTCTTCTATACCCGCCGGCCCAGTCCGAGTGTTCTCCAAACAAGCATAAGCGCCCGGGAACGAAAATTTCCATACTATCATTATTCATACGTCACCTCACAAATAAAATTAATCAAAAATAACCTGAAAAAACTGGTAAAATATTACTTTACATTAATTATCTGACATATTAATATAAAAAGCAATATAGAAATGAAAATATTTACAAAAATTCAAAAGAATGGTATAATTTTACATAATATTATACCTATGTGTAGTATTATTAGAATAAATAAGGGAATGGGAGGACCAGCGGTAATGAGGAAAATAGAGCTATTTGAAGAAATTCTTTCTTCACGGGAAACAAGTATGGAAGACGGATGCTTATTTATTGAAAGGAATAAGACAGAAAAGGAAGTGTTGGAAGATATTCTGCATAAAAATGATAAACTTATTTCCATATTTAAAGAAACCATGGATCAAATCAGCATATTTTTTAATGACTTCAACTATGCATTTTTTCTTTTAAATACAAAATACATTTTATTGCAAATCGTTTCAGATGTTGAAACAAAAAACAAACTGAACAAATTGAATATATGTACGGGAATTCAGTGTAGAGAATGGATTGCGGGATTGAATACCTTTTTTATACCAAAGAAATGGAATAAGTCTGTTTTATTTCCTCCCGGTTATCATGATTTGGAAGGGCACAAATATTATTCCTATTTAGTTCCTATTGAAAAAAATAACCTGCCCATTGGATACATTTTTGCGATCGCTTCGGAAAAGGAAGCTTTGGATAGAGTCTTAAAATTCATGGACTTTGCTGTTCTTCAGATTATTTGCCGCTATTGCAAATGTAAAGGGATTGAGGAAAAAGTCCTAAATGGCAAACAGGAGAAAATCCTGGTCTACCTGGCAAAAGGTTTTACAGATAAAGCAATTGCGATAGAAATGAACATGAATTATGCTACATACAAATATCACAAGAAGAACCTTTTCAAAATACTTGACGCAGGCTGTGGTGCAGAAGCGGTAATCAAAGGCTTGAAATACGGACTGATTACGCTGGAACAATTTGAATAGGCGGTATTCCATTGGATATGGAAACACTCAAATGATGTACAACGATCAAGTTGTACTTATTTTTTAGCTTTTTGTATAAATTTAGTGCAGTATTTTCTGTAAAATCAATCTCGATAAAAATTATCCAGCATTGTTAAATTGTCAGATAGAGTGGAATTTAATCCTTTAAAACTTTATCAAGGATACTTATCTATTTCGGTAGTAGAAAATGTGCATAATTCGAAATATAATAATTGTAAAAGATGTAATTATATAACATAATATGAAAGCAGGAGAAATACGATGTCGAGGCGGAAAGTAGTCGTAACAGGTTTGGGAGCCGTAACATCCCTGGGACTGAATGTAAGTCAAACATGGGACCAGCTTGTGCAGGGGCATTCCGGGGTAGGAAATATCACCCTCTTTGATACAAGCGATTCCATCACAAGGATAGCGGCAGAAGTACCTGCGGGATTTGAGGAGATTGCCTTTGCAAGTATTAAAAAAAGAAACAGGATAAAAATGACCAGGATTGGAGAATTTGCTTTGATTGCAGCTCGTGAGGCAATCGCGGATGCTAAGCTTCAGGACGGGTTGGACAAGGAAAGGACAGAAGTGATTATCGGTGCCACAGGCAGCGGTTATACAAGTGTTGAAGGAAAACGGGAAGGGGAGTATATCGTCAGAAGCATGATTAATTCTCTCTCGGCCTGGATAAGCCTCGAATTCGGTATAAAAGGAGCCAATTTCACTGTAAATACAGCATGTGCATCCTCGGCCTATGCAATGGGACTGGCTTATGACAGAATAGCAAGCGGCCAGGCTGTTGCTGTTATTGCGGGTGGAACCGAATCCATGGTATCGAAAGAGGGAATAGCAGGTTTTAATGAGTTGATGGCATTGTCTGAAAACAATGCAGCAGGTTCGAAAGCATGCAGGCCTTTCGATAAAAACCGGGATGGGTTTGTTATGGGCGAGGGTGCAGGGATGCTTCTGTTGGAGAGTTATGAAAGCGCATTGAACCGCAATGCAAAAATATATTGTGAACTTGCGGGCTACAGTATTACATCCGAAGCCTATAATATTGTTGCCCCTGAAAAGGAGGGGCTGGGAATGGCAAGAACCATAAACCTGGCCCTGAAAAATTCAGGGTTGAAACCGGAGGATATTCATTATATCAATGCACACGGGACAGCTACACACCTCAATGATTTATATGAAACAAAAGCAATAAAAAATGTTTTTGGAGAGCTTGCATACCGTATCCCTGTCAGTTCGTCAAAATCCATGATCGGCCATACTCTTGGAGCCGCCGGTGCATTGGAGGCGTTGGTTACCGTCAGGAGTGTTGCTGAAGATCTTGTTACACCTACCATCAATTATACGGAAACGGACCCGGAATGCGATCTGGATTATGTTCCGAACAAAACCAGAAAGCATGCGGTTCAAGCAGCTATCTCCAATTCATTCGGATTTGGCGGTCATAATTGTACACTTGTTTTTAAAAAAACATAGAAAGGGAGAAAAGAAAATGATAAGAACAGAGGAACTGGAAAGAGAAATCAGAAAGGACGTTTTTGAATTTTTTTCCGATCAGTGCGGAATTGATATGGAGAAACTGAATGACGAGACAAATATCATCGAAGACATGGATGGGGATTCTTTAATGATTCTGCAAATGCTGGAAGGCTGGAAAAAGAAATATGCACTGGATATTGAATTCAGAAAAATAGGTAAATATCTTACCAAAAATCCGGTAAATACACTGGGAAGTACTGTGCAGTTAGCTTATTCCCTTATTCTGGACGGAGAAGGATTCAGTGCAGAACTGGAATGAAATCAGAGAATCTATAGAAATTACAGGGGGGTCCGTCATGCCAAAAATTATGGTTAAACTGGCAGGTACAGGTTCATACCTGCCTGGCAAGCCGATTCCGTTCGATGAGATACACAGGGTTCTGGGGGAACTGCCGGAGGCACCGGTTGCGATACAAAACTGGATGCGTGGAATGAACCCGGTTATGAAAGAAATGCTTAGAATCAAACAATACTATTTCGCAATTGATCCTGAAACCAGAGAATTCACTGAGACCAATGTGACTATGGCTGTAAAGGCTGCAAAAAAAGCGATGGATGATGCCGGATTCAAGCCCGACGATATAGAGTTGCTGCTGTTTGGATGCGCATCGCTGGAACAGATGCCTCCGGCAAGTACAGCCATTCAGGAAGAACTTGGGATATCAAGCTGCGGTGAAATATCCATCCAATCAAATTGTTCGTCAGTTTATAAATCCATTTTACTTGCCCATGACCTTATTTCTGTCGGAAGGTACAAAACGGTTATGGTGGTAACATCCAATATGGCTTCCAGTACTGCCAGAACGGAATTTTTCAACCAGAAGCTGGTGAAAAGGGAAGAACTGATGTTAAGGTGGTTTTTATGCGATGGTGCGGGCTGTATGATATTTACAAGAGATGACAGTGAAAAACCAAAAGGTACCTATCTGGAGGCAGCATATATCGAGTCCGTAGGCTGCGGGCTCGATCCGATGATGTTCAACAGAAAACAGGCATATTCCATGAATCCGCTGGAGGTGTATAACAAAGGCCTTCACCACATCGCCCAAAGAAGGACCAATATGAGGACCGACGATAATTCAGGAGAAAGTCTGATTGTCAATACATTCATTCAAGGTCTGAAAAGAATGATTGAGCAGTATGATATCGACTTGAAAAGGATTACTGTCTTCAATATTAATTTCCCGGCGGAACATGTCAATCAATTTATTATGGAAAAGTGTATTGATATGGGGGTATCTCCAGGCGCTTTTTATTCCAAACTGGATGAGTACGGATATTCCGGTTCGCCAATGGTTCTGATTACCATGGACAAGCTTCTGAGAGAAGAAAAACTGAAAGAGAACGACCAGATACTCAGTTTCGTCCTGGAAGTCAGTAAAATCATACAGGCAGGATTTCTGCTAAAACAATACTAAAGGGGAGCTGTCTGTGAGAATACTTCTTATAAATCCTCCTTGTTCGGACAAAAATCTTATTAATAAATATTCAGACGGGGCGGATGTCGGCAGGTATAATCCTGTAGGCGCCCCTCACGCCTTGTGCTCACTGGCCGGGAACCTGAAGGAGCATGAGGTTGAGATCGTAGATTTCAAAGCCGAATACCGGTTAGGTTTGAATATACCGGTTGAAGAAGCTGTTCGAAGGAAAATATCGGCGTTTAATCCCGACGTGGTTGGAGTTACAGTCCTTACAAGCGAATACCCTTCCGCCATGAAAATATTTGAAACGGTTAAGAATCAGGATCCGGCCATCCTGACGGTCGCCGGAGGCGTGCATGTCACACTTTGCCCGCAGGATTTTGAAAGACCGGCTATCGATATAGCTGTCATGGGTCATGGCAAATATATTTTCAAAAGGATTGTCGAGTGTGCTAGAAAGAAAGAGGGATTTTCAGAGATACCCAACATTTCCGTAAACAGAGGCGGAACATTCTACTATACAAAAAATCAGAACTTGTTTCAATGCCCGGAGAAGCTTCTGTCGGATGTGTGCGCGGACAGATCCCTGGTAAGAAAATATATCGATGCCTACAGAGTTGGGCCTCATGGAGATGCATTGGGATCTGTTGAAACTTCATACGGTTGTCCGAACAAGTGCACTTTCTGCTCCATATGGCCCATGAACAAAGGCCATTATCACGAACGTGCGGTGGAACACATTGTTGAAGAACTGAAAATGCTGCAGGAGTACAAGGTGGTCAGGTTTATAGACGCAAATACCATGGGCAGCACAGAGCATATCAACAGGGTGATGGACAGAATCATCCGGGAGAACTTCAATTACTATTTTATGATGGATATCAGATCCGATACGGCGGCATACCGGGAGGATCTGGTCAAAAAAGCGGCTGAAATGGGCGTGGTTATAGCCATTGTCGGGCTGGAATCGGTTGAAGAGGAGGAACTGAAGCACTATAACAAAGAAGCCACGTTGTATGAGAATCTGAAAGCGATTGAAATGTTTCATAAATACAATATCAATATGAGAGCGAACTTCCTCATCCAGCCGGGCTATACAGAAAAGAATTTCCGCAGAATAAAGGAATTTGTTCTGTCAAATGACTTGAAATATTCCGTTTTTACCATCATGACTCCTTTTCCGGGTACTCCGCTGTATGAAGAGGTGAAAGACAAGATTACAATAACGGATCTCTCCTATTATAATCTACTAAATTCCGTGCTGCCTACAACATTGCCGGAAGAGGAGTTTTACAGGCAGGTGGCGGATTTGTATTCAGGGCAGGTGATCGTTCGTTGAATAAGATGAATCCCAGAGACAATTATGCTTTCCTTTTTCCTGGAGTCGGTATGAGATACAACAAGTGCATGGATGTTTTGGACAGTGCCGGTCTGGCCGAATTAAGGGCGTCATGCAGGAAAACGCAGGAAGTATCCGGAGTGGATGTATGGGACTTCATAAACGGCAATGATGAGGTCTGCAGGGATAAAGAACTCCTGGAACAAATCTCAATCTATACGGTAAACTGTTTTGTATTCCGGGAATACCTGAAAAGGGACATAAAGCCGGGTGTGCTGGCGGGGTATAGCATTGGCCTTTATTCAGCTTTACACTGCAGCGGAGTAATAAGCTACAGCGACGGGATCAATCTGATTGCAGCTGCATACAGCCTCATGAAGGAATTTCTGCAAAAGAAGGAAAAGTGGGGGATGGCTGTCGTTACCGGTTTGGATTACGGGCAGATACAGGACATCATCAGAAAGTTGGATATGCTTGCAGAGGTCTTTATTATCAATGAAAACAATCAGTACAGCATGGTGCTGTCGGGTACTGAACAAGGGATAGGCAGGGTGTGTTCAGTGGCGGGAAGGGAAGGGGCCATTAACAGTAAACAGCTTGCTGTATCGATGCCATACCATACCGGTTTTATGAATGAGCCCGCAATACTGTTCCGCAAATTTTTTGACAAGGTGGAATTCAAGGATCCGTCCATCATGGTGATATCCGCAATCACGCAGGATGTAATGTGCACGGCCTATGATGCAAGGCGGGACCTCTATCGGAACATCAAGCACGCCATGTCATGGGTGAAAACAATAGAAAAAGCTGCAGACATGGGCTTCAAAAAGTATTATGAAATCGGGCTGGGGGACTCCCTGTGCAGAATGTCCGCCCTGATCAGGCCGGAGTACCGGTTTTTATACTGCAGGGATGCATTCAGGGAGGTCATGAGTTGTGTGTGATACAAAGACGTTTACCTCCATCGGAATTTGCGGCGGGGGCAAGATGGGCCTTTCCTTTTTCAAATACTTATCACGTTTTTCGAACTATTCTGTCGTGTTCCATATCAGAGATACAAACAGGATAGCCAGGCTGAAGAAGAAATATTGCGAGATGGATTTGTGTGTTTCTTTTACCGACAGAATTGAAGATCTGTGTGATTGTGATATTGTATTTGAGTTTGTGGCAGAGGAGATTTCAATAAAGAGAGAAATCATGCAAAAGCTTCTTGAGTCAGGGAAGAATCCGTCACAAATACTGGCGACGGGATCTTCGTCCTTTACACCGGGCAGGTTATCGGCAGAGTATGACCGTTATAATCTGATTGGAGTTCATTACCTTTATCCGGTACAGGACATGCAGACAGTTGAGGTGGTATATGGAGACAGGACACCGATGGATCTTGTTGACAAGGTATGCTTATTCCTTGAGCATATTGGGAAGATACCCGTACGGATCGGTGAGGGTACCGGATGTATAACGACCAGAGTACTCACTGTTATCGGAAATGAAGCATATCGGATTCACGGGGAATTGCACATTCCCTTTTCGGATCTGGATGAAATAATCAGTGACAGCGGATATACCCTTCCGCCGTTTACACTAAAGGACAATGTCGGACTGGATACCATTTACAACTGCATATGCGGACATTATGAATTCCGGGAGGAATTTGAAAGCTTTTTCCCGTTGAGAGAGTATCTGAACGGGAAATTGAAGCAGGGGCATCTTGGGAAAAAGAGCGGGGAAGGATTTTACCGCTATAAAAATCAGGAGGATTTTCCAAAGCCTGTTGAAAATAAAGTCCCGGAAGAAATCAAGGCAAAGATTAAGGAACGGATAAAACTTCTTTATATCAATTCAAGTTTTGAATTGGTTGACAGAGGCTATGCGGATTGTGTGGAATTGGACAGGATCTTTTGCGAAATAAACGGTAATGACAAAGGGCCTGTGAGGACATTATTCCAGGAGGGTGCAGAGGTTGTAGTGGAAAGGCTGAAGAAATATTCGCAGGAGATTGATTCGTTGTACAGACCATTACCGGTATTGGAATATATCTCAAAATATTCACAGGGGAGTGAAGAAATTGACAGACAAGTCAGGGATTTTAAAATGGGAGGAAAGAGGCCGGATTGGTATCCTTAGGATTTCTTCGGGGAAAAAGGGAAATGCCATTCCCAGACCGGACTTTGCCGACCCGGAAATTGTAAAACGATGGATCAACAGGGAAAATATCGAAGGGATCCTTGTAACCGGAGAGGCCAGGCATTTTTCATCCGGTGCGGATCTGAGCTATTTTACAGGCTGTGAATTTACAACGGAAGAAATCGGTAAGCTATTCGAAGCCGGAAGGGAAATAATAAATGGCCTGGAAAATATCGAGAAGCCCGTAATAGCAGCAATTGATGGAGCTTGCCTGGGGGCCGGACTCGAGATAGCTCTTGCCTGCCAGTTGAGATATTGCTCACAGAAAGCGATATTTGGTTTTCCGGAGGTCTCGCATGAGATCATACCGGGTTATGGAGGATTACAAAGGCTTCTTGCCATTGCTGGCAAATCCAGGACACTGGAAATCGCTCTCACAGGAGAGGTGTTCGGGGCGGAATATGCCAGGCAGTTTGGGATAGTCAATGCCATTACGGAAGATAAAACTGCATTTGACCATGCTTTAGAGGTACTCGGCAGGATTGTGGAAATGGGCAGGAAACCGGTCCAATATACAATCCGGGCGGTGAATAATGCATTAAGAAAGGATTTTGAATCTGCAATGAAAGAAGAGTGCCACATGTTTGCGGAGCTGGTAATAGAGCAATATGTTAACGGAGGCGGCGATATTGGAGGACAGGAAAAAAATAAGGCTGCAGGTTGAAAACAGAGTGGTGCACATCATTTTGGACAACCCGCCTGATAACAGGATGGATATGATTTTTTTCAGACAGCTTGATGAGGCGGTAAAAAGCATCCGGGAAAGGGATGACATAGGCGCTGCAGTTATTTATGGAAGCAAACGTCATTTTTCCGCCGGAGCCGAGCTTGAAGACATCAAACACAGCCTTCTCGAGCCTCTGAAAGCAGGGTTGGATAAGGAAGATGAAGTGAAAAAGGAAAACTGGAAAAATGTTAATATCTTTATGGAGATCGAGGCCTTCCATTTTCCGGTGATAGCCGCAGTGGGCGGATTTTGCGCCGGATCGGGGATGGAGCTTGCAATGTCATGCGATTTGATCTTTTGCAGCAGGGATGCGATCTTTTCCCAGCCGGAAATAACCTGGGGCCTTATAACCGGATGCAGCGGAAGCGTCAGGCTGAAAAGCCTTATAGCCGTTCCAAAAGCCAGGGAGTTGCTGCTGAGAGGGAATATGATCAATGCATGGGAAGCTTATCAAACCGGTATAGCAAACAGGCTGTTAGAAAGAGGCAGGGTAGTTGACGCTGCTGTTGAGGTGGCGGAAAAGCTGGCTGAAGAATCAAAATATCAAATGAATCTGCATATTAAGAAAGAAGTACTTCAAATGTATTCCAAACGTTGTCGGGAAAATGGGATACACTGCGGTCAGGGAGTGTTGAATGGAAATGATTGAGGTAAAAAATCTGGTTAAGGAATATCGGAGAAAGAGCGGAAAAGCGCCTGGGAATATGCCACCCATACCTCCCGGAATGATGTCGCCGCCGGCTGTGCCGGAAAGTGAAAGACCGGATGCCGGATCGAGGATGGTTCACATAAAAGCGGTTGATGATATTTCATTTTCCATTGACGAAGGGGAAATGGTCGGCTATATCGGTGCGAATGGCGCTGGAAAATCCACGACGATAAAAATGCTGACAGGGATATTGACACCCTCTTCCGGCACGATAAATGTAAACGGATTGATCCCATACCGGCAAAGAAAGAAAAATGCAAAAAAGATAGGCGTCGTATTCGGACAAAGAACGCAGCTCTGGTGGGATTTACCTGTCATAGACTCCTACAGGCTCCTGCGGCATATTTATGACCTCCCCGTGAAGGAGTTCAGAGAAAATCTGGAGCTGTTTCAAGAGGTGCTTGAAATGAGAGAGTTCATGTATGCACCTGTACGGCAGCTTAGCCTGGGACAAAGAATGAGAGCCGATATTGCCGCATCCCTGCTGCACAATCCGCGCATTCTCTATCTGGACGAGCCGACGATAGGCCTGGATCCTTATGCAAAAGAGAAAATGAGGAATTTCATCAGGATGGCAAACAAAGAAAGGAAGATTACGGTCATCTTAACGACTCATGATATGAGCGATATTGAGGATCTGTGCAAAAGAGTGATGATCATAGAAAAAGGAAAATTAGTCTATGACAATAGCCTGGATCAAATGAAAAAAGATCTTGGAAATGAGAAAATATTGAAAATCGAGTTTTCAAATTCCGACATTACGGTTCCTCCGGGTCTGAGAGTTACAAAGGAAGATGGAAACACCAAATGGTTCTCCTACCGGAAGGATTGCGAAAACGCTTCCGAAATCATTTCGCTTTTATGCGACAAGAACGAAATTGTTGATTTATCTGTGAATGATGCAAGCGTTGAATCGATTGTCAGAAGAATTTATAAATCGGGTGTAGCAGGATAGCAGTGTGAAGCTGCTCCAAGTGAGGAAAGAAGGAATTGGCCTTGAAATATTTGCATGTATCCTACAATTCATTTAAACGGGGGTTGGTATACCAGTTCGATGTCATCATCGGTTTTTTGCTGGTAATCGTTGTCGCTGTTTCCGCACAATTCTTCTGGAAAGCTTTTGCAAATGCCGGCAAGATTTCTGCGAATGAGTTGGATAAATATGTAACCTATTCTGTAGTGGCGGCAATTCTATCCTCTATATTTACCAGTGAAATGATCGCTGCGGTAAGTGATAAAATCAAGTGGGGCTCCATTACTTCCGATTTGCAGAAGCCGGTTGATTTTCAAATTATGATGATTTCAGAGACTTTCGGCGAAATGTCCAGCAACCTGCTGATCAATTTTATCCCCAAGATGATTGTGATGAAGTTGATTGTGGATATCAGTATTCCCCGCTCGATTGGCGCATTCCTTCTTTTTCTGATCAGTGCCCTGCTTGGGTATGGCGTATTGGTTGCATTTGATTACCTGGTATCCCTGCTGGCGTTTTATTTTGTTGAAATATGGGCGTTCCAGGCTATGAAGAATGCAATCATCGGTTTTTGCTCTGGGGCCTATCTGCCATTATGGATATTTCCCGAAGCCATCTTAAACATACTCAATTTTCTCCCTTTTAAATATTTTATGTTCATCCCTCTGAATATTTACCTTGGAGAACTGACCGGAAACGCAGCAGTCAATGCGATGTTCGCTCAGGTGTTATGGATAGCGGCACTGACGGCTGCCGGCAAGATTCTGACAGGAATTGTATTGAAAAATCTGACGATAGCAGGAGGCTAAGAGGTATAGATGTTTAAAACGGCTGGGATGGTATTCTTTATGATGTGGATAAACATTAAGGCCAGATCCATGTACACCATGAACTTTGTGCTGGCGCTGGCCCAATCCCTTATTTTTACAGCACTTTCCGCCGGGCTTGTATGGGTTGTGCTGGACAAATTTAAAAATATGAATGGATGGAGCCTCTATGAGATCGGTTTCATGTATGCTCTTGCCAAGGTGTCTACCTCACTGGTGATGACTGTTTTCTCCATACTGTTTGCAATGGATATGCTGATCAACCTTGGGGAGATTGACAGGCTGCTGCTGAGACCGAAGTCCCCGTTCATCCTGTTCATTTTTCAGCGGTTCGATATCGTATCAGTCGGAGATATCCTGGCCGGCCTGCTGATCCTCATTTACTGTGCCGCCAGGGTTGGGATCGCATGGTCCCTGCCGAATATACTTCTGCTGGCGGTGACGGTGACTGCGGCATCCATGATTTATTTCTCCCTGCTGTTTCTTACGGGAACAACCGCATTCTGGTTTTTGAAAAGCGGCAGCCTGAGGGAATTTATCAATACCGTGTTTAATATTTTCAGCCCGTATCCGGTCGATATTTATTCAAAGGGCATTCAAATAATATTGACTACTTTGCTGCCTTTTGCTTTCATTTATTATTATCCATCACTCCACTATCTCAATAAAAACAGTCAGGTATTTCCCGGATGGGTTTCCTATTGTGCTCCGGTCGTAGCTGCGCTTTTTACAGGCATATCGCTATTAATCTGGCATCTGGGACTGAAAAGTTATAAAAGCTCTGGAACATAGAGTTAACAAGAAGTGTAAAGGGGTTGTCCGATATGAATATTTGTCTTGTAACCAGTACGTTTTTGCCTGAACTAACCGGTGTGTCCACACACTTGCACAATCTGGCAAGCCATTTTTCAAAGCTTGGGCACAAAGTTCTGCTGCTGTGTCCGGATTATGGCGTGGAAAAGGAGCTATACCCTGATTATCTGAAACACCGGGGGGGACTGTTCCCGAATGTCACGGTCAGACCGGTGCCATCCCGGAAAAACAGGAGGAGACCGGAGAGCGTAAATTATCAGGAAGGGACATTGTGGAGCCTGGAAGAGGTTATCGGGGATTTCCGGCCGGAAATCATTCAGGTCGAAGATCCTGACAGAATTTTCGGTGTAGGCCTTTTCGGGCTCGAAGAAACCATTGCGTATAATGAAGCAATCGGGATTGCTTACGCAAAAGCAAACAAGATCCCGGTGATCGGATTCTACCAGACCAATTATGCTGCATTTGCGGATTATTACATCCCCATGGATGTCCCTACTCCTTACAGGATGGACCCTGCCGGAGTGTACAGGAAAATATATGAACCATATGACGCGGTGTTGTGCTCTTGCGGGGATGCATACCGGCACCTGAAGGGACATGGCCTGAAGAAAGTCCGGCAAGGAATATATATGGGGATTGACGAGTCGATTTTCCAATCGGATGAAAGAAGCGTACTGATTCCCCGGAACAGTAAAACAAAGATCTTGTACAGCGGGCGTTTTGATGGAGGGAAAGATGTGAAAATCGTCATTGATCTTTTCAGGAAAGCTTACGGAAGGAATTCTCAAATCCAGCTTTTTCTGGCCGGATCAGGACTCAGGGATACGATGGAGTACGTATGGAAGGTTTGCAGTGAAACTCCGGACATCCTCTATGTCGGAAATCTGGATATGAAAGATTTGGTAAAGGTATACAACTCTGTCGATGTCTATTTTTCACCGCACGGAACGGATACTTTCGGGCTGTCGATCATTGAGGCCATGTCAAAGGGCCTCCCTGTCGTCGCTCCGGACCGGGGCGGTCCCGCAAGCTTGATCGACAGCGGCAGGAACGGGATATTATGTGCAGAGGAGGACGATTTTGTCCGTCACATTTTAGCGCTGGCAGGAGATGAAGCTCTCAGGAGGGCTATAGGTGAACAGGCTGGAAAGGATGCGAAAAAATACTACGGTACGAATTGTGCGGCTAATCTGATCAATACCTATCACGAATTGATCGAGTTATCGGGGCAAAATGAATTTTTGGAGGCGGAAGAATGTATAAAGCAAGTATTGTAATTCCGGCGTACAACAGGAAATATCATTTGAAAAACACGCTGCAGGCCTTAAATTACCAGGAAGGGGTCGAAAGGGAAGACTTCGAAGTCATAGTGGTGGATGACGGATCAACGGATAATACAAGAGATTATTTAGAAGGGATCAATAAAAACTTTGATTTGAAGTACATCTATCTGAAAAAAGGGGATGTCCCCTGTTATTCCAGGGCCAGGAATACCGGGTGGAAGAATGCCCTGGCGGAGATCATCATTTTTTTGGACAGTGATATGATCATAAAAAGAAATTATGTGAAAGAGACGCTGAAATGTTTCGGGATGGATACGGATATCGTTCTGATATCGACCCGTCTGCTGTTACCCGAAGGTGTCGGCGTACTGGAAGGGGAAATAGCAGACGGCAGCATTTTTGAGAGATACAGCTATGACAAGGAAAAAAAGGATCTGTTTGAAATCCGCCATGTCACTTTCAATCAGATGTCCTATAATATGTCGATGGACTGGACGACATGGTTGTTTGTCTTCAGCTGCAGTATAGCCTGTACAAAGAAATCGCTTGCTGTGATGGATGGATTTGACGAGAACTTCTCCGGATGGGGCATGGAGGACATCGACTTCGGATACAGGGCCTATCTTCATTGTTTGAAAGTCGTATACGATCACAGGCTGGAAGGTTTGCACCAGTATCATAAGGAATCCGATAGGCACAATTATAAAAGCAATGTGCAATATTTTTTGAACAGGCACCCCGAACTAAAAACCAGCTTACCGGCGTATATGCTTGAAGATATGCTCCACTACAGTGAAACACCTGAAAAGGAAATGGTGATAAAGGCGTTGGAGCCCTGTAAGGCCGACAGGAGGGAAAGACCCAAAGAAGCGGATTTAAGGGTTCTACCTGTTGGAGACCCGAAGGATGTACCGGATGTCAAGGAACAGGTGTGCAAACTGCTGGATGAAGAGGGCATATATATTGTAGTGCTGGATTTTGAAGAGAATTCCGACCTGTACATCTGGATCCAGCTGGTTACATTTAAGAGAAAATGTAAGGTGCTATACTTTCCAATGTCCAGAAAATTCGACATGCAAGAAGAAGGAGGAGATCATTCATGAACATCTGTTTTATTACCGGTTCCTTTCTGCCCGAAGTTGCAGGTGTGCCAACCCACCTTTTCCATCTGGCAGGCCATTTTTCAAAGCAGGGTCATCAGGTTTTAATACTGTGCCCCGATTACAGTATTGTGAGTGAACTCTATCCCGACTATGGAAAATACCGCGGAGAGATCTTCCCGAATGTCACAGTCAGACCGGTTCCGACCCAAAAGAACCGGATCAAGCCGGAAAGCGTGGATTTCCAGGATGGAGCGGCATGGTGCCTGGAGGAGTACATCGGGGATTTCAAACCGGATATCATTCAGGTAGAAGATCCGGACAGGATATATGGCCTGGGATTGTTCGGACTTGGAGCCGAGCTTGCATATAACGATGCTATCGGAATTGCTTATGCAAGGGCAAACAACATACCGGTAATCGGATTCTACCAGTCGAATTTCCCTGCATTTGCGGACTGCTACCTGCCTAAGAATGTTCCAACGCCTTACAGGATGGATCCCGAAGGTGTGTATGAGAAAATATACGGACGCTATGATGAGGTGTTGTGTTCCTGCGAGGATGCAAACCGGTATCTGGAGTCGCATGGCCTGAAGAAAGTCCGGCAGGGAGTGTACATGGGGATAGACGAATCTGTCTTCGGGTCGGATGAAATAAGCGAATTGATCGTCCGGGACAATAAAGTGAATATATTGTACAGCGGCCGGTTTGATGGAGGGAAAGATGTCAATCTGGTCATTGGAATTTTTAAAAAGGCGTATGAAGTGAATTCAGGTATCCGGTTGATTCTTGCAGGGACCGGATTGTTCAAGGAAACAATGAGTTATGTCCGGAAAGAGTGTGAGGAGAATCCGGACATCGTATACGCTGGAAAGCTTGATAGGAAAGAACTGGTGAAGGTTTACAACTCCGTCGATATCTATTTCTCACCCCACAACTCCGATACGTTCGGATTGTCAGTCATTGAAGCCATGTCAAGAGGACTGCCGGTCATTGTTTCTGACAGGGGAGGACCTGCAAGTTTTGTTGACAATGGAGTGAATGGCCTATTATGCGCTGATGAAGATGATTTTGCCCGCCAGATTCTTACATTGTCCGGGGATGAAGCTCGCAGGAAAGCGATGGGAAGAAATGCAAAAACCGCCGTAAGAAAATATCACGGTTCAAATTGTGCAGCTAACCTGATTGGCACTTACCAGGAATTAATCGGCAGGATGAGGAAAGATGCCGTTTAGTCTGCAAAACGGTATGGTAGACATTTATTATCTCAGAACCGGTTCCGACATGGAAGGCCGAATCCATGCGACCCGGTTCCTGGACAGGGATGAACTGCAATATTACCACAGGTGCTCCAGTACAGGCAGGAAAAATCATTTCTTGTGCGGAAGGGCGCTGGCGAAAAGCATATTATCAGGGATTACCGGTCTTCCGGTGAACAACATATGCATAGAAAGAGATCCTTACGGCAGATTGCAACTAAAGGATCTTAATGACAAATTCTGTGGAAATCATAACGGCAGGATCGACTTCAATCTGTCGCATTCCGGTGAAGTGACAGCCTGTGCAGTCATACTGGACGGTAAGGTTGGCATAGATGTCGAATCAACGGAACGGGAAATCCAACACACGGTGTCGACATTTTTCCATGAGAGAGAAATCAGGTTTCTGATGTCCGGCGGCAATGAGGACAAAAAAAGTGTATGCAGGCTTTGGACAATGAAGGAATCCTATGTAAAATGCAAAGGGCGGGGACTTGCAATTCCATTTGACAGCTTCAACGTTCTGAAGAATGATGAAGTGGCATTCAAGTCCTTCCATATCAGCGGTTACTGCATATCCGTCGCCGTGGAAAGTCCTTGTGAAAATATCAGGGGGAACATCCGTAAAATGGAAATCAAGGATCTGTTAATAACTGCTTGAAATCAGAGGAATACCTGTGCCTGAAATCAAAGGAATACCTGTGCTTGAAATCAAAGGAATACCTTTGCCGGAAATCAAGGGGACAGCTTTGGCGGAAATCAAGAAGATAGCTTGCCGGACATAGCAGTAATGAGTTGGAAAAAATTTCTTGGAATAAATACTTTATAATCCCGAGAGGAAGGTTAAAGCAATGAACATATGCATTATAGCAGCCGGTTTTCTCCCGGAGGCATTGGGTTCCTCCTTTCAGCTGTACAATATGTGCGGCCATTTTTCCAATATGGGGCACCATGTATTGCTGCTGTGCCCTGATTACAGCCTGGAAAAAGAGATATACCCCACATACGGGGATTATCTCGGAGAAATCTTTCCGAATGTCACTGTGAAACCTGTTCCATCCCAGAAAAATACGTTACGACCGGATAAAATCAAATTTCTTGAAAGCAGTTTGTGGGATCTGGAAGCGGTAATCGGAGATTTTATTCCGGAGGTCATTCATGTGGATGATCCGGATAGGATCTACGGCCTTGCCTTGTATGGAATGGACAAAACATTCGCCTATCGTGACCGGATTGCGATTGACTATGCAGGCAGACATGGAATCCCTGCCGCAGCCTATTACCAGACAAACTATCCTGAATTTTCCAGGCAGGTCAAGCCTGAACATGTCATATCACCCTACATGCAGGATAAGAACAGGGTTTATCATGAGGTGTACGAAGGGTATGACATGGTACTGTGTTCCGGCAGGGATGCAGGGAAGCATCTGCTGCTGCATGGGATTGAAAATGTTATCTGCGGGAAGTTCCTGGGGGTCAATGAAGCGGTATTTGAGTCCAATGCTGAAAATATGGGTATCAGGGAATCGGAATCCATCAAAATATTGTATGCGGGAAGGTTTGACGGAGGCAAGGATATAAGGATCGTATTGGAATTGTTTCGGGAGGCTGCAAAGCAAAATGAGCGGGCTGAACTGTATCTGGCAGGAAGTGGCAGCCCCAGGACAATTGAGTGGGTGAAAGCGGCGTGCGAAAAGGACAGGAGCATCAAGTACCTGGGGCTTTTGAGCCAGAATGAGCTGGTAGAAGTTTATAACAGTGTGGACATCTATTTTTCACCACATGCTTCGGATACATTTGGCCTGTCCGTTATAGAAGCTATGTACAGAGGCCTGCCGGTAATCGTTTCAAACAAGGGGGGACCGGTGGATTTCGTCCGGCACAGGGGGAACGGATATGTCTGTAAGAGCCGGGAGGAGTATGTGCTGGCTTTGAATGCCCTGTGCGGAGACAAGGAACTGAGGGAGAACTTCGGGAAGCAATCCGGAATCCTTGCACAGGCCTACAAAGGAGAACTTTGTGCACAGAGGCTGATTCATACCTATGAAGCATTGACAAAAAGGGCCGGATGAAAATAAAGGTTTCATTGGAGTTGGATTAATATTTTATGGAGGTGAAGTCATGGTTGAAAAAGTAATTGAAATCCTGTGCGAGGTAAAAAACGACAGCAATTTGAAAGCAACATTGAATGGCAACTCCGACATCATCAGCGAAGTCGGATTGGATTCACTTCAAATGATTACTTTTGTGCTCAGACTGGAGGATGAATTCAATATAGAAATGGATTTTGACATGCTTGACATGGAGCATCTGAAGAAGATAGCCAGTGTATGTGAGGTTATCGAAAAAGCTGTGGCGGCAGAAAATGGCCCGGTGGCAGAAAATGACCCTGTGGCCGGCTGAAGAAGGGATCTCTGCAGGAAGGATATGGAGGTGGGCTATGAATAAGAGGCTGGTAATGGGAGTATTCGATTCCGAAAAGTTCTGGCGTGACGGCAATACGGCATTATTGCCTGAAATTCATGATCAGGGCAGCAGTAATATGATCGGTTGTATGGATGAATTGCTGTTTCCTTTTTGTGCGGATAGGGATGTACTCATTACGAGAAAGAAGATGAATGACTGCCACAAGGCTTATCTGAATCAAATAGGATTTGACTTTGACAGCAATTCGTCCGATTTGGAGGATTGCACCGAAAATAGTGGCAGTACAAGCTGCAATATTTTCGAAACGGCTGTCATGGAAAACAATATCTCCAGGGTTAAGAAACTGGTAGATATGGATACTTGCCTCTCCCCTTATGCAATCATTCCGAATACACTGGAGATGAGCCGCTCACTGAATATTTGTCATGCCTTGCCCCAACTGGAACATGTCAAAACGGTAAATTCAAAAATTTATTCCAACAGCCTTAAAAAAAAGCTGGATTTAAATGCCGGAGGTGAAGCTGTTTACGACTCGGAGCAGCTTGTCCGGAAGGGGCTTGAACTGCTGAAAGACGGTGCTTTTCTCATGAAGGACGAGTATGGGGTATCAGGAAAAGGAAACATATTGGTCACCTCGGCGACGATTCTGTTAAAGCTGGCCGGGTATATGAAAAAGCAGGAAGATCATCAAAAGCATGTACGGCTTTTACTGGAACCGTTTCTGGACAAACAGGAAGATTTCTCCTGCAATCTTATTTTGGACACAGATGGAAAGATCCGGATATCCAGTATGCAAAAAATAGTGAATAACCGGTTCAACTATGCCGGGACTTGCTGTATCAGCGGAGATCTATACAGAATTCTGGAAGAAAAGGGCTACTTTAAAACGATGGTTGAAATTGCGGAGGAACTGTATAAGGACGGGTATTTCGGAGAAATCGGCATTGACTCGATGATTCTGAAAGACGGAAATATTGTCCCTCTCGTGGAGATTAATGCAAGAAAGACAATGGGGATGGTAAACCGCCATATTAATATGTATCTTGAAAAATTCAACTCGGAAGGTCAATTGGGCCTGTTAACTCTTGGATATACCCAGTCGTTCGAATATGAACAACTGCTTTCGGAAATGAAGAAAGCGAGCATTCTGTTTGAACTTGAGACGGGAAAAGGAATCCTCCCGCTATCGGCCAATACATTGCTTGTGAATAGCTGCGGTGCTTCTCCTGATAAGGGAGAGGCGGAAATATGCAAGGGAAGACTCTATTATTCTGCAGCAGCCGGAACGGAAGAAGAGCGGCTTGAGTTGATACACACAGCAGGGGAGTTCCTGAAATCGTTTGGATTTAAAATATATTAACGGGGGATGTGGCAAAATGGAGGATCAAACAGTAACAATACTTGCTTCAGGTGTTGCTCTTGGTGTTTACATACCTGCATTGATATTGGAATACCAATTAAAAAAAAGAAAGGTGAATACGGATGTCGCAGTGATTGAAAATCTGATTTCAGAAGAAAAAAAGGCTAAAATTCTGGACAACAAGAAGGCTTTTCATGACAATTTCAGACTGGCACTGAAGGGGCGGAAAATGACCAAAGATATGTCTTCCACTCTGGATGAATCCCTGGTGGCTGAGTTGTTCGGCTTGTGGGAACAGTCCGGCAGAAGGCGCTTTATCATTTTCTCGGGTTATTGGGTTCCCTTGTTGGAGATGTACAGGGAAAAGAGCGGCTTTCCTATTGAAGTGGATGTCCTGAACATTGATGCCGATATTTGCCAGTCTCTGAGTCATTTCACCGATATATGCAGCAATTATGGACAGATATGGCTATGGAACTGGAATGAAAGGCGGCTATGCTATGAAATACCGGTAACGGATCAAAAGCCGATAGAATATGAGCGGCGAAAGGACCGGTTTGTTGTACATGGCGGGGGATGGGGCATGGGTACCTATAAAAGTAAATTATCCGAACTTGACAGGGCGGGATGCAAGCTGGATATTGTTGCATACTTTCCTGAAGAGGTGGAGGCCGGGACGGAGCACAGGTATTACATGATAGATCCGGCCTGGAACCCATGGATGAAAAACGGAAACGGCTGTCATGAATTTCCGCCTATGGCTGAAATCAGGGCTGGAGAAAAAACCATCTATAAAAACAAGGAATGCTGTCATGAATTATTCGATACGATCAGAGAAGCAAAGGCAATCATCAGTAAACCCGGCGGTGGCACACTACTCGATTCGCTTGCGTCTGCCACGCCTATTATTACACTGGACCCTTTCGGAGAAGCGGAAGATAAAAATGCAAAGATATGGGAACACCTGGGATTTGGCATCTCCTATGAAAATTGGAAAACATCGGGATTTTCCATGGACATTCTGGAAAGGCTTCACCGGAACCTGATGAACAGGAGCTCGACCATTGACTATCCTGATGTGGTAATGAAACGTGATGCGTAGCATATCAGCGCAGTTATCCCAAGATTTTAGAAAATAGCAGGAGGAGGAAGAAGATCATGCAGCCTAAAACAAACGTTGAATTTGACGAGAAATCCTTTGAACGAATTAAAAGAACGATCCGAAACATGTCACTTGCATCACGGGAGAGACAGTCAAAGCCGGATTTCGCGACCGGACTTCCGGAGGAGATCGGGCTTCAGCTTACCAACAGGTGCAATCTCAGGTGCAAACACTGTTATCAGTGGAGTGAGGACGGACATCACAATAATATGGATTCCTGTGTGCAAAAAATGGATCTGGACTTTGGAATTATTGAGAAAATATTTTCCGAAACAAAGGATGTAAAATCGAATTTGTACATATGGGGAGGAGAGCCGCTTTGTTATGAACACTGGGACGGATTCTGCGATCTTTTGGCGGAAGACCCCAGATGGACTGTGCTTTGCACCAATGCGACAGGGATGGAGGACAATCTGGAGTCCCTTCTGAAAATATCCGGGAGTCTTGCGGTTCTGGTCAGTCTTGACGGATTTGAACAGGAGAATGATTTTATCCGGGGAAGGGGTACCTATAAAAAAGTCATAAGAGGAATAGATACATTGTTGGACTGTAAGGCAAAAGGCGCCTTTAGGGGGGAAGTATCTGTAAACTGCGTAATTACAGACAGTATGGTCGGCAAGCTTTTTGACTATTTGACGTATTTCGAAGAAAAAGGCGTCAACACGGTATATTTCTGCTTTCCATGGTATATCCCGGAAGATTCATGCCTGAAAATGGATGAATTCTTTGAGGACAAATTCAATTGGCTGCCCGGTTACGACAAGAACAGGAAAAAAAGCTGGCATTCGTATACTTACAATCTTAAGCATGAAAGGATCGATTTATTGAAAAAAGATCTGGATAAAATCAACGCAAAGACCTGGAAAATTCGGGTCAGGTATCAACCCGCCCTGGAGATGGATGAGGTCGAGAACTTTATTACTGGAGGGGCAAAGACCGGACAGAACAGAAAATCATGTCTTGCAGCCTCAAATCGTATGAATGTGAATGCAGACGGAACGGTGACAGTATGTAAAATGTTCCCGGAGTTTACGATTGGAGATTTGAGAGAACTCAGCGTAGGCGATTTGTGGAACAGCGAGCAGTATAAAAAGGCAAGGCTGATTATAGACCAGGGCTTAATGCCGATATGCCCGAAATGTATTCTTTTGTATCTTCATGGAAGATAGGCAGGCAGGATGGGGAGGGTACGTTTTTATGGAATATTGCGGCTTGACACTGGTCCAGAACGGAATGTGCAGTATGCTCGAACATATGGATGAGAATTGTATGAATTTGAGCTGCATCATTTTTTTTGACGGCAGAATGGATACTAATCTGCTAAAGGATGCCATTCATCGCGTGATTGTAAAAAATGACGGGCTGCGTATCCGGCTGACCCGGAATGACAATGAAGTGGTTCAGTATTTATGCGATTGCGAAAAAAAAGACATAGAGGTATGCGATTTGGGTCCGGTAAAGGGTACGCCATTTTTAGAGGATTGGCTGGACAGCGAAAATGAGAAACCAATGAAATTATTTAACTGTGAACTGTTTCAATTCAAAATATTGGATTTGCATAAATCCAGTGCGTGTTTTGTGAAATTGAACCATGTGATTTCAGATGGATGGTCTTTCAATTTAGTCAGGCAGGAATTGGAGGAAGAATACAAGATCCTTTTGAACAAAACACACACAGAGTTAGCAGAAAAACCATCATTTTTTCAATATGCGCAAAAACAGCAGGAGGATTCAGAGGTGGGAAAGATGTGGGACAGCATAGGGTACTGGATGAAAAAACTGGCGCCTCCTTTTGGTTCCTGTGATCCTAAACCGGGCACGGTGTCCACGGATTGCCTGCTCTGTGCAAGTACTGAATTTATCCTTCCTTTTTATTTACGTGAAAGACTGGAGGATTTCTTTAAACAGCAGCACATTACCGTTCTTGCTTTCTGCATGGCATTGATGCTTCTCTATCTGTCGAAAGCAAATTCCAGCAACGATGTACTGACTTCTACCTTTTTCCACAACAGGGTAACTCCCGAAGAACAGCAGATGATTGGATGCTTTCCAAGCCTACTCCCCATCAGGGTCCGGATGAATCAGGATCTTTGTTTCATGGACTTGTTGAAACTGGTCATGAATGAGTGGAAATCGGCAATCAGGAATAAAAGTTTTAACGCCGGATTGATGCGTGAAGAGGTGATCAAACTCGGTTTTTTAAAACCGGAGGACGCCGGGAGTGATCGGGAAAAAGCTCGAGGAGATCAGGAGGAAGTCGGGAGGGAGCAGGAAAATGCCGGGAGAGATCAGAATAAAGGTCTCAGTCCGGACGGCAGGTTCTTTTTCATCAACACCATAGTATCTTTTGATAATTATAATGCGGACGAAGAGTTGCTCTTCGCACGAAAGAAAGAAGAAATAGTTCATTTGTTACTGCGGATCAGGCAGGTGAACAAGGAAAAACTTGTATTTCAATTTATCTATCGGCTGGATATTATGCAAAAGCCGGAAGTTGAACAGATATATGAATTTTTTCTATCGGTGATTGCAGCAGTGCTGGAAGATCCACACGCAAAACTGTCCGAACTGTGTGCATAAACAGAGGCCGGGGGTTGTTAATAAAGTAGGCTGAATTTCATAGCAGTTTTATTATAATAAAGTCGAAGTCGGATGTCCCGCCCTCATATGTAGATGCAGTGTGGCTCAAAGGCTGAGCAGCAGTATCGTAAACCGCAGGTTGAAGGTTCGATTCCTTTCACCAGCTCCAATGGAAAGGCGTGTAGTTTCAATGACTGCACGTTTTTTTACTGCTCATTTTATTATCCACTAATTAGGTGAATCCAGCTTGTATTATTCGTTTGAGAGATATATGATAATTTTGACATACTTTGACAGGAGTTTTTTGCCATGGATTATGTTACCCCGAAGGATAAAGCATTAGAATGGGGCCTTACACAGCGCATGGTCGAAGTGCTCTGCGATAAAGGCCGTATCCCCGGAGCCTATCGCCTCGGTCATGTTTGGGCTATTCCGAAGGATGCGGAAAAACCGATAGATGGGCGAACTAAGAAAGCGAAAAAAACACAACGATAAATGTTATATTATTTTGGTGAGGTGTGCTCATGAAAAACACAGAGAAAATAATTGCTCTATATAAAGCGGATCTGTTTGAAACTGAGCGGAGTGTTATAGCAAAGCATCTTTCCAATATCTATGAGGAGGAAGAATTAGACAAGAATTCAACTTGTGCAAAATTTGCACAAGTTCAAATTGAAGGTAACCGTGAGGTTTCAAGATTAATAGATTTCTTTAACCTTGATGCAATTATCGCTGTTGGGTATCGTGTTAATTCAATGAAAAGCCACAAGATTCCGCCAGTAGGCGACAAAAACTCTGCATGAATATATTCAAAAAGGCTTTATTTTGAATGATGAACTACTTAAAAATGGTCATCCTTTTGGCAAGGATTACTTCGATGAATTGCTGGAACGTATCCGTGAGATTCGAGCCAGTGAGCGGAGAGCTTACCAGAAGATTGCTGACGTTTTCGAACAATGCAGCTATGATTATGATAAAAACAGCAATCTGACGCGGGAGTTCTATGCCTTTTATAACAAATTTGTTATTGTAACTTAATAACGAATATGTTATTATAATATTACAGGCAGAGGGGAACACTAAAGAATGTTTGAAGTTGAATTTTATGAAGACCGAAGCGGCAACGAACCCATTAAGGACTTCATTGTAGACTTGCAGGCAAAAGGGCAAACAAGTAAAAATGACCGCATCCGCAGCGAAAAAATTCTGATCTACATCAGAGTGCTGCAGGAATACGGAACAAGAGCCGGTGAACCTTATGTCAAACACATCGAAGATAATATCTGGGAGTTACGCCCTTTGGATGACAGGATATTCTTCTTCTACTTCAGAGATAACACTTTTATATTGCTTCATCATTTTCTGAAGAAAACAAAAAAGACTCCGCACAGAGAGATTGAACAGGCCAAAAGGAATTTAGCTGACCACCTTGAAAGGAGCAAATAGATATGGGAACTAATTTTAATAAGCTTTGGAATGACCCTAAATTCATTGGCCCAACACAGAAAGCCAAGATTGATTTTGAGGTGGCGCTGATTGGGAAACTGATTGAGGCCAGAGAATCCAAGGGATTGTCCCAAAAGGAACTTGCTGATCTTGCCGGCTTAAAGCAGCCTGCTATTGCCCGGCTGGAAAGCATGAAAGCAACGCCTCAGATAGATACATTATTCAAAATCCTGCAGCCATTAGGGTACACACTGGCCGTCGTTCCTTCCGAAAAGCCTTAAAAGTAGGATAAAACTGCAGGTACCACTTGCAGAATTCCTAAATATTTTGTTGAGGTCAACAAAATGATAATATACTACCTTACGAACAACCGCAGGTTGAAGGTTCGATTCCTTTCACCAGCTCCAATGAAATGAAATCCTTGGAATTCTAGTGGTTCTAAGGATTTTTATTTTCTTATTTAACTCGCTCACAGTGTTTTTCCAGGGATAGTTTTATTAAAATTATCCTCAACTACAATTCTTACGCTTAAATATGCGTGAGTAATTGCAACATAAAGTCAAGTCCTTTAGCTTTGCCCAAAATCATAACGGTGGAATTTGACTAAAAACTCTGATCATTTTGCTGAGGTCAACAAAATGATCGGAGTTTTACCATTTAGAATACAAAATTACATAATTATTAATATAATTAAAGGATTATACCATAAAATGAAGAATTATTATCAGTAAAAATGACTCAATGAAAGGAATGAGAGTATGAGCAGTGGAACAGAACCGATCAATGTCTTCAAATTTATGGCTATTCGCCCTCCCCAAAAGGTTTCTACGCTCGAGAAGGGGGTCCGGTTTTTTGCAAGAAAACCCGGTGTATATTCAGGCGATATAACACATGAAAAAAAACAGTTGGAGATTCTAAAGCTTATCAACAGTATTGGATCAAAAGAGAACTTATATGAAGCAAAGCGGATCTCAAAGCAATTTGTCGAAGACAGGTCAGCATTTTCCGAAAATCCGGAAATAGACTACAAGGTGGAACAGCTCTGGCTCTTTTTCAAATCTCAGCTTGGCAGCTTTAATATGGCTAAATTCATTCAAGGTATAAACTCTATCATCAGTCCCGATTTGTACACCCCTCCAGTAGACCAACCCCAAAGGCCTGAGCCTGATGCAGCAAATATATCTTTTTTTACAAGCCTGTTGTTATTTATTATCAGACTCTTTAGAGGTAGGAAAAAAGCAATGGATATAAGGCCAAAACCCATTATAACCATAAGGCCTTGTGCCGTTACCATAAAGAGTTCTGTACAGGGCTTTATAGAAATGTTTGATCAAAAGGTTGAAGGAGGAGAGTACAACAACACTTTGAGAAACCTTCTTTGGGAACTGCTTTATGCACTCTCGGCAGACTCAGCCTCCTACCCTGAACTTAGAGAAAAGGTAATTATGACATTAAAGGTTCTTAATATACTTGAATCCGTTTCAAAAATCATCTCAGCCTTCAGCTTAAAGCAATATGTGAATGCTTCTCCTCTCGTGCCTAAAGAATTTTTCCCCGGCATCATCAAAGATACCTCCTACCGGAAATACCGGTCCAGTGACGGGGTATTTCCTTCTACTCCCTATATGCACCCTATAGGCTTCGGAGATCTGAAGGTTGTAAAACAAAAACTGGTCAAATATAAAATGGGAGAGATAGCCCATGTTGAGAATGTTATGAAAAGTGAATTCAGGGAAAGAAAACACAGACGCTTAAACAGGACAGAAGAATCCTATTTTTCGGAGACCGAAACCAGTACCGAAACTGAAAAAGACCTGCAAAGCACTGAGAGGTTCGAGCTCCAGAAAGAAACAGAGAAAACGATTAGTGAAGACATCAAGTTTGACGCAGGTTTAAGCGTTTCCGCTTCCTATGGACCCACAGTTCAAATACAGGCAGATACCAATTTTGCATTAAATGAATCCAAAACAGAATCGGATAGAGTATCAAGCAATTATTCAAAAGAAATCATTTCACGATCGATCTCAAAAATCTGTGAACGTGTAAGGGAGGAACGTTCACAGAAAACCTTAGAAGAGGTTGAGGAGACCAATACCCACGGCTTTGATAATAAAAACGGCAGCGGACATGTAATCGGTATGTATAGGTGGCTTGACAAGCTTTATAAAGCTCAGGTAGTAAACTATGGCAAGCGCCTCATGTACGAATTCATCATCCCGGAGCCTGCAGCTTTTTACATCCACTCTTTGAGTAACAAGCCGGTAAAGGGGTTGGAAATGGATGAGCCAACCCTGCCTATGAGTCCGGTTAACAGCGGAAACAAACTGGATCCTCTGGAACTTGATCAGAACAACTATGTCAGTTATGTAAAAAGGTATGAAGTTTCCGATGCAGCCATACCTCCGGAAGAGTTCGTCGAAACGTCGGTGATCCTGGCCTGTCCCAGCAAGAACAATACGGACGAAATAGATTTGGGTGACAACCGCAAAGTTAATATAACAAGCAAAATAGAGGTACCCGAAGGATATAATGCCATAGAGTTCCGGGTTAAAGGAGCAGCCGCACCATCAGGACCTTATGACCGTACAAGGGATACTCCATATTGGAGCATATGGGTTGGTCAGCACAGCGTTTCTGATCAAAGCAGCTCCTGGACTGTAACAATGGATAATGTTATCGACAGGAATATACCCGTCATTTTGTATGGCGTAAACTGCTGGCATGTGTACGTAACAGTTACGGTCAAGTGTAAGAGGATTGATAGCATATTCACGGAGTGGCAGCTCAAAACTTATCAGTCGATAATCAGTGCTTACAAGAAGCTCAAAGCGGACTATAACGAGCTTAAAGCCCGGATCGAGCTGGAAAACACTGTCGTAATCCAGGGCAATAATCCTGTGGATAATAGAAGCATTGAAAAATTAGAACTTAAAAAATCCTGCATCAACCTTCTGCGCAGAGATCTTCTAAACAACAATTTTATGACCGAGGCTTCAAAAGTTGATTCAGGCGTAGATGATAAATATCCGGAAATCGACAAGCCGGCATTGAATAATAACTGCAATGAGATACAGTTTTTTGAACAAGCATATGAATGGGAGCAGATGACCTACCTTTTTTATCCTTATTTCTGGGGCAGACGTGAGAACTGGATTAGGGATATATGCTTTAATGATCCTGATCCAATCTTCAAAAAATTTCTGCAGGCCGGAACAGCCAGAGTAATACTACCGGTTAAGGAAGGGTATGAAACTGCTATACTGCATTACATGAATACAGCTGAAATATGGGCTGGCGGTGAGGCTCCTGTCATGGATGACGAGCTGTTTGTTTCTATTGCTGCAGAGCTGAAGGCCCAGGCAGATATAGTTGAACCTGACATGCTTACAGGTGAAGAGTGGGAGATAACCGTCCCGACTTCTCTGGTTATGCTTCAGGAAAACTCGACCCTGCCGGATTTTTCATAAGAAGCGGGGTATGCATTGATGAGTGATAAACCCAGTACACTTGAACGGGAAGAGCTGATATTTTACTTGAAATATGCAACACAAATTAAGCTGCAGCGTCTGCAGGACATTCTTGATGCAGTTGTTTTAGCCGCGGAGCAAGTTCAGGACAAAAGAATCGAATTGCTTGAAGACGGTCCGGAAACTAATACAAGCAATCTGATCGTAGACCTTTTCATTTGCTTTATCCTTGAATCATCTCTGGCAGGACAGCTTGTACGACTGGCAACAAAAGCAGTCTTGTCCTCATTTTTGAGAAGCAGAATGCTTACTGAGCTTATAATTCCTGGCCAGGCTAAAAGAAACAGTATTGCAGGTCTGATAAAGTTGAATAAAAACGTCAGTCCTTCAACAAAAAGTAATTTGAAAGAATTTAGGGAGTTAATCAATGAGGAAAAGTTGGCAATCGGTGAAATGAGTGAGTATTTAAAATATCGACAGTATTGCAAAAAGCTTATGAATGGAGATTTTAATACCGAGAATACTGTAGCAGCCGGAAAAGCAGCCAATATGCTGAGAACAGAATTGAGGGATAAGGAATACTTTGGCGGTATAAACCTGTCGGAGGCAACCAATTCGCCCGGCGTCAGCCTGCTGAAATCTGTACAGGGGTATGTGTCGGGCTTCCGTGAGGCGATAAACAATGATACCTTTGCGCTTGAATTCGTTTTACGCTTCGAAGATCTTACTTGTGAGGAATATCAAATTTATAAGGACGTAATCATGTATGATTTCAATAAGCTTTCATTACAAAGCTATGACTCCGAGGCTGTTATTGAAAAATTCATGTACCAGTTCGAGGCTTTGATCTGGGCAAAACTGTGCAAGTTTGACGTGTCACAAGTGAAGCCAAATTATAAAAGTTATCTTGAATTAAACGGTAATAAGCTTGCTGGTAAAAGGCTGATGTATTACCTAAAAAGGAGGTTCGAGAATTTTATTTATGAACAAGCGAAGAATGACAAAAATCTTATGAATAAAATCGACTCCGAATACGAAAAATACGAAAACAATCTCAAAGAGAATTCGAGGGATCGGAGTAACAGAAAATACCTGGCATTGGTGAAATACTTCATACTTCTGGATAATTTCTCGGTTCCAAACCTGGATATAAACGATGCAATAGGAGTCAGTCAACCGGCTTATCCCAAAGATTAAATTTTAAGCTGCAAAAAGAGGAGGAATCTTTTTTTCTCCGCTCTCATTTCAATAAAATCCCTGACAGCACTTCAATCTGATGCCGAAAAGAATATTATTAGTATCCATAGACGAAGTATTGACCGCAAGGATGAATCGGGCAAAGATAAAGGAAGCCTCGTGATGTTTGAAGAATGGCTTAGTAAAAAGATCCGGACACAATATACCCCTTCCAGTAGCTGTACAATTTTCATAAAGCTCTCTATTAAATTCATCTTTATTCAATGTTTTTATATCTTGACAGACAAAATAATCAAATACCTTCCTGATATCCAATATTGTTGTTACTCCACAAGAAGACGATCCATCTACGCCTATAATCCCCATTATTTTGTACCCGGATTTAATGTGATCACATATCATTTTGAAGGTCTCGTTTGCCAATTTTTTATAAGTTATTCGAGTATAGGCTATAAACAGCTTAATTAATAGAGGTTTAATATCGCGGGGAAAAGTCCATTTTGCATCAAATACAATCAAAAGGATTTTTCTCAATACTCCACCCCATGCCCATTGTTCAGGGCATTTCATCTGTACTATACCCACTCCTTCCTTCAATACATCATAGATTATTTCCTCTACAGAACCACGCCTGAAAGCTCCGACCAAATATCTGGTATTGGTATTTAACAAGCAGTGAGAAATGAACATAACTTTTTTGCTGCGTTGGTCTTCCAGCTTTTCAATTAATTCACACAATTTTTGTATGGTTCAAGCGCCATCCTTCGGTTTAGTAGCTTAACCATAGCTTAAAATTATATATGCTTTTCATTAAGACTGGCATATTTCTCCAACTTCAACCGTGACCCGAAGGACAAAAGAAGTCACCTTTACGCACAACCCCTTTTTTTTCACATATAGCATAAAATATCCGCTCCCAAATATAAATATAGAGTTTATCAATGATTCTTTGCTGATTTGATACGAGGACTGGTGGTAAAAGTCTGCAGGAAAAGATATCGATATTCAGTAAACAATAAAGGAGAGGATTTTATGAGTACGGCAGTAAAACTATACCCGGAGGTAAATCTAAGTGGTAAGTCGGTGACAATAACAACCGGCGAGAATTATTCACATTTAAGCAGTGCAGGCATTAATGATAATGTTAAGTCGATGGTGGTTGCAGAGGGCTGCTATGCAGTTGTATTTCAGGATAGCGATTTCGGCGGGAACAGAAAGGTATTTGAGGCCGGGACCTACAATAACCTTTCCGATGAATGGAATTACGGGATGTCTTCCATAAGGACCTATACACGCTGCGCAGCCATAATTTACACGGATCCCGGCTATTCGGGCAGTTCGATGGTAGTAGACGGCGATATCGACAGCTTCAAAAATACCGGCTTTTATAATGATAAAATAAGTTCAATTTGGGTCATGCCAGGCTACGACCTCACATTCTACACCGATTACGACTTTAGCGGGGACAGCCATACATACCAAGCTAAAACATCCGATGTAGGCGATAGCTGGAATGACAAATTTTCTTCTGTTTCGGTGCATTATGAATTTGGAGTATATGTATATTCCAAAATGAATTATAAAGGTAGTTCCATACAGCTTAGTAAAGGTTCGTTCAATGCTGCAGGCTATTCGGACTTTACGGACGGTTTTTTGTCTTTTAAGGTAAATCCGGGTTATTCGGTGGAAGTATTCGATTCACCCGATTGTACGGGAGATTCAAAAAAATATAAAGGCCCATGTGACATTACGCGCGTCAATAACGCCGGCCTTTCCATCCTGGTGGCGGACGGCTGCTATGCAGTCAGAGTTGAAAGCAGCAGCACTGCTGAGAACCTTACGACAAGTGTTCCCAAGCTCAGCAGGTATGATCTGGATGACAGCATCACTTCAATTACGGTCAAAGCCGGCTATATAGTGCATTTATTCGAGGATACGGATTATACGGGTAACAGCCGGATACTGGTCGCCCGGAATAATGATCAGAGTTTTACCTTATCCGGTACTGCAAATATTTCCTCAATCCGGGTAATTGATCTCGATTTTCCTGCCGTATATCTTTTCAACAATGGCGGCTATACCGGAGAATATGTCATGCGTACGGATCCGGGAAAGTCCGATTATAACAGCTGGTATTCAAATAATGTTTGCGGCAGGATGGGCAGTGTTGGAAATGATGAGCTTTCAACAGTTATCATTACAGGGAATTTAAAGGCCGAATTATTTAAGGATGCCTCCAATTCCGGCGATTCTATGACTATTTACGGTCCCGGCTTCTTTGATTTAAACGTAAAGTCTTCTCACAAAACGTTGGATGAACACTTGTTCAATGATACGACGAGTTCAATAACGATCAGCAGCTATACGCCACATCACAGCGCTTCCGGCGTCAGGGGTTACGACGGGCTAATATTCCTGAAGGGCGACCTGCACAACCATACCCTCTGGAGTGATGCATTTTGGGGAGGGGAAACCGACAGTATCGGCATACCTCTGAACAGGTACATCTATGATCCGTCTGATACCTTCAGTATTTATCAGGCCTTGGGATATGATTTCGATGGTATCTCAGACCATGTTTTCGGAAAGTGGGCCGACGGTAGCGACAGATATACGGATGGCAGCCCAAAGGTTGTGGGTAAGAAGTACGCTCTTTCCCGGGATCAATGGGAGGACACTAAAAATTATGCCGACAAATATGAACATAATTTGAATTTTTCATCCTTTGCCGGTTACGAATACAGTCTGGGTGGTGTAGCCATGCTTGAGGCGGACCATACTGACGATCCCGCCGATACGACTGCTCATTACAATGTGTTCGGAACCGACCAGATATATTATGGGCAGCCCGACGGATGGGCCAATACTCCCGATACCAGAGAGGACTTTTACCGGTGGGCGGCAAAGGAATATGGCAATAATCCGGATCTTGTTATTCAATTCAATCATCCCGGATCGGGAAACGGGTTTAATTATTTCACGGAGGCAGCAGGAGCAGAATATGACAGGACACCCTTTAAGCTTATCGAGGTGTTTTCCAAATCGGCGGATGGAAGCAGTACAAAAACCTGGGTGGATTCATATGAACTGGCTCTGGCCAACGGCTGGAAGGTAGCGCCTACAGCCACCAGCGACAACCATGACTGCTTCTGTGTGTTGCGGAACAGTTATTTTGATATCAGGACTGTCGTTGCGGCTGAAGCATCCTCAAAAGACTGTGTTCTGGCAGCTGTTAAACAGCGCAGGGTATATGCCATAAGATATCACGATTTCGGCATAGCCTTCAGCCTTACTAACACAGGCGGCACAACCGCCGTTATGGGTAGTGATTTGGAGAAGGATGATTGCTATTATCTTGATCTCACATTTGCTGAATGCAACGGTATGATAACTGCAGTTGAGCTCCATACCGACAACACTGTTATTTCAGTTGCGGAACAGGAGAACAGCTGGAATAAAAATAATTTTATCCTGGACAGTGATGAAATCAAACAGGCAAAATATATGTTTATTGTAGTAAAAACAGAACAGTATACGGATTATGCCGCAATTACCGCACCGATTTGGTTTGTATGAGTTAAGGGGTGATACACTCTCGCACTTTGTGACATCTTGCCGCTTCGGGGAGGGAGTATGGCTATCGGTTAATAGTACAATGTTATGTACGCAAAGGCAGAGAAATCTTCTGCCTTTGCTCTGGCTATGTATTCAAACGCTGGGAAACCTTCTGTCTTTGCTCTGGTTATGTACGCAAAGGCAGAGAAATCTTCTGCCTTTGCTCTGGCTATGTATTCAAAAGCAGTGAAATCTTCTGCCTCTGCTCTGGTTGGGAATGCCGACTGTACCTCCATCAACCGGTGGTTGGAGGTTCAATTCCCCTCACCGGTTCCAGAAAGTCGAATCCTTAGAATCGTTGTGGTTCTGAGGATTTTTTTACGGATTACCATTTGATTCCGGAAATTTTATTTTTGAATGGTATTTAGAAGGTTTACTTTTAACTATACAGGGTTTCCTTAACGGGAGCCTTTTAAGTTTATTATATCTCTCTTTTAATTCCAACCCAAATATTATATGATTGTATTGTATATTTGCTCTATATGAAAGCATGGGCCGAGATACATGCATCGATTACGGTTAATGTTCCTGTCACCTGATTTGATTAATGAAAGGTAGGTCCGGATAATGAGAAGAGTATTCTTATGTTTAATCATCGCAATATTATTATTCAGCCAATCAGCTTGTACGGATAACACTGCTAAAACTGCGAATGCCGCAGCGCCGGATTATATTGTTAAAGATATCTCGGAGAGTCTTGGGCTGAAATCCATCAACAGTATTAAAATGAATTCGAAAAACCAGTTGGTCCTGTATGATAGCGGCGACGGAACAAACAAATACATTGTTGTTGATGCCGACGGCAAGGCTGTAAATGAAATAAAATGCGGCTTTAGTGGCAACGGACAGGTGTTTGCAATGGATTCAGACGATAATCTCTGGATACTTGTTCAAGAGATCGTTTCAGACGAAAAAACCTATAAAGTAACCGAAAACACCAGACAATTGCTGGTTTACAATTCCAAAGGCGAAAAACTGAAGAGCATTGAACTGGGAAAGGTCGTCATGCAAAAGGACGAAAATATATATATTCAGGATATGTCGATTGATTCCGAAGGGAAGATCTATCTTGTCAAGAATAATGAGAGTCCTGAACTGATTGATGAAAACGGAAAAGCATTAAAAAATCCTATCTCCGGGGTATACGGGTTTCTCGATATCGATGAAAAGGATCATATTATTGCCGGATCAACAGGCACTGACGGTGTAAAATCTTTTATTGCATGCATGGATTCAAAAACAGGGAAGGCAATATGGAAGAAAGAACTGGATGTTGGTATTTACATACATTCAATATGCTATAACAGACTGGATAAATGCATTTATGCGGTTACTGACAAAGGTGTGGACAAGTATGACGCCAATGGTAATTTACTCGGTACGATATTGGAATTTATGAAGTACAACCTGATAAAGGACAGAACTTATATCAACGGGTTGGGTGTGGAGTCATCCGGGAGCCTGTATTTCCTGATTTGTGATGAGAACACTGTAAAAGTTAAAAAGTTCGAAACCGTAGACGGAAAATCCCGGACGGATAGTTCCGTAACCACTCAGACGAAGCCTGCAGAAAAAAAGGTAATTACCCTGGCTGCACATTTCTCTGACAGGTGGCTGGAGTCGGCAGTCTCTGCATTCCAGAGCGAACACCCGGATATCGAAATTAATGTAAAGGATTATAAGGCGGCTTATTATGGAGGCGGAGACACTGTTGAAGAAGCACGGAAAAGAGAAGAAGAATTTGTCAAGACACTCAATACCGAGCTGATGACGGGCAAGGGGCCCGACATCGTCTATTTTGCAGGGCTGCCGTATCGAAAATATATAGATAAGAAAGTGTTTGCAAATCTCAGTGATCTGATGGAGAAGGATACCGGATTCAACAAAGCGGAACTGAACACCAATATCCTTGACGCCCTAAAATATAAAGGCGGATTGTATGCAATTCCTATTAACTACCAGTTCGAAATGCTGATTGCCAATAAATCAATTCTGGACAAAGATAAAATCAAAATAGATGACACGAACTGGACCTGGGAGGATTTTATCCAAATAGCGCAGAAAGTCACAAAGGATACAAATAACGATGGTACAATTGATCAATATGCGATGGCTGGAAGAGGAGACGGGATATTTTCCTATTTGTTCGACAGCACCATCAGCAAATACGTCGATTTGGATAAAAAAACAGCCAGCTTTGACAATAAGGATTTTATCAGTTTGCTTCATACATGCAAAGACTTCAATGATAAGAAATTATTCTTTAAGGCGGATGACTGGCAGCAAATTGCAGATATGTCGTCCAGAGGAGGCATTGTGTTCAACATTGCCGGTTCTTCCAGTTATGCTATGACCAAATACTTCAAGGAATCGGTATTCTCCGGAGATGTGTATGTGTTTCGCATGCCTTTGGACAATGCAGCCGGATCCCGGAAAATCAAATTTGATCTCGGTAATATGTTTGCAATAAACAGGAACTCCAAATTTCAGGAGGAATCCTGGGAATTCATGAAAGTACTGCTATCAAAGAAAATGCAGTCTTCCCCGGAATTGCAGAACGGCTTTCCGATTAATAATGAAGCTCTTAAGGTAAGTGCGAAATTCAGCGTTGATACATTATCAATGCCGCAGACGGATATTGATTCCATTAATAGATTATTATCCGATGTTGGCGAATATCAATATGATGATGGGAAGATCGGCAAAATTGTTTCTGCGGAGGTCAATGATTTCTTTTCTGGGAAAAAGTCCGCCGAGGAGACTGCGAAGGCTATTCAGAATAAAGCAGCTACTTCTCTTAATGAATAGGGCTGTGAGCAAAGCAGGGGTTTGCTTCTCCAAACGAAAGCCGCAACGGGAGCTCTTTATCAGAGCTCCTTTTTATAGATCCTGTAAGTTTTGTAATGGATCGCGCCGGTGCCTTCTATATCCGCTCGCATCCTGAGGTTCGTCTCTCCGATCGTGGAACCCTCGCCCCAGGTGTAGCCTTTTTTCAGGCCGTTGTTGAACGTAAAATGATAGATGGCAAAGGATACGCCCTTGTTTCTGAATTCAGGAACGACAAACATTGCAAACATTCTTGCGCTTTTTATCCTGCGCTTGTACCAGATGTATTTAAGGGCGGAGAGTGGTGTGATTCTTCCGTTGAGATGGAGGAGCACCTGATTGTAATCCGGCAGTGCGATTCCAAAACCGATTGCTTCGTCGCCGCAGCGGGCGATGGGTACCAGATCCGGGTCGGCCATTCCAATGAGCTTTTCAGCCATTTCACCGACCTCTTCAAGGGTTGGCGGAACAAGGTCGGGCCATTCTTCGGGCATGGCTTTATCCATTACGTGTTTAAGCGCTTTGATTTCATTTCCCATATCCCTGATATTGATTGGATCGACTCTGAAGCCATAGCGCTTCTGCGCATAATCAATAACTTTTGTAGGATCTTTCTTAAACATGTTTTCCGGACTCAGGTAATAGGCGAAAACGTCATAATCTTTTGCAAAACCGTATTTCGTCATCAAGTCCATATAATAGGAAGGGTTGTATGAATTCATGAGGACCGGCGGCCTGTCGAAGCAATTGATCAGCAGGCCTTTGTTTTCGTCGCCATCTGTGCCTGTTATAGCTGTGGGACCGGAGACAAAATCCGCGCCGTTTTGTCTTGCCCAGCCGAAAGCCGTATCAAAAAGAAGCTTGGCGGCATCGAAGTCATTAATGCATTCAAATTGCGAAAAAAATGCCATATTCATATTTTTTTTGCGGTTCAGATTCATGTCCATACCGGCATAGATTCTACCGACCGGCTTTCCGTCGGACAGTGCAAGAAACATCTCGTGTTCTATCTTCTGCAGAGCAGGGTTGCGATGTGGATCCAAAGAAGCTTTCATGTCATTGATCATTGGAGGAACCCAATTCTTATCATTTTTGTATATTTTCCATGGCAGTGTCAGAAACTGTTTCATTTCCGCTTTAGAAACCACTTTTCTAATCTCGAGCTTCATCAATAAATACCTCCAGAGATGTGACCCCTTACCATTATATCATGGATACCGCATGTTTGCTAATATTGACTATGGCAAAAAAAGCTGGTATTGTAGTCTCATAATGCATTTTAATATTTTACCGTATTAAAGTGTGAAGTTATATATTGCAAAAAAATTTGCAATAGGGAATAAATTATTGGAGTGAGCCTTGCATGAATTCCAAAATACAGGATCAATTGACGGATGGCTTATTTGAAGCGATACTTCTTTTGGAAAATACTGAAGAGTGTTATAATTTCTTTGAGGATATCTGCACGGTCTCTGAGATTAAAGCCATGGCCCAAAGACTGGAAGTGGCCAAGATGCTCAAATCAGGGTATACTTATATGGACATCAGTGAGAAAACGGGTGCAAGTACTGCGACCATCAGCAGGGTGAACAGATGCCTCAATTATGGCGCGGATGGTTATAAAACAGTGCTTGAACGGCTTGAAGAGAAAGGAAGATAGTAGTGTTCAGGAGTCTTGTAATAGGATTTCTGATATTGTCGACACTGGCATCAAAAGGTGTCGGCGTTCAGATCGATCAAAACATTGCCATATCGGCAGATATACTTCTTGGCTTTTATAATGCCGCTGTTGCGTATGCAGAAAAGCAGGCTGATTTTTCTGATGCGAAAAAAGACAGTGCGCTTTTATGCAATTCCAGTGAGACTGCTATTGCTATACAGGAAATGATCCAATCAGTCAGGCATGACAGCCAGACGGGCTGGATTACGCCGGACAGCCTGGAAAACAGCCGGAATGAACAGCTCGGAACATCGGAACAGTGCTTGAATTCATCCTGCAAAGGTGAGATTTTTTCATGCGGTTCTGATATCTCTCCTCCATGTTAAAGCTACACTGAGAACTTGTAAAAACACATTATATGGAGGTATTTTATGGTAAAGAGTATTATTGAAAAGGTGATAGGCTCCTATAGCGATAGAGAGTTAAAAAGAATTATGCCCATTGTGGATGAAATAGAAGAGATGGAGCCTAAAATAAAGCCGTTGTCAGATGAGCAGCTTAAGGCAAAGACACCGGAATTCAAAAAGAGGCTGGAAGAGGGCGAGACCCTGAACGATATACTTCCTGAAGCGTTTGCAGTAGTGCGGGAGGCTTCGTGCAGGGTTCTTGGAAAAAGACATTTTAACGTTCAACTGATTGGCGGCATTGTATTGCATCAGGGCAGAATCTCCGAAATGAAAACAGGCGAGGGCAAAACGTTGATGGCAACGCTCCCTGTATACCTTAATGCTCTTGAAGGCAAGGGGGTACATGTCGTAACGGTCAACGACTACCTGGCACGGCGTGACAGCGAATGGATGGGCAAGATCTATAATTTTCTGGGCCTCACTGTAGGGTTGATTGTCCATGATCTGGATAATGTGGAGCGAAGAGAGGCATACAATTGCGATATAACCTATGGTACAAATAATGAATTCGGGTTTGACTACCTCAGGGACAACATGGTCATCTATAAGGAAGAAATGGTGCAGAGGGAACTGCATTATGCCATCGTCGATGAAGTGGACAGTATTCTCGTCGATGAAGCCAGAACGCCTCTCATTATTTCAGGAGCAGGAGACAAGTCGACCGACCTTTACAAAAAGGCGAATACATTTGCTTCAAGGCTGAGGGTGAAGGTTTATACCCAGACTGACGACAAGCAGCAGGAAGATGAAGCCGATGCCGACTATATCGTGGATGAAAAGGCGCATTCGGCGGCGCTGACTGCCCGTGGCGTCACCAGAGCCGAGCAGTTTTTCGGACTGGAGAATCTGTCCGATACCGAAAACCTGACAATATCCCATCATATCAACCAGGCTATTAAAGCGCATGGCTTGATGAAAAATGACAAGGACTATGTCGTTAAAGATGGAGAGGTCATTATTGTTGATGAATTCACAGGACGTCTGATGTATGGAAGACGCTACAGTGACGGTCTGCATCAGGCGATCGAGGCAAAAGAGAATGTCAAGGTCGAGAGGGAAAGCAAAACGCTTGCAACCATCACCTTCCAGAATTATTTCAGAATGTATGACAAGCTGGCCGGCATGACTGGTACAGCCCAGACCGAAGAACAGGAATTTCAGACAATCTATAAACTGGACGTTATTGTCATACCAACAAACATGCCGATGATCAGGGTTGACCATCCGGATTGCGTTTTCAAAAACGAAGTCGGGAAATTCAATGCTGTCATAGAAGAAATCGTGGAGCGTCACAAAGTGGGACAGCCGATCTTGATCGGTACCATCTCCATTGAGAAGTCCGAGTTTCTGAGCAGTATGCTCAAAAAGCGCGGTATTGCACATCAGGTGTTGAATGCCAAGTTCCATGAGAAGGAAGCTGAAATTATCGCACAAGCCGGTAAATTCAATGCGGTGACGATTGCAACGAATATGGCGGGTCGTGGTACGGATATTGTGCTCGGTGGAAATGATGAGTTCATGGCGAAGCAGGAACTCCGGAAACAGGGCTATTCGGAAGAACTCATCAGCGAATCCACGAGCTATAATGATACGGATGATGAAGAAATTTTAAAAGTCAGGGCGGCTTTTAATCAGTATGACGAAGAATTCAAAAAGAAGATAAGTGTTGAGAGAAATAAGGTTATTGAAGCAGGCGGCCTTCATATCATCGGTACCGAACGCCATGAATCCAGACGTATTGACAATCAGCTGAGAGGTCGTTCAGGCCGTCAGGGAGACCCGGGTTCCTCCCGCTTCTACATTTCGCTTGAAGATGACCTAATGAGGCTTTTCGGGTCGGACAGACTCACGAATGTGGTAAATGCGCTCGGACTGGAAGAAGATCAGCCGATCGAGCACAGAATGCTTTCCAATGCGATCGAAAGTGCACAACGCAGGGTTGAGGGAAAGAACTTCGCTATCAGAAAGCAAGTCCTCCAGTATGACGATGTCATGAATAAACAGAGGGAAGTCATTTACAAGCAACGCAAGCAGGTACTCAACGGAGAGAATCTAAAAGAGTCCTTTGTGAAAATGCTGGAAGGTACTGTAGATGGGGTAGTTGCGACCTACTGCTCGGATAGTCCACATCCGGATCTCTGGGATTGGGAGGCAATGGCGGTGGAGGCCGAGAGTATTTTCATGCCGAAGGGCGCGCTTTCCATTTCACGGGAGGAGATGGAAAACTACTCAAAAGAAGATCTCCGGGAGAAAATGCTGACAGCGGCCAACCAGGCCTATGAGAACAAGGAAGCAGAAAATGGCTCCGAAATGATGAGGGAGATTGAAAGAATCGTTCTCCTCAGAGTAGTTGATGAAAAGTGGATGGATCATATAGACGCAATGGATCAACTCCGTTATGGTGTCGGCATGAGGGGATATGCCCAGAGGGATCCGGTCGTCGAATACAGGATTGAAGGCTTCGACATGTTTGAGGAAATGATCAGAAATATCCAGCAGGATTCAGTGAAAATGTTGCTGCATGTTCGTATTGACCGTGAGCATGAAGCGCCCAGACGTGAAAAAGTAGCCGAACCGATTACTGCCAGCCATGGCGACGAAGAACCGAAGAAACAGGCGGCACGCAGCAGCGACAAGGTCGGCAGGAACGACCTGTGTCCGTGCGGAAGCGGAAAGAAGTATAAGAAGTGCCATGGAGCAAACGAGGCCTGATATTGTCGGAGCCGGCAGCTTGCTCCCGGTACTTTCAAGAATGCGGCGGGCAGCAGATAAACTTACAAAAGCAGGATTGAATTATGAACTATGACGAAGCATTGGATTATATACACGGGACATTGAAATTCGGCAGCAAGCTTGGACTTCACAATATCGGGATGTTGCTGAATTTGATGGGAGACCCGCAGAAGAAGTTGAAATTCGTGCACATTGCAGGAACGAACGGAAAAGGTTCTACAGTGGCTTTTATAAGCAGTATTCTTATTGAAGCCGGATACAGGACCGGAATATATACCTCTCCATTCATCCAGCGTTTCACTGAAAGAATACGGATAGGCAACGATGAAATAAATGAAGAGGATCTGGCGGACATTACTGGTTTTGTAAAAAAGTGCGCCGACAGGATGCTCGAGATGGGAGAAAACCATCCGACGGAATTTGAACTGGTTACCGCCATTGCGTTCGAGTACTACTATCGCAGGAAATGCGATATCGTTGTACTCGAGGTAGGACTTGGAGGCAGGTTTGATTCGACAAATATCATAGATACGCCCGAGCTTGCGGTGATTACGACCATTAGTTACGATCACATGGACAGGCTTGGGAACACGTTGCAGGAGATTGCATTTGAAAAAGCCGGGATCATCAAGTCCGGCGGGGATGTTGTCCTTTACGGGCAGGATCCCGAGGTGGAGCAGGTCTTTGAAAAAGCATGCGCTGAAAGAGGTGCAACACTCCATAAAACTGATTTTTCCAGTCTTTCGCTGCATGAATATGGAACAGATGGCCAGATAATGAGCTATGGGAGCTATGACGGGCTACGGATCGGTCTTCTTGGAAGCCATCAGACCCATAATGCCGCTGTAGCGATAATGGCAGCAGAGCAACTGATAAGAAAGGGCTACAGGATATCTGAAGCTGCGCTGAGAAGAGGTCTCTTCAACACAAAATGGCCGGGCAGGCTTGAGATTCTTTCCAGAAAGCCGATCGTCATCATTGACAGTGCTCATAATGCTGAGGGGGCTTTTGTACTCAGGAAAGCTTTAGAGGAGTATTTTCCAAGGAGGCCGGTCACTTTGATCATGGGTGTTCTTAGTGACAAGGATTATATTGCAATGATGAAAACAGTCCTGCCAGGCTGCAAGAGGCTTTTTGCCATCACAACGGACAGCCCGAAAGCCCTGCCTGCATCAGAATTGGCAAAGGCAGCCGGTCGCTATTGTAAGAATGTACAAATTAGTGATACAATTAAAAGTGCTGTAGATATCTGTATGAAGACAGCTTCCAACGATGAGGTTATTTGTGCTTTTGGGTCACTGTACTATATTGGCACTGTACGGAGTGCTTTTGGACTATAGATTTGGGGGTGAGGTTCACGAATGGATCTTAATGCGGAACTCCAGAATTTCAAGGCAATCAATCTGGAAGATATTGCACACGGCGCAGAACAGGTACCTGACAATATCAGAAATTCTATATTCCTTTACAACAAAGCCATAGAAAGCCTCAAGTCCGGCAGCGAAGATATTGCTGTAATTGAGCTTAAAAAGGCCACCTCCATGAATCCACAATTTTATGAGGCAATGAATCTGCTTGGGATCTGTTACAGTTACCTTGGCGAGAACGAAAAGGCCTCTGAAATGTTCGACAGGGTCATGAGAGCTGAATCGAACAGTGTTTTAGCCGTGAATTTCATACAGCGGATGGGATTAAGCGATTCGGTCCAGCCTCAGAAAGGCAAGTCCGTAAAAAAACCTGCCGAACAGCCCGGAGAACCTCTAAAAAGAGTCAGGACGCCTAAAGAGGCGGAGCCAATGTTCAGGATCAGGCGGAATACCTGGGGCAGTGCAATAAAGATAGGAGCCGGTATGATTGTCGGTATACTTTTGTCGGCAGTGATTTTCTTTTCTCTGCCGGATAAGGAGGCCGATAAGGTTGAACCAAACCAAACAGATGCAAGTACTGTGCAAAACAATGACAAAGCTTCGTATGAAGCGGAACTGGCCCAATGGAAGGATAAATACGATCTGCTGCAGAAGGACAAGGATGGCGCAGTGCAGCAGGCCGACTACTATAAGGCAGTCATTAAACTATATGATATCGATGCGCTGGTGTCTGCGAAAAAATATGAGAACGCCGCGGACATGCTTCTACTGATGAAAACGATTGAATTCAGAGATGCCGGGAAAGTGAAATTCGACGGACTGTGTAAGACAGTGATGCCGCTGGCGGCAAAGGTATCTTATGACCAGGGCTACAAGCTTTACAACAGCCGGAAGTATCAGGATTCACTCAAGAAACTGGAGAAAGTCCAGGTTTACTACCCACAATTCAATCGCATGGATGCCACCCTGTATTATATGGGAAGGTGCTGCCAGACTCTGCAGGATTCCCGAAGTGCGGTGGCATTGTTTCAGAAATTGATAAACGACTACCCGGCAAGCACTTATGCAAGAAGTGCAAAGGTAAAAATAAATCAACTGACAAGAAACCCATAGCTGAAATTTTCAGGAGATAACCTTGTTATGGAGGTGGAATTACCGCCCGTACATGCTCGAAACAACAAATGCCAGGATAATATAGTACTGTGATGTTATTGCAGTACTATATTTTTTGCTGCGGATTTGCATGTAAATAACTCTGGAGGGGTTCGGTGCCCCGGAGAATTTTTAGGCGGGTGGTGTGGATGTATCGGAATATAAGGCGGTTGAACATCTTGCTGGGCGGGGGAGGAGTAAAGGGGATTGCCTATGTGGGCACTTTTGATGCCATCAGGAAGAAAGGTTACATGCCCGTGAATCTGGCGGGCGTGTCTTCGGGGGCGATTGCTGCAACTCTTGCTTGTGCGGGCTACAATACCGAAGGAATGTGGAATACTCTAGAGGCTCTTGAACTGGATAAGTTTAGTCTGAATACCATTGAAAAGAAAGTCCCCGCAGTCAGATACCTGTCTGCATATGCAAGACAAAGCAAGCTGTACCCGGCAGAAATCATGGAACTTTTCCTGAATCAGTTTACACCCCGCAGCAGAAACATACATGATGAACCTGATCAAAAAAGGGGAATCTTGCAGGGTATTCTCAAGCTTTGCAAGAATGGATGTCTGTTTGACGGGGACTTGCTTGAAGAATGGATGGCAGGGGTTCTGCTAAAAAGGGGAATAAGAACCTTTGCGGATCTTAGGGGAGGAAAGGCGGATGAGAGCAATCCATCGGGGTATAGAGCAAGGATGACCGGCGTCGACTGCAATAGGCTGAAGGTTGTCATACTGCCTGATGATGCCGCCTTTTACGGGATCAGGCCGGATGATCTGGAGGTGGCCAGGGCTATCCGGATCAGCACGGCTGTTCCTTTTGCATTTAAGCCTGTAGTAATTGCCAAAAGAGAAGGAGACACTTTGATTCAATACAATTTGGTGGATGGGGGTGTCCTTGACTCTTATCCTACCTGGCTGATGGGAAATAGCGGCATACCTGCGGCAGGCTTCAGACTGCGGTCCTCTGAAAAGAAAACCATCAACCTGAAGACTCCGCTGTCCATTTTTAAGAGCCTGGTAACAGCGGTACATGATATAGGCTCGCCGGAAGACAATCCAGCTGCGCTTGCATTTAACGGAGAAATTGATACAGGCAGTGTCGGTTTTCTGGATTTTGAACTTTCTCTTGATCAAAAACATGCCCTGTATGAATCAGGTAGAAAGGCGGCAATGAATCTGAATATTTGAATTTGGCCCTGGCAAAAAACCGGAGTGTTTAAAAGTCTTTCTTTTATTTTGTCTTTATTTATATTATTATATAAGTTAAGCTTCTCATGACCAAAAAACTTTTTAATACGGGCACTAGCGGGAATTACAGTGAAAATATGACGACTAAAACAACATTTATACCAGGGGGATAAGATGATGTATTATAGAAGTACACGCGGCGGGACAGACAATATCGTATCGGCAGAGGCTATAAAGCAGGGGCTTGCGCCGGATGGAGGCCTTTTTGTACCGGAGACCGCTGTAAAGCTCACCCAGGATGAAATATATGCGCTTGCAGGCATGAGTTACAGAGAGAGAGCGGTCTTCATACTTGAACGCTATCTTGATGATTATACCCATAAGGAACTGCTGGATTGTGTTAATGGTGCCTACGGCGGTAATAAATTTGAAACAGATGCAGTTGTGCCCGTTCGAAAGCTTAATAACAACGCATATATATTGGAATTGTGGCATGGCCCTACCTGTGCTTTTAAAGATGTAGCCCTGCAGATCCTGCCCCGTTTTCTGGTCAAGGCAGTTGAAAAAACAGGGGAGCATGCTGAAACGGTAATATTGGTCGCTACCTCTGGAGATACTGGAAAAGCTGCGCTTGAAGGATTTAAGGATGTAAAGGGCACCAGGATCATCGTATTTTACCCTGAAGACGGTGTCAGCCAGGTGCAGAAGATGCAGATGGTGACGCAGGAAGGCGGAAATGTCTGTTCGATAGCTGTCAAAGGTAATTTTGACGATACGCAGAACGGTGTGAAGGCAATTTTTTCGGATACCGCACTAAATGCTGAAATGCTTCAGAAAGGCTTCAAATTCTCCTCTGCAAATTCGATTAACTGGGGGCGGCTGGTACCTCAAATCGTTTACTATTTTTCCGCTTATGCCGACCTTCTGGCTTCGGGAGTAATAAACAATGGCGAACTTGTAAATTTTGCGGTACCCACAGGTAATTTCGGAAACATCCTTGCGGCCTGGTATGCACGAGAAATGGGTCTTCCGATCAAAAAGCTGATTTGCGCGTCCAATGATAATGATGTGCTGACCGAATTCATCAATACGGGAGTATATAATCGCAACAGAGAGTTTAAAAGGACCATATCTCCATCCATGGATATTTTAATTTCAAGCAATCTTGAAAGATTACTTTTTGAACTTACGCGACACGATGGACAGCAAGTGTCCGATTGGATGAACAAGCTGAAAACCGAGGGCAAATATACGGTCAATGGAGATGCCAGACAAAAAATTTCGGAATTATTTTGGGCTTCATGCACTTCCGAATCGGATACGATCAAAACAATCAAGGCAATCTATGACGAGTACGATTATGTCGTTGATACCCATACTGCTGTTGGAATAGATGTCTATGACAAATATGTGATTTCCACCGGAGACATGACCAGAACCATTATTGCTTCGACAGCAAGTCCGTTCAAATTCAATGAAAGTGTTGCAAGAGCAATATTGGGTGAGGATGCAGTTAAAGGAAAAACGGAATTCGAATTGCTGGATATCCTCGCTGAAAAATGTAAGCTAAAAATACCCGCTGGGCTAAATGGGCTTGCAGATAAAGAAATCCTTCATAAAATGAGTTGTGGCAGGGAAGAGATGAAAGCTGAGGTAGTAAAATTACTTAAGTTATAAATCCTGCACAAACGATCCGGCAGGAGGACTGCATTCAAGAGCTGAACCGTGGATGTGTCCATCCTGCTTGCACTGAAGGAGCTCAGCGCTCAGCTTCAGATCAGAAGCATTTTCGATCCGGCATGACAATAAAGTATTATCTTAATTAAATAGATGAACGTATGGCAATTTCCATTACAGTCAGGGAAGTGAAGCGAGACTTAATATCAACAGTACAAGAAATATAAGCGGAATCATGAGAGCAATCAGGATTAACGCTTTTTTCCTTTTGGTTATGTAAAAGGCTATCAATCTTTTCATATTTCATTTATATTCAGTTAGTCTATTTCTTATTATAACAAGGCAAAAGATCTCCCTTACCACTTGGCTCTTCTGCTTTTGCAAAAAGCCGGGAGAGTATATCGTTTTGATTTTCTGTCGGTGAACATATCTTCACCTTGTAGAAACGCAGCGATGATAAGAAAATGTTTCTGCAATCGAAACATTTTCCTTAAACAGATGCGTTATAGGGACCAGTTTTAATTTGGTTTACATAAATTGTTCATTGCTTTCGAAAGGCTCATGTTGTAAGGTATATGTGGAATGGGGGTGGAATACATTGAGTTTTGTAACAGGCCTAAAAGGAAAGCTTGCCTTATTGGCAATGATAATGTTTGCTTTTAATACTGCAGGAGCTGTTTCAGCTGCTGCAACGGTTTCTGAAAAGGACGAAAGGTTCAACATGAGCTATGTCTATTTCGGTAATTCAAGCTCATATACACATTATGTAGATGGTACAGGGGGATCTCTGAATGACATTTCACCCAGCTATTTTGACTTGAATGCAGATGGTACATTAAAGCTTACAATCGCTGTAGACCGGAATTTTATAAAAGAAATGCATGCAAGGGGAGTAAAGGTAACACCCTTTTTAAGCAACCACTGGGACAGGCAGACAGGGATAAATGCACTGGCTAATAGAGAGGTGCTGGCGTCGCAGATAGCATCTGCAATAGAGGAATACAATCTTGATGGTATAAATGTGGATATTGAAAATTTAACAGAGACTGAAAGAGATAGCAATACGGATTTCATGAGGCTGCTGAGAGAAAAGCTGCCTGCCGGAAAGAGCTTGTCTATCGCCGTTGCACCGAACCCTTACGGCTCGACAACAGGTTGGTATGGTTCATATGATTTTGCGGCTCTTGCACAATACAGCGACTATCTGATGCTTATGGCTTATGACGAGTCTTATCAGGGCGGCCCGGCTGGCCCTGTAGCGGGATACCCGTTTGTGGAAAAAACCATAAATGCAGCATTGGAAAAGGTGCCTGCAAATAAACTTGTGCTGGGGGTGGCTTTTTACGGAAGACTGTGGAAACAGGGCTCCAGCTATGGCGGATACGGTATCAGCAATACGACGGTGGAAAGCCTGATTGCGAAATATCAAGGCAAGATCACATACGACAGTATCCAGAAGTCACCGAAGGCGACCATTACTATTTTGAGCAGTGACGTGAAACCACAGGTTTTCGGCAGAACCCTGGATGCAGGAAAATATGACATCTGGTTTGAAAATGAAGCATCCATAAAAAGCAAGCTGGCACTTGTGGAGAAGTATGATCTCAAAGGCACCGGAAGCTGGAGCCTCGGACAGGAAACCCAGAATACATGGGATTACTATTCACTGTGGCTGAACGGTGTTTTCTTCAAGGACGCACAGAGTAGTTGGGCAAGACAATCTATACTGGATATGGTTAACAAGGGTTGGATGATAGGTGCCTCCGATACGCAATTCATGCCGGATTCACCGGTTACAAGAGCACAGGCTGCAGTGATACTGGTAAGAGCGCTAGGCATTGACACCACTGCGGTCCAGTACCAGGCAACTTTTACCGATACCGCAAACCACTGGGCACGGACTGAAATCGAAGCCGCCAGGAAATATGGTATTGTGGAAGGAACCGGAGCCGGCAAATTTGACCCTGATGCGACATTAACGAGGGAACAGATGGCGGTATTGCTCGATAGGGTCCTGAAACCTGGCACAGCAGCAAATTCTGTATTTCCGGATGTTACTCCCAAGGGCGCTCCATGGTCCTATGAAGCCATAAACAGGATAGCTGCCGCAGGAATACTGCAAGGTTACCCGGATGGCAGCTTCCACCCCGGCGACAGAATTGTCCGCGGGCAGATGGCAGCCTTGATGGACAGGTCGGTGCCTTACCTTGCAAGCAGTGTGATATTGGCAGTGAAATAAGCGGAAAACAAGTGAACTATTGTGTTAATACGGGAATAGATGGAGCTTGTCTCAAAACCAAAGTTTTGGGAGAGCTCTTTTTTGTATAGAAAACAGAACAACGTTGAGAAATAGAGGAATTTTACTAAAAATGTAGAATATATCAAAAATAAGTTAATATATAAATAATCAAAAATTTATATAATTAAAATATAGAGTTTGGAGGAATATTACATTATGCGTTCAAGCAGTGTAAAAACAGGAAGATGTAAGAAATTTAAAAATGCGGCATTGATATCTTTAGCGGCCCTTACAGGACTTATGTTCTGCGGTTGCAGCGGTATAAACGCAGACCGTCGCAGTTCCGGCGTCAGTGAGCCCTTAAAGGAGTCCCGGATCATGGACCTGTCTGTGAAGAGTAATTACATGGGGAGGGAAATGCCTTGCAAGATCTATCTGCCGAAGGGTTACGGCGACAAAAAAGATTATCCCGTGTGGTACGGGCTGCACGGCTATGGCTCGAATGAATCCATGTGGATAGATAAAGGCATTGCCGGAACGGCCGACGAGTTAATAGATAATGGCGGGATTGAGCCGGTCATTATGGTTTTTCCCTATACAAGGGATGCCACACTGAAGGAAATCAGCAAGGATGTGGAGGACGATGGGAAGTTAGATGAGAGGAACATGGATCAATTTTTAAGCAAGGAACTGGTTCCATATATCGATGCTCATTACCGTACCGTAACATCGTCGGATGGCAGGTATATCGGAGGATTCTCCATGGGGGGGATGATCGCCCTTCGTATAGCCTTCCACCATCCCGATCTGTTCAGCAAGGTTGGTGGATACAGTCCTGCGGTGGTTTCTAGCGATTATTCCGACAAACAGCTGGAAAAATGGCTGTTTCCAAATGAGAATACCGATGAAATAACTGATATAGTCAAGTACGACAAAAAGAAGGGGCTTGACAAACTGAACGTATATCTTGATTGTGGTGGGGCCAACGATCCGTTCACTGTGGGGATCCAATCCCTGTATGATGCCTTACAGAAGAGGGGAATCAAATCGGAAATCCATTTGATGGACGGTGGACATACATTGAGACAGGCCAGTGAGAAAGATTACCTTAAATTCTACACTGCGAAGGACTAAGTACAAGTGCGGACGGGTATAAAAATGGTTGCAGTCACCCTGTATATGGTGTAAAATAATGAAGGCTCTATTGATACGGTGTCTGTGAAAGTTTCCGGTATGGAAGATACCGGAAATTAGAAAGCCGAATAAAATAAAAGACAGTTCGAAACCATCCTGTCTGTAAACAAAACTACGGGTTATGCAACATGATTTATTACATGTGGCATATAATGTTGATTTGCAGAGCGGAGACGCTCTTTTTTGTTGCGGTGCGTCCAGCAAAGCTGGAACAAACGGATATTCCTTCGGTTTTTCGAAGGACAGGATGATAGGCGGAGAGAGGATGCACTACATGTATAAAACAAGAACCAAAACAGGATTTAAAACAAGATTTCTGGTGGAGGCGGCAGTAATAGCGGCGTTGTATGCCGTACTGACGATTGCAATACCGGGAGGTTCCGGGCAGATACAGGTGAGAGTTTCCGAAGTGCTTACGATACTCGCATTTTTCACACCGGCTGCAATTCCAGGGCTTTTTGTCGGCTGCCTGACAGCGAACATCTTTGTCGGGGCGGGACCGTACGATATCTTCCTTGGGAGTTTTGCCACACTGCTTGCAGCAGTTCTCACATGGAAAATGCCCTCGAAATACCTTGCTCCATTACCCCCTGTCATCCTTAATGCGGTTGCTGTGGCAATCATACTGAAGCTTTCCATCAATGCCCCGGTTTTGATTACGATGGGTTTTGTGGCGCTTGGAGAACTGATAGCCTGCTATGTAATGGGATACCCGCTGCTACTATTTGTACAGAAGAATCGAAGCAGGCTTTTTAAAAGTTAACAGTTAAACAGATAAACAGTTAAATTCTTCTGAAAATATTTTAAAAAGTACTTGTATTTCTAACATTTCGGTATTATTATTATAGTAGAGTTAAACGATTAAATAAACTTATCTCTTTTTCAGAACAATGAGCTCTTTACCCGAGCGATATATAAGTATATTATAGTACTTGTATCCTACAAAAAAAGGAATATATTATAATAATAAAAAAATATAAGGTTAAGCGTGTAACTTAAATGCGATATATGAACAGGTATACACGGCAGAATCAAAAGGATGCGACATGATTAAAAGAACAACAATCAAAGATATAGCAAAAGCTGTCGGAGTAACCCCTGCAGTCGTATCATATGTGCTGAACGGTAAGGAGTACAAGCTATCCGATGCGACGGTATCAAAGGTTAAAAATGCCATCAGGGAATTGAACTATATACCGAACCTTACGGCCAGAAGTCTGGTTAAAAACAACTCACACCTGATAGGCGTCATTATTCCTCAGACGGAGGACTCGTCGCAAATGTTGCTGACAAACCCTTTCTACAGCGAGATAGTAAGCGGAGTCGAATCGAAACTCAGGGAATGCGGTTACCATTTGCTTCTGTCGGGGGTGGAAAAGGGGAATAGTTATCTTGATACGTCCGTACAAAGGAATCTGGATGGTGCCATCATCATGGGAATATACCAGGAACAGTTTTACGAGGAACTCAAGCAGGCAAGCATTCCAATTGTACTGATTGACAGTTATATCAGCGATAACTATTTCTTCAAGGTCGGCATTGATGATGAATATGGAGGTTATATAGCCACAAAATACCTTATTGATCAAGGACACAGGGAGATTGCCCTTGTTACCGGAAGCATAAAACATGACGGTGTCAATGAGAAAAGGTTTTTAGGATATAAAAGAGCACTGAATGAAGCAAGTATCTTTTACAATCCGGATTATGTGTTCGACGGATCAGTAAGCTATGAGCAAGGCTGTGCAGCAGGCAGGACCATTGCTGCACACAGGCATGGAAAAATAACAGCTGTGTTTGCAAGCGCCGATATGATCGCCCTGGGCCTGGTCAACAGTCTGAGGGATAATAACATAGAGGTGCCCGACGATATATCGGTAATAGGCTTTGACAATATCTCCATCCTGAAGTATTCTTTGCTGCCTTTGACAACAGTCGGTCAGGATATTACGGCTAAAGGAGTGGCTGCTGCCGAGGCGCTTGTCAATATGATCGAGGGAAAAGGCAAATATGAACCGATGGAAAAAGTACTTCCGCTTAATATCATCGAAAGAAAATCAGTAAAGAGACTGAACTCTATATAATAAATCATAAACTGAAAGATTTATTATAAGCCTCAGGTTAAACGTTTAAATTTGTAAAGATTGCATAATTCTAGAAAGTGGGGGTGCTAACTTTGTCCAAGGGCAAATTCATACCTGCCGGGAATGAGATGATCTCCATACCTGATATCAGGGAAGAGGATGCTGCTATTATGAGCGTAACTTTTCTTCATATGGGGTATAAGGGATTAATCGCAATAAAAGGTGCGGATGATTCGAAGCCGTTATTGAAGCCAATCCTGTCTGTGAATGAGGTTGACATACCTATTGAAGTCACATGCTGGGGTAAGCATGACTACTGGATTCCGTACTTCAAAGGTACATGTGGCAATATTGCCATTGATGGAACCATCCTGGCACCAATTGGTGAAAGAGGCTTCATCTACAATTTAAAAGTTGTAAACGGCAGTATGGATAAAAAAGAATTGGTGGTTGGAATAGAGGGCTGCTGGAATCAGTCAATCCATGAAATCAATGAGAGCAAACCGATAAATGCAGTGAAATATGTTTATGACAGTGGCTGGAACAACAGTATCGTCTTTGATCTCAGGAATGCTGTCAGCATTTTTTCATTTGCCCCGATCACCAACGATAAAATGGATGTTTCCTATAATACCGATGAAAAGAACAGTGAAATATGCTTTAATCTCGGCAGGCACATTACGCTGAATCCTGGTGAAGAACAATCCGTCAACTTTTTCTGGGGTTTCGGCTTTGAGGAGGTAGGTGCTGCCACTTCGGCAAAGGAAATGCTCCGCAAAGGCTATGAGTATGAATTGAACATTACGAAGAATTGGCTTTCGAAACGCAGCAGGAAGACAACTGACAGTGAAATGGATCGCGTATTGAATACAAATATGTTTTTCAATTTCTTTTTTGCATCAGGTATTACAATGGATACGGAAGAATTTGTGCTGGTAACGTCCAGAAGCCCAAGGTACTATGTAAGCGCAGCTTATTGGGACCGGGACAGCCTTTTATGGAGTTTCCCTTCGATATTGCTAGTTGACAGCGATTATGCAAAAGAAATGCTCGAATATGTTTTTCGCAGACAGATAAAAAATATCGGCGTTCATAGCAGATATATAGATGGAACGGTTCTGGAACCGGGGTTTGAGCTTGACGAACTTTGCGCCCCCATACTGGCTTTGGATGGCTATATAAGGAAAACCGGCGATTACGGAATTCTGTCGGAGGATTTATTTAAGAGCGGCATTAAAAGGATTGTGAGGATACTGGAGTCCAGGAAACATATTGAAGCAGACCTTTATGAAACATTTCTCCAACCTACGGATGATCCTGTTGTGCATCCCTATCTGACCTATGACAATGTCCTGGTGTGGAAGGTATTTAGGAATCTTTCGGAAATGTACGGAGAAATCGGAGAAAATGAATTAAGCAGTGAACTGCAGTTGAAGTCTGAAAAGGTACGAAAAGCAATATGGGAGAACTGTGTTTTTGAATATGACAACAGGAAAATATTCGCATGGTCCCTGGATCTGAAGGGCGCCTGGAATATCTATGATGAGCCTCCGGGAAGTTTGCAGCTTTTGCCGTATTACGGGTTCTGCAATATGGAGGATGTTGTATATCAAAATACCGTCGCAGAAATCAGAAAACCGGAATACCCTTATTCCTTCAATGGCTGCAATATCGCGGAGATCGGTTGTGAACATGCTCCGCACCCTTGGATACTGAGCGTTGCCAACAGCTTGTTGTGCGGCAGGAAGGAGCATTCCAGGAATATCCTGCTAAAATCCGCTATGGACAACGGGGTTGCTTGTGAAAGCATTGATGAGAACACGGGAGAATGTGTAACCGGTGCTGCGTTTGCCACTTGTGCGGGATTTTTAGCTTATGCGGTGGATAATGCATTTGGAGACAGAGGCTTTGAGTGATTATCAAACAAGTTGAAAGATAAAAGGTGATTCAAATGGTTATCAAAAGAAATTCAACCTGGTATAGGATAAAAAAGAATGCCGGACTCTACTTATTATTACTCCCCGCAGTTATTCTGCTAATCTGTTTTACATACAGGCCAATGTATGGTGTTATTATCGCTTTTAAAAATTATCGCAACAGTTTGGGTATTATGGGCAGCCCATGGGTTGGATTTAAATTCTTCAATCAATTTTTTAATTCGTATCAGTTTACAAGAACAATTATGAATACGGTGATTATAAGCATTTACAGCATTGCGGTAACCTTTCCGCTTCCTATCCTGTTTGCTTTGTTTATAAACCAAATGAGAGTAAACAGGTTTCGCAGAGCTTTTCAAACAATCACTTACATGCCCCATTTTATTTCAACGGTCGTTTTGGCAGGGTTAATATTGATACTGCTTTCTCCGGGCAGTGGGTTGATTGGCAACATCTACAAGCTATTTGGAGCGGCAGCACCCAATTTAATGGGAGATGCAAATGCATTCAGCAGTATATACGTATGGACAGAAGCGTGGCAGCATACGGGATGGGATAGCATTATATATGTAGCGGCGCTCTCCATGGTTGATATAACACTGTATGAGGCTGCTACTGTTGATGGGGCGACCAGATGGCAGAAGCTTATCTATATTGATATTCCGATGATTTTACCAACAGCGTGCATATTATTGATCTTAAGAGCCGGAAACATTATGAATGTCGGATTTGAAAAAGTATACCTTTTGCAAAACAGCATGAACCTCCCAACCAGTGAAATCTTAGCGACATATGTATATAAGGCGGGCATTATACAGAGCAGTTACAGTTTATCAGCAGCAGTTAATTTATTCAATAATGTAATCAACTTGATTTTCCTTTTAATAGTAAATCAGATATCAAAATCATTAAGTAAAAACAGCCTGTTGTAAAGTAGATGAAAAGGGGAATTCGATGTGAAGAAAACAATAAGAGATCAAAAAAGTGACATGCTTTTTAATGCTATAGTATATGTTTTTGCAGCAATTGGTTTGATTGTTGTTGTCTATCCTCTGTATTTTATAATCTGTGCATCATTTAGCGAGCCGAGTGCGGTTGCCGGCGGCAAGATGTGGCTGTTCCCATACAGGTTCACGCTGGATGGATATGCAGAACTGTTCAGGCACCCCGATATATGGAAAGGATACAGAAACACTATCTTATATACGGTTGTCGGTACTTTTATCGGATTGGCTGTAAACATTCCGGCCGCTTATGCACTTTCCAGAAGAGATATGGTAGGGAATAGATTATTTTCATTATTCTTTATATTTACAATGTTTTTTAACGGGGGTGTAATTCCTACATACTTAACCATTAAGGATTTTCACTTGTATGATACTTTCACAGTTATGGTGCTGCCGTTTTCAGTGGTTGCCTATAATGTCATAGTAGCCAGAACTTTTTTCCAGAACAGCATACCGCCCGATCTGTATGAGGCAGCACGAATCGACGGCTGCGGAAACCTTCAGTATTTTTTCAAAATGGTGCTGCCGTTATCAAAAGCCATTATCTCCGTTTTGGGGTTATGGATTGCCGTAGGACAATGGAATTGCTATTTTAATGCATTATTATATATCAATAATCATCAGTTGTACCCACTGCAATTGGTTTTGCGCAATATTTTAATTGTAAACCAGATGCAGGGACACTTAGGGTCTGATGAAGCAGCCAATATTGCGCTGCGTCTTGCAAGTCTGTTACGTTATTCAGTTATTATCGTAGCAACAGTGCCTATTATATGTGTTTACCCATTTGTTCAGAAGCATTTTGACCAGGGTGTAATGATTGGTGCAGTGAAAGGCTAAACGTTACGCAAGATCTAGATGAAGGTGTGAAAATTCAGTCTCCAATTCTCATGCGATAAAAACCCTGAAGGCAGTTCTATTAAAATAGAATAGTACGTTTATGCGCTGCGTAAACGACTAAATATAAAAAAGGAGAGAAGTTATGAGGAGTATTTCAAAAAATGTACTAAGTATAATGCTGGCTGCAATGATATTTATCTTGAGTCTGGCCGGCTGTGGAAGCAGTTCTCGGGAAACTAAAACCAGTACAACTGCATCCACCGCTGCAACAGCAGCAGCTACTACAGCGGAGTCAGGCGGAAATTTCCAGAAAACAGGGATGCCCATTGTCAAAGAACCGGTTACACTCGACGTTTTGACGGTTCGTTGGAACAACATGGATGATAGCTTTAAAAAGAATCCATTCCTGACGAACCTGGAGAAAACATCCAATGTAAAAATTGATTGGCAGTGGAAGGCTCAATCCGACTGGGATACACAGAAAAATATTATGTTGGCAAGCGGTACTCTTCCGAGCCTCATTTTGGGTGATTTAACCTTATCTGAAACGGATATTATGAATAATGTAGAGTATTTCCTTCCGCTTCAGAATCTAGTCAAAGAGTATATGCCCAATTATACAAAAGCATTGAACGAAGACTCGTATTTGAAAGGATATGTAACATATCCTGATGGGAATATGTATTCCATGGGATCAAGAATGCCCTCAAGACCTTATGTCACTTTTCTGCCTACTATCAATAAAGCTTGGCTTGACCGACTTGGTTTGCAGGTGCCGACAAACATGGATGAATTGTATAATGTTTTAAAGGCATTTAAAGACAAGGACGCTAACGGGAATGGAGATCCGAATGATGAGATTCCATACAGCGGAAGCGCTAAGGATGCACTGTTTGATCCGACCATACTAATTAATTTCGGCATAAATGAACTAAACGGCAAGTACATGAGTATGGCAGATGGAAAACCTGCATTTTTCCCGACAATGGATGGATTCAAACAATGTGTAGAAATGCTGCATAAATGGTATCAGGAAGGGATCATGGATAAGGAATATTTCACTCAGGATTATACAATGCTGGTCTCCAAGTACCAGAGTGATCCTTCCCGGATAGGCTTCCTTTATTCCTGGGTACCTGATGCGCAATTCACGACTACAAAGTCCGAATATATTGCTATTCCGCCGCTTACCGGTCCTGATGGCAAAAAACATGCCGGAGGTGATCCAAATGGATTGGGCTACAGACGACTGGGATTGGAAATCACCAAGTTCTGTAAATATCCGGAAGTTGCAGCACGCTGGGCGGATGAATTCTATACCGGTGAAGCAAGCATCCAGAACTTCTGGGGCGGCATTGGGACTGTCATTACGAAGAATAGCGACGGTACATATGAACTGAACAATCCGCCGGAAGGGACAGGCGCTGATAAATGGTACTGGGATTCAAGCCTTCGTGATTTCGGACCCAAATATGCCAGCCCTGAGTTTGAAAAGAATATCAAGCTTTCAAAAGATAGTGGAGATGGTCTGAAACTGGAACTGGATAGCATGGGAAAAGATTACATAGTAGATCCTTATCCGGCCACTCTGTTTACATTGGACGAAGCTCAGGAAACTGCAACCTTCAGAGTCGATATTGAGAAATATGTGCAGACTACGACTGCCAAATGGATTACACAAGGTGGTATAGATGAAGAGTGGGACAGTTATGTCAAGCAACTGGATAGTATGAATGTTAAACGGTTGGTAGAAGTATATACAGATGCCTATAACCGATTCGTCGGCAAATAAACGGGGCTAAAATGAATGGGGTGACCGGCGGGAATATATTGCCGGTTACCCCGCTCAGAGGAGACTTATATGAGTAATATGGGTGAGCATTGGTTGATCTCGCAGGATATGGATAATATGGACAGCGGACCATATTATGAAAGCATTTTCTCACTAGGCAACGGATATATGGGGATCAGGGGATTCAGCGAAGAAGAATCCGGCAGGGAAAAGTATGAACTGTGTACTTATATTGCCGGTGTATTCGATTATTTAAAACCTGGTATTACTGACATGGTAAATACCCCCAACTACCTGTATACGCGCTTTGAAGCAAAAGGAACCGGTCTTGTACCCGGAAATGGTACATTTAAAGATTTCAAGAGGGTTTTGAATCTTAAGGACGGTACGCTGACCAGGAGCTTGATCTGGTCGGACTTGAACGGACTTGAAACCAAGATTGAGACAACCAGGTTTTTAAGCATGGCAAATGTTCATACTGCGGCAATCAGGTACAAAATCACTCCGTTGAATTATTCCGGTGACATCCTGTTTGAAACAGGAATCGACGGCGGAATTACAAACAATCCGATCAGTGATGTACAGCTCAAAAAAGATATCAATCCGGTTGACTTCCTGCATGAAGTTGAAAAGTGCATGACGGATGGAGGGATATATTATATAAACACTGCCACAAGTGTTACGGGTATCAATATCTATGAGACTTTTTCTCTTGACTTGTATGAATGCAGTAATGGCGTGAGAAATGGACCGGTTTCAGAGACTGAAACAATAGCACACGACAGATTTATCAGCAAAAAAATCAGCTTCTATGCAGAGATCGGGAAAGAATATGTTGCAGATAAAATAGTTACAGTTTACACATCCAGGGATTTTAACGGAGATCCAGCAGAAGAGGTTGTATTATCTTATGCAACTGAAATGCAAAAATCAGGATTCGATATGCAGTATGCACTTAACAAAGATATATGGTCAAAGAAATGGGACATATCCGATGTGATTGTCGAAGGAGATGATAGGTCACAATTATATATTAGATATAACATATTTCAGTTGATACAGGGTAACGCAGAAAATGACCCCTATGTCAGCATAGGCGCCAGGTCGATCTTCCATGGACGCTACAAAGGCTGTTATTTTTGGGATACGGAGATCTTTATGCTTCCGTTTTTCGCATATACAAATCCCAATGCAGCTAAAAATCTGCTAATGTATAGATACAATACACTATCCGGTGCGGAATTCAACGCCGGGGCAATGAGTGTCGAAGGAGCCAGATATGCCTGGATGTGTACCATTGACGGGAAAGAACAATGTGAAACGTGGGATACCGGGTGTTGTGAGATTCATATTACAGCAGATGTAGCATATGCCATTGACCAATATTATAAAGTCAGCGGAGATGAAAGTTTTATCAGAGATTACGGATCTGAGATTTATATAAAAACGGCACGTTACTGGAAAAGCAGATTTACTTATTATAAGGATCAGGACAGATACAATATGCTTTTTGTAAAAGGCCCCAATGAATACGGCGGAGTGACTGAGAACAATACATATACTACGATGATGGCTTTGAACAACTTTAAACTTGCAATTGAGGCAGTTTCATTGATGAAGGAGAAATATCGTGCAAAATGGAAGGAACTGAAGGAAAAGATTTGTTTTGATGAAGCGGAGATGGACACATGGAAGGTAATTATAAAAAAGGCGGTAATAAATTATGATCCTGAAAAAAAATTATATATTGAAGATGATAATTTTTTAAAACAGGAGCCTATAGATATTCATGATTATAAAACGGATGCCATTCCACTCTACCATAAAATAAGTTTTGACAGGCTGCAGAGGTATATGGTGATAAAGCAGGCAGATATCCTGTTATTAATGACTTTATTACCGGAAAAATTTACAAAGGAAGAAAAGCGGGCTGCATGGGATTTTTACGAACCGCTTACATTACATGATTCGACATTGAGTTTTGGCAGCCATGCATTATTTGCTTCGAAACTTGGTTTAATGGATGAAGCTTCAGCCTATTTCGATAAAAGCCTTAGCCTCGATTTGGATAATGTTATGAGCAATACAGGAGAGGAAGGGCTGCACTATGCTGCATTTGGAG
>JAEWQC010000220.1 GCA_023399355.1 Bacillota bacterium | reverse complement strand
GTCTTGAGCCACTTTCGAACTCTTCTACATAAACTCCTGGTGATAAATATTCAGGCATAATTTACCCGGTCTCAATATCTTATATTAACAATTCAACTGTCCATATAAAATCGAATCCGGTTACCCCCTTTCTTTTTTTAATAATGTGTCTGTATTAAAACAGTACATTTTATATTTATTTAAAGTACAAAAAACTTGTTGTACTCTTAAATACCAAAGGCGAAAAACTTATCCCCCATACACGGTTCCTGCCCTAAACAGTTATAATACCCGCCAATGTTGTTTTACCTTCCTCAATGCCCAGTACTTTCGCAGAAACATTGCCTTCAAATGCAAGCTCCAGTTCAACATCAAAGAACTTCTTTCGCAAATTTCTGAAATAAACTGCAATTTCTCCATTTTCATTTGCTTTTGAATATATTACCGGAAGCATAAGCGCACCACGTTCATAGTTGTGTTCCAAAGGCTGCTTCAGTACAAAACTTCCGGCATCTTCATTGATTTTAGAAATCCTGCACAACTCGGACTTTTCTTTGTCCTTTATTACAAAGCTGTCTCCTGCCGCAATCAACCCTGAAATATCTACAAGGGATATCCTGCTGTCCCCTTTTTTCGCTCCCTCCCTTGAGAGTCTTGCCCGTGAGCAATCTTCAGTCAGTACCGCCGCTTTTACATCTGCCTTCACGGCAGGTCCGGATTTTTTATCCACCAGGGTTGAACGGATCAGCGTCGTTCCTCCCGGGAAATTGTAAGAAGGCTTTGGCATCAATGGAACAAATACCGTACGCTCTTTATTTTCAAGTTCACCGGTTGATACTATCATGCTTTCATTAAAGTATCTGTCCGATTCCACCACAATCTCATATTGTCCTTCAGGCAGCCGGGTAAAAACATAATAGCCGTCATGCTTTCTGACAGGTTTCACAGGCACATCCCTTATAAAAACATCTATTATGCCGCCCACTGCATTCCTGCCGGTAAATCCGTCTATGGCGCATACAACAAATGATACTTCCATGCCTAATTTTATCTTGCTTGCATATTCCATGAAGCGATCCTGCCCATTCTGTTATTTCATGACTCTCGTAAAAGCTCTATGCGTGCTCGAATCAATATTTACAGGTCCGGCCATATATCCGACCGAAAGTTTGTAAGGTATATTAGGGAATGTCCATATTTTAGAGATTTCATCGGTATTCAAATAATTCAAAACGATTCGCAGTTCTTCGTCCTTTTCAGCAAGCGACCCCTGTAAATTGGAACCTCTCAGTATGGAATTGTCATAAATGACCTGCATGGCTTTTCCGAGAATACAACTTTCATCAAAAGCCCGCAATTTCAAGTCAATCGACGAATATGCCGTCATAAGGTAGAATAAATTCATTGTGAGAGAAGGGGTATTCTGATACCCGACGTCCCTGAATTCGCCATTTTCCCTTATAGAATACAGATGCAGTCCAAGCTTGATATCCCCTCTGTCAGCCGGAGAACAAATACCTATCATTTCAGGCTTTGAAACGGGTTCAGGTGTCATATTATCCCGTAAAAGCTTCACTATGGAATTCCCTGCATCAGCAATTGCCGTATACGACGCCATTCCGGCCTCCCCGAAAATCCTGTACTTTACCTGCTGCACCGCACTCTGCCTGATAAGAAATCATCTGTTTATAATCCGTTGAAATAATTCTCTTCAAGACTATATTTTTCTCACACTGTTAACCAATACCGGTTTTTAGTATTATAATATATGTTTTTGAAAATAATGTCAAACCTTGTTTGAGTTATTTGTAAAAAAGTCGAAATTTAATTTACAAATCAGAATAGTATTCACCAAGATCCTCTTTCAGTAATACCCTCCCTGTTTTATGCAATTCATATTTCACGGCTCTTACTATATGCTTCATTTGAATCTTTTCATTTGCCTGTGCTGCCAGGAATGCCGAAGAGACAACTATATTTTTAATATTTCCACCGGCGATTTCAAACCGCTTTGATAAAAACTCAAAGTCTATATTCTCATCAACAGGCGCTTCTTCCGGAAATAACATTCTCCAGATTTTTCCCCTGTGAACGCTGTCCGGGAACGGGAACTCCACCATATGCTGTATACGCCTTGTAAAAGCATCATCGATATTTTCCTTGAAATTTGTCGCAAGGATCGTCATCCCCTCATACTCTTCAACCTTTTGAAGCAAATACGAGGTCTCGATGTTTGCATACCTGTCATGGGCGTCCTTTACCTCGGAGCGCTTGCCAAAAATAGCATCCGCCTCATCAAAGAACAAGATGGCATTACTCATCTCCGCATGTTCAAATATCGCTTGCAGATTTTTTTCAGTTTCACCAATATACTTGCTTATTACCTGCGACAGGTCAATTCTGAATAATTCCAGCTTCAATTCATTTGCCATCACCTGAGCTGTCAGCGTCTTTCCTGTTCCAGGAGGCCCGAAGAGAAGGACACATAAGCCTTTTCCATAAGAAAGCTTCCTGTCAAACCCCCATTCTCCGTAGACAACATTCCTGAACTTCATTTGGTTGCATATGTTTTTGAGCTGTTCAACCACATTCCGAGGAAGAATAATATCTTCCCACAAATACTTTGATTCAACCCGTACGGCATTGTGCCTGAAATTGTGTTTTGATTTCATGAAACACGCCGCATTCAATTCCGCTTCCCCGATCACCCCGTTGTCCCGGTTACCGTACCCCGCCATAACGTCAGCTGTTTCAACAGCGCTGATGATCTGACCCTGTGTAAATTTAAACTTGCTTGCCATTACTCCCCAATTAATATGCTCATCAAAGCTGCGGTCCTTTGCGAAGTTCTCCCACAATAGCTTCCTGTCAATTTCGGCAGGTACATTCAGCTTGATACTTAAGTAATCGCAGCCTTCTGGCAGATCAGGCTCCTGCCATTCGCAATCCGCCAGTATAAAAACAAGTCCGCCATAAAAATTGATTGATTTAACCAGTTCCATTCTTTTTTTATTGGAATGGGCATTCCTGATACCGCCATTTGGCTCATTGGAAGTTTCATTCCCCTCTAAAAGCATGTTGAAGTTGTAAAAGCACAAAATCCCCTGCCTTAGTAAAGCTGCCCTTTCCACTTTCCGGATCAGTCCGGCAAAATTCTTCTCATCGCCTGCTATTCCTTTCACATCGACAAGCATAAGCGGAAGCTTGTTTCTTGTACAGAAGTGTTTTACATTGAATCTCTTTCCAACCCCGGAGGCACCCCATAAATAAAGTACAAATCCCTTTTTGCCTTCACCATTTCCAGAAAGCTTCCTGTTTAGGATGTCATCCAGCCTCTCCTGCAGTTCCTGCCCCGTAATTAATTGGTGGATCTGGGAATCCGGTTCAATAAATTCCGTAAAATCAGAAATGTCCTGATCCATGATATTTCCGTTTGTAAGATAATCGACCATTCCCCTGTCAAGCTTTAACGTCCTTGAAAGCAATGAAACTGCCGGATCGTCATCCAAACCTTCATAGAAGAAATATTTTTCAAGCGTTCCGCCTTTTCCAAAATATCTCCTGGCCGCAAACCTTTCCTGATTGGTGCTGCAAAACAGGTTCAGTGCCAGATTGACAGTCGGACGCTTTATTGTGATATCATCTTGCAGAAATGCATATAATTTTTCAAATTTGATATCCAGTTCAACGGCCAGGACCAGAACGATGCATTGCACTTCAAAAAAATTTAAGTCGAATACCTTGGCCAGCTGTTCCAGAGGAAAATACGTTTGATTTAGGATTGTTTTCCTCCGTTTTTCCCTGATCGATACCTCAAGCTGCACAAGCTGTTCTTTCAGTTGTATATACTCAAGTTCCTGCTTGTAATCTTCCGATTCATTGCCAAGAAGGTTCTGAATTTCTTCCTCGGATATGACGATCCCCTTGAATTGTCCAAGAGTGCTTTCATTCCTGCCGAATCTTTGCCTAAACATAAGGACGCAGACTTCCAATTCCAACCGTCCCAGTTCATCGGCAAGATATTCATAGTTATCATAGTTTTTATTGTCTACAGCCTCAATACCAGCCATAATTTTACACCCTGCTTATAGCAAATTAATTTGTTGCTTTGGTACTTTACTGTTTTGATACTTTGATGCTTTTATACGTTGATGCTTTGATGCTTTGTGCTTTGATGCTTTGTAGCTTTGACGCCTTGTAGCTTTGACGCCTTGTAGCTTAGAAGCTTTGTAGCTTTGATGCTTTTTGCATTTGAAACAGCTCATATCCTACTTTTTTTTATGGCTTCGATGGTTGTCCAGGTCATAATCAAATCCGTTCATTTTTTTGCGGGAATCCCAGTGCACACTGCACGCTATGGTGCCCGCTGCAATATGGGTCTTTACCGTTGCATCCGGAATATCATATGCTTTTCCGAATGTATCCTTCCATGTTTTCCAAAGATCTGCGAAATAGACAAAATCAACATTTCGCGGGTTTACGCCACTTTTTGTAAAAAAGCGCGTTCCATCCCACAATTTACTGGTATGCTTTCTTACACATATCCATCTGGCACCTTCGCCGGCAATCTTCGTATATGCATCAAAACTTTGTTCATCGTCTCCCTCTGTCAAATCAAGCAATAGCCTGCCGCTTTTGTCATCATGCCTGTTACTGTATTTCAGATTTCTATAGTGTCCATTCTGATTGTTGATTCCGCTTTTTTCTGTTGATGCACTTTCACTGTCGGAATCGTACATTGTAGGAACAGCGCTTGTACCTTTATTTGCGCTGTCATACACAGCCTCCACATAACCGGTCCAATTCTTTGCATGCTGAAAAACCAGTTCAATCTTCTCCGATTTTCCTTTATTTTTGTAGGGTATTTTTACTGAATGGAAAAATGGATCCAAAGTACCTTCCGTAGCCGTATCCAGTTTTTTATATTCAGGTGTCCACTTGCTGTTGCTATCCGTGATATGCAAGGTAGCCTGAGCATAATTATCCACTTTCTTTCCAACAGCCGCATTCAGTTCGCCGGCTTTTTCCAATGCCTCCACCTTGTTTTTGCATTCCGCCGTTTCTTCTTTTAAATAGACATGAACCTGCCGGCCATCCGTTACAAGAGTACGGTCACCTATATCTTCCAGACCGGTATCCAGGTGAGCCTGTTGAATGCTCATCCGCTGTACCGGCATTATATCTGAAGCTGATTGCCGACTGTTTGAATCACTTTCGCCGCCCGATGCCAGCAGCTTTTCCAAAGTCCTGTTCCCCAGAGCTCTTTGCAATACCACGGCATCATTATGCGCCAGCATACGGGAATTCGACTTTGCCATCTGAACCAGTGCGCGAATATTCTTTGAGGTGCTGAAATTATTTACGGTATTTTTGTTGTGCTTTCCATTGCTTTGCTGCTGAATAGGACCTGATTTGTATTCATACATATTAGTGCATCCCTTTCAAATACTTCTAAAAATATGAGAAAGAAAAAATAATGTCATTTTTTATAATATCATATCACACTTAGTAATTAAAGGGAATTAAATGTTCAAAACAATTCATTTTAAGCATGATTGAGGCGAAAAGACAGGTCTCCATCAAGTCTTTCCGGTTTCCATCTTCCTGTTGTACCTGGAAGATACAACCTTGGAAAATCAAGAAGTATCCATATATCATCAGAAAAAATTCATACTACTTGTTATTGACATATATACAAATTGTTTGTAATATTGTATTGTTTGTATAATAAATCTGTCAAAAATTGTGGGTTAAGATCAAATAAGGAATTTATTATATGCTGAAAAAACTTACTGGCAATACAGTGCTGATACTTCTTATGACTGCCGCATTAATGATGATTGCAGCCAGTATATCCTACAATAACGAAAAAAGATATGCTTTTGGATTTTACATCATTCTCATTATATTCCTGTCTGGCTTCTTGGTTCTTGCATATCTTGCATCCTCGGTAAAATGGCTTTCCGACAAAGTTTTCATTTGTATAATCTCCATAATTGCAGGAGGGTTGAGACTTCTTTGGATCTTGAAGGTTCCAACGCTTCCCGCAAGCGACTACCTTGCATACCAGGCATATGCCTGGTATTTTTCAAAAGGCTTTTATTCCTTTTATGATCCAACTTATGTGGTATTTCCCTTTAAAATAGGGTATCCGATCATCCTGTCATTTTTATATAAAATAACCGGTGTAAGCATAGATGCGGCAAAAGCCTTGAATATAGTCCTTTCAATAATATCCATGCTGTTGCTGTATTTCATTGGAAAGCATATTTCCAACAGCAGGACGGGTAGGACAGCAGCTTTGATGTATGCATTCTGGCCGGCCCAGATCATGTATACTTCATCTTTGGCGTCCGAGCACATTTTTATGGTATTCTTTCTGCTAAACATCCTGATGCTCGTAAAAATGAAAGATACGGACAACACCTGTCACGAATTGCTCAATACCATTTTATTAGGTTTATCCCTATCCGTTTCACAGTTTTTCAGGCCAATATCGCTCATCATATTTCCTGTTGCTGCAGCTTATTTATTTATCATTTATGAAAAAAAAGGACGAATTGCTGTTGATCTATTGCGAAAATCGATGCTGTTGACTGTAATCGTTATCAGTTATTTTGCGGGCCTTTTTTGTCTGAACCAGGTAGTCGAGCCTTTAACGGATATCAACATCATGAAGAGCTCACCGGGCTTCAGCATGCTGGTGGGCACCAATTTCGAATCCAACGGAACCTATAACAAACAGGATGCCAACATCGTAAAAAAAGACAATTATGACTTCGATAAAGTCCATTCTGAGGCATTTAAAACGGCTATTGGCAGAATAACCGGAAATCCTGCCGCATTTGCCTCCTTGATTGTCCGGAAATTCGGAATTGAATGGGGCAATGAGGAATACGGCTATGACAGTTCGCTTTTGAGTCTTGATCAGAGCAAGCCGGGCTGGCAAGATGTATTCAACTATAAATCCAAGCTCAAAAAACTTAGCCAGGCATTCTATATGTCTGTTTTGATCCTTCTGGTAATCGGATGCATTTATTCCATACGAAAGGCACTCTATAAAGTATTTATCCCGACACTCATTTCTATCGGCTTAATCATCTCTTTTTGCTTTTTCGAGGTACAGAGCAGATATCATATCCCGGCAATGCCACTTTTCTTTCTGATCTCTTCCATCGGATTGGTTAATCTTTTTGAGTACTTTAACAATACTATTTTAGGGATGAATTGGAATGAAGTAAAAGAATCGAATTCAAGCAATAATAAAACAAAAAGCATTTTGTTTTTTGCAGTAATCATTGTAATTTGTCTATCTTTTTTTACTGCCGGTCTGGGTAAAGAAAAGAATATCGGATTTGCAGCACCGGCCATCAGTATTCCTCGAATTGAAGTGAACAGCCGTATTTATGAGATCAAGCCAATGCTGTTACCTGTAAAAAGCTCTCTGCTTATACCTGTCAAAGCAATCGCTGAACTTACTCAATCGAAAATGACAACAGATTCAAAAGGTAAAGTTAAATTAGTTAAGGGAAATCATATTCTGATATTTGAAAGCAACAGCAGGAAGGCTGTTATTGATAATAAGGAAATTGAAATGGAAGTGTCAACGAAAAAGATATTTGGAACCGTATATGTGCCTTTAAGAACCACGGTAGAGGGACTGGGAATGTCCATCAGCTATGACCAAGCCGGAGACATTATCAGTATAATCGGTTAGAATATTTTTCAACAATTACAGACTGTGGCAACTTTGAGCATCGCCAAACTCTTGTATTGATGAACATCCATTTAATCCACTCTTTACGGTGCTGGCATTGTCAAAGAACAAGAAAGGAACTTTATCAAAAGATCAAATAGCAAATCATGACCACCCTGTTTATCGGATGGTCATGATTCTGCGCATCTACCTTCTTAAATATGCAATAAATTCATCAAATCAACAGAGCCTTTTTTAAAAGTCTTTTAACAATAACAGCGGTTTCAGCACGGGTTATATTATCTTTTGCCATTATTTGATTCCCGTTTCCTGTTATTATTTGATTTCTTATGCAGACAGCCACCGCTTCCCTGGCCCAGGTTGATATCTTGGCGCTATCATGATATTTCCCAAGCAGTTGTTTGATCTCGCCGTCCTTCGCCTTTGCATTAAGCTTGACAAGCGTCATTGATCTAACAAGAATCGTCAATGCTTCCTCCCTTGAAATTTTATCCTCCGGTTTGAAGATTCCTTTTCCATTACCGGTTATCAGGCCATACTCATAGGCTATACTCACAGCATCAAAATACCGGGCTTTCCTGTCAACATCACTGAATACAGCTTTGCCCGTTCCCGGCTTCATGATTCCCAATGCCTTTACCAATGTAGTCACATATTCGGCCCGGGTTATTTTCTGATCGGGTGCGTAATGGTCTTTATCAACACCTTCAATGATCAGCCGTGAAGCAAGGTCATTCACATCGGCCTTGGCCCAGTGCTTTTCCATGTCGGCAAAGGTTTTGTGATTCCATATGACCGAGTAGGTACTGTTGGTGAGACTGTTTATTTTCGCATAGTATTTTCCATTTATCACCACTATTGTTGTAGGAACATGGGAAAAAGTGCCATCTTTATTTAACACAATTCCCGTTGTAATTTTTGCCGGATCGACACCGTCGGGTATGGCTATGGTGCGTTCAACATAGCCGTTGAATTTGCTTACATCGACCGTTTTGCCTGCGGCAGTGCAGGTGATTTCAAACTCGACAGGCTTCACAACAATCTGGTAGCTGTTTTTGTTCGCCGTATTTTCTACTATTTTAACCGTATCCTGAGGCGGTTCGGCTATGGTTATGTTTACCTTGATATCTTTGAGCACCACTTGTGAGCCCAATTGGCCGGATATCAAATCAATATTTATCTGTGATGCCGGTAAAGTGTAGGTCACATTTTGAGTTTTTATTTCCAGCACTGCTTCCTTATCCTCCATGGCTTTGACCGTTTGACCGTTCAGTTGGCCAGTGACAACATCCGAGTTGTTTTTTACAGGAATGGTTATGATGCTGCCGTTGTCTTCCGCTTTCAGCATTTCTTCCAGTTTTTTACCATCAACAGTCGCTATGGTGACGGTTTTACCGTCTTCCTTCTTAACCTCGACATTGGCGGGTGCATCAACAGCCGGCTTTTCATCTTTTGCAGGTGGTGCTGTTGAAGATGCTGGCAAAGGCGGAACTGTGGAGGATTGTGGATTGTCATTGGATTGCGGATTGTCATTGGATTGTGACGACTGCTGGTTGTTAAGCGGCTTTTCGCCCGTACTCTGAGCTGCTGCCATTGCATTGCCGGCTTTGTCATACAGGGAAGTTCCGTCGGCAGGCTTGACTGTTATCCTTTCTGCACCGTTCGGAGTACCGGTTATTTTAAGGAACGCCCTGACTACTGTTTCGCCTCCGTTTAGTGCAGAAGCTGAAGTTTCCACGGAATTGTCGTTTTTCATCACTGATTTGATTTGTACATTGATTGCACTTCCGCCGCCTTTTGTAAAGGCAAGTACCAGATTGTCCCCTGTAATTGCTGTTGTACCGTTATCCGCACTGTAAACGCCTTCGCTGAAGGTTATATCGATATATGAGTTATTTGATGCAAGGATTGCCGACACTATGGAAGGAGAAGTACTATCCCATTCGTTGATACTGATTCCGGTATTGTCAGTCGCCAAGACGTTTCCTGCCATATCCTGTATCGTACCGTTGACACCTGCAGTATATTTCACCGTGATACCTTCCCTGGCTGATATACCCATGTCTGCTGCTGTCAGAACTATGTGTCCGGCATCTGCTCCCTGTGCAATGGAGGATACTGCATATCCTGTTCCGGGTGCTCCGGTCTCTTGTACGGTAAAACCCCCGTTGCCGGTCTTGGATATATTAGTACAGTTTTCACTTAACGTTACGGTTATGTGCGTATTGTCAGTCCTTGCAGCGCCGGCTAAAACAGGTACTTTCGCATCCACGCGGACATTTGCCGTGCTCCCGATACTATTGAGTGCAAGCGTGGCATTATTCCCGACTGCATCCTTCAGCGTCCCGCCGTTGGCTGTGATCGCTCCGCCCACCGCCACTCCGTTCAGGTCCTCATTCCCGGAGGCTACCGTGTACCGGAACACCAAGGCCGCTGTCCCGCTTCCACTGGCATAGGCTGCATGAAACGCCCCGCCTGTACTCATCGTCAAGGCGATATATGGAATGCCTCCACCGGTGCTGACTATCACGCTTTCGCTGAAATTCACCGTGAAGTCCAGATTCTGACCCGACAGATAGGTACCATCCGCAGGTACGCCTACTGATAATATCGTTGGTACAATGGCATCCACACGGACATTTGCCGTGCTTCCCACACTGTTCAGTGCCAGCACTGCATTATTCCCTGCTGCGTCCTTCAGCGTCCCGCCGTTAGCTGATATTGCAGTCCCCAATGCCACTCCGTCCGGATCCGCATTCCCTGCGGCGACCGTGTACCGGAACACCAGTGCCGTTGTCCCGCTCCCGCTGAGATAAGCTGCGTGGACTGTTCCTCCGGTGTTCAACGTTAAGGCGATATATGGCGTGCCGCCTGTTGTATTTACAGTGACATTTTCACCGAAATTCACAACGAAGTCCAGATTCTGACCGGATATATAGGCAGCATTCGCAGGTACGCCTACGGATGACACGGCAGGTGCTATCGCATCCACCAGCACTCCCGCCGTACTCCCCACACTATTGAGTGCAAGCACGGCGTTATTTCCGGCAGCATCCCTCAGTGTTCCTCCGTTGGCCGTTATTGCCCCGCCTACCGCCACTCCGTCCGGATCCATATTTCCTGAGGCAACCG
>JAEWQC010000131.1 GCA_023399355.1 Bacillota bacterium | reverse complement strand
GTAACAATTATTTAAGAAGGGGGAAACAAAATTGGAAGCTTCACGTAAACAATTGGCAGTTCATTCAACATTATTTTTGGCAACTTTTATATGGGGGACATCATTCCTCTTCACAAAAATTCTGCTGACACATATCCCGCCCCTGACAATAGCATGTATCAGGTTTTCACTGGCGTTTATACTGTTTTTTATCTTTATTAAGTTAGCAAAAAGAGAAAAAATAACCAGTTTTGCGGGTGACTTTTTAAAATTGCTTTTATTGGGGATATTTGGTGTAACATTATATTATTGGGGTGAAAACACCTGCCTGTTAACCATAACAACTGCAAGCGCCGCCCTTATTCTAGCATTGGTTCCAGGTTTGACGCTTGTTTTGTCAATGATATTCCTGGGTGAAAAAGCAACTGTGGCAAAAACAACAGGTCTGATTATCGCTTTTGCAGGCGCCGCTTTGGTTATTCTGAACGGCACTGGCATTTCTGAATTGTTCACAAAGGGAATCGGTTATTTATACGCGTTTTTAGCGGCTTTCTCCTTCTCGGTCTACAATATCATCGGGAAAAAGGTAATGATAAAACGTTCTTCCATTCAGACAACCGCCTTTTCATTCTTATTCGGTGTAGTATTGCTGATTCCGTTTTCATTTTTTGAGGCAAAACCAGATATCCAGTCCTATTTCACATGGCCTGTCGTTATCTGTGTTGGCTACCTGACACTCTTTTGCTCCATCGGTGCTTATTTCTTATGGAACTGGGGAATGAAAAACATAGAAGCCGGAAAGGCCTCCGTCTATATGAATGTTATTCCATTGGTAGCGGCATTACTGGGCTGGATATTTTTAAGTGAAGTAATGTCTCTGCAAATAATCATAGGAGGTTGCCTGATCATAATAGGGATCATCCTGACAAATTCACAATTAAAATTAAGACAGAGAACAGCTCAAATAACCGAAGAGTGTGTGGTTGGAATAAATACGCTTGAAAAAGCAGAATAAAAATTGAGGTGATTAAAATGTATTTGCCTTCATTCAGGTTGGATAATAAGGTAGCTGTAGTAACAGGCGGCGGAAGAGGCATCGGCCGGGCGCTTTCCATCGGGTTGGCAGAAGCGGGAGCAGATGTAGCGGCAATTGACCTGCCTGAAATCGCTGCTGAACTCAAAAAAAAGGATGAAAAGACTTGTATCCTGTGTGCAGATGTATCAAAAAAAGAAGAGGTCGAAAAAGCAATCAAAGAAATCATTGACCAAAAAGGGAAAATTGATATTTTGATAAATAATGCGGGGATGAATATTAGAAAGCCTGCTCTGGAACTGCCTGACGAAGAATGGGATCAAATCATCGATACAAACTTGAAGTCCGTTTTTCTTGTCTCGCAAGCAGTTGCAAAACACATGAAGGAAGCCGGCAGGGGAAGAATCCTTAATATTGCGTCGGTCGGCGGTCTGGTTGCATTAAGGACAGGAGTTGCCTATGCTGCGTCAAAGGGCGGAATAGTTCAAATTACAAAAGCCCTCGCATTGGAACTGTCTGCATACGGGATTCATGTAAATGCCATTGCACCTTGGTATGTAAAGACGCCACTAACTGAAAAGGTTCTGGCAAACCAGGATTTCCTGGATAGTGTGTTGTCACGTACCATGATCAAAAGAGTATGCAGCTATGAGGACCTGGTGGGAGCATCCGTATTCTTGTGTTCCGATGCCGCCCGGTACATCACAGGTCATACACTGCCTGTCGATGGCGGCATGACTGTTTATGGATTCTGATCAAAAAACAAATACTGTTCAGGGGGGGATAAAATGCATTTCGATTCAAAACCATCCATATGGAATATCCGTGAACTTTTGACATGGCTTGATTTAAATTTCCTGCCAAATACAGATAACAGCGATGTGGAAAATTACTGTTCTTTTATCGGAGCATACGAAGTTTTTTCAATGTTCAGAGGCATTGTGCCAATCGTACATGGGCCAGTCGGGTGTATCAGCTCCTACTATTCCACAAGGATCGCCACAAGGCTGGATGAAAAACTGAAACCTCTTCCTTTCAGCACCTGTATGGACAATAACGATGTTATTTTCGGTGCTGTTGAAAAGCTTGAAAAAACAATAAAAGAAGTCGACCAATTGTATCATCCGAAGTTAATTGTCATTTTAACAACCTGTGTATCGGATATGATTAAGGAGGATATTGATTCTTTAACCAGAAGATTAAAGGCCGAGGTGAATGCCGACTTGATATATTTATACAGCGGCGGCATATCCTGCAAGGGTTTCCGAGATGGAGCAAACGATGCTTTCCGCGTATTAATGAATTATATAAAGGATAAAAACACCTCCTCTCGCCGAAATCCGAAATCCGTTAATCTTTTTCTGAGAAGAGTGAACGGGAAAATATCCGATAATCAGGATCTGCTGGAAATCAAAAGAATGCTTGCCGTAAATGGTATTAAAGTTAATACGGTTGTTCGCGTCGGGACCACCTATGAAGAACTTCTTCAAATCCCGGACGCCGAAGCTAATATCAGTCTGTGTTACACCTATGGCAAAGAATCAATGGGGCATCTGAAGGAACTTTTCAATCAGCCATATTCCACTAAAAGTTATCCGATTGGTCTGACAGGAACAATACAATGGGTTAAAGAAATTACAGGGATATTGAATCTCGATGATCGGTTTTCCAATTCAGATGAAGTTATTGAAATGGAAAAGGAAATCACCAAATTAAAAGCATTTTTATCTGCAAAATTAAAGGAAAACAAAATGTATATCTGGCACCCGGGAGAAAAGGGTCTGGCATTTGTCAAACTGGCTGTCGATTTAGGTATGGAGCCGTTTTTAATCGGATTTACCTATTATCTTTTAAAAGCTACAAGGGAGACGATCATAAATCTGATGAAGGATGGGTATGACCCCAAAGTAATTATTCGAGGTCATTCCAATATATGGCTTGATCATGAAAACAAATACATTTTAAATGAAAGACCTCTGCTGCTCATGCCGAAAAAATTCTGGCTTGGAAATCTTCCGTGTGTCGATATTGATTTGTTCAGAGATAATGCAGTAGGTCTGAGCGGATTGAGAAATATCGTGAAAGAAATTTATGCCTGTTATTGCAAGAATAACCCTGTAGATAATAATTCCATTTTTGACAGGTACTTTGAAACCAGATTTGAAAAAATAGAATGGAGCAATAAAATTGAAAACTTGATAGGCAAGAGGCCGTAAGGAAAGGAAAATACCATGAAAAACAATGTTTCGGATGGAATCTCAATATTCGGAAGAAGTTCGATTTACGGTGCAAGCCTTATCGCTTCCGAATTCAACGACTCGTTGATTGTCATATGGGGACCGAGAGGATGTACTTCCCAAATGCTCGAAGCTATGATTTTTCAAAGGCAGCAGTACGAGTACTACCATTTTCCGGTTTCCGAAACGGATATTCTGACAAACGGGATATCAACATTAAAGAAATACCTTCTTCCATTAGTAGCGGGAAGTATTATGACAGGACCTATGTTTCTGCTTCTGGGGGATGCTCCGCAACTGACTACCGAGGATGTGGAAGGAGTCGTTGACAGCAACATATCGCAGGAATACCCGGTTGTGTTCGTTGAAACAGGTTTTAAAGGAGATCATTATTACGGGATTAATGAGACTCTGTATAAAACTGTTAAAAGACTGTGCCGTGAAAAAAGGCCGACCAGGCATAATGTTGTGAATCTTATTCCAGAAGTGGGCATGTCGCCTCAATGGAGAGGCGACGCAATCGAAATTGCAAGAATATTGAAAAAAATCGGGTTTGACACAAATATACTCCCTAACAGGCTTACAATAGATCAGGTTGCCAACTTTTCAGAAGCGAGTTGCACCATCCTCTTAAATCCCAATATAGGGAGAAAGGCCGCTGAATACTTTAAGGAAAATTTCAATATACCGGTATTTGTTCCGGCGAATATGCCCATTGGACTATTGGGTACCAGGCTATGGCTTGAGGAGTTTATGGAGTTTTCCGGCAAGTCATCGGAAGATATCAGGCAGGTAATAAACGAAGAAAATATCAAATTCTTCACCAGCATGAGACCGGCATTAAGAGAAGAAAATTACAATGTCAAGGTAAATATCCTGAGAAAATCGAAATTCCTGGTATGCGATGAGCAATACAGAGCTCTGCAATGGTGCAGGATGCTGACCGAGGAATACAGCTTTAGCGGTGGCTATGTTTTCCCAACGTCATCATTGGGAGAAGAGCCTGATGCCGCAACAAATGATAATATCCGAATAATTGATGACATACCCGCTCTTATCAGCTGCTGCGAAAGTGAAGAAACTGTATTGGTTTTCGGCTCGGATTGGATTAATGAGCTTATTGGCAGGGATCATCACAATAAAGTACTTTGTATTAACAGTCCTGTTGTCAAAAAAATCACTTTTTCTCCAAGGCCCTACTTTGGATTCAACGGTGCACTGAATCTTCTGGAGGATTCGTTAAACAGTATCATTTACTAACTTTAGGACGTAGTTTTAATCAAGCTGCAAATAAAATTTGGAGGATGAAAATATGGAGTACGATATTAGTTTTCCGAAAGATCTGGTATCATTCAAGCAATTTGTCTCGGATCACCTTTTTAATATGGATAAAATCGATGATGAAATTTGCACTTCAATTATAGGAAAGATTACCGGAAACAATTTTAAATTCTCTGATGAGGAAATTGGAGTCATGCAGGGTATTTCAAAAATAGGAGACGTGTGTACTTGCGACTGTGACCACAGAATAGGCCCGGATAAAAGAATTCTGGCATATTCCAAAGTATGAAAAAAAATTTTGATAAGGAGTGTAACATACAATGTTTTTTAAAAATGAAATACTTCAGACAGGCACAACAAGAACGATCGCAATTTATGGCAAAGGCGGCATAGGAAAATCTACAACAACGGTTAATCTTGCAGCTGCAGCATCTAAGCTTGGATTACATACGATGGTGGTAGGCTGCGATCCCAAAGCGGATTCCATTCATGCTCTTGTAAAAGAGGAAGGTGAGATTCAGACTGTTCTGGATACCATAAGAAAACGGGGTTCTTCCCTGGAAGCAATAAAGAGTTGCATTTATACAGGTTTTAACAATATAGCGTGTGTCGAGTCGGGTGGTCCGGCTCCGGGAGTTGGCTGTGCGGGTAAAGGTGTGGCTGTTGCACTTGAATCACTTAAAGAAAACAAATTGTTTGATAAAACTTTAAGCCTGATATTGTTCGACGTGCTGGGAGATGTTGTTTGCGGCGGATTTGCCCAGCCTATGAGATCCAATTTTGCCAAAGAAGTTTGTATTGTCACCAGTGGGGAGTACTTATCCATTTATCAGGCGGTCAATATTGCATCCAGCATATCAAATATGGCTAAGGATGGAATCGATGTGAGGATGTCCGGCCTGATATGCAATAAAAGAAATGTCCTGGCAGAGGAAGAAATCATTTCTTATCTTTCGGAGCTTATTGAAGTTCCAATAATCGGATACATCCCAAGAATGAAGCAAATTCAAGAAGCGGAATCCATGGGAAAGACAGTCGTCGAAGCTTTCCCGGATTCTGATGCTGCGCAGGTCTACAATGATCTGGCTGCCAAAGTATACAATAACAAAAGGTTTGTGATTCCAAAAGTGGATAACAGGATGGTAATCCTGGAAAAAATAAAGGAATTTATAAGGGGGATGACAAGAGATGAGTCTTTTGAAAAAGTGCTTTGCTGAGTTTATAGGAACATTTTTTTTAGTATTTGCCGGTACCGGCGCTATTGTTGTCAACAATCTAAGTAACGGAAAGATCGGTCATCTTGGTATCTCCCTTACTTTTGGGAGCGTGGTGCTGATTATGATTTACGCGTGCGGCCATATATCAGGGGCTCACTTCAACCCTGCAGTAACAATTGCATTCGGGGTGTGCTGCAAGTGTGACAGGATATTTGTACTTCCGTACATCATCAGCCAAATATCGGCGGCAATATGCGCAAGCGCCCTGTTAAGGCTGTGCTTTGGTAACGTTTATAATCTGGGGGCGACTTTGCCCGGGATATCCTTCGGATCAAATACGGTAATGATAATATTTGCAACCGAGCTTATCTTTACATTCGCACTTATGTTTGTTATCACCAGTGTGGCAAAAGATTGCAAAGCCCAGGGCAGTTTTGCAGGCGTTGCTATCGGGATGACTGTGTTTATAGGCGCCATTGTAGCCGGCCCTATATCCGGCGGTTCTTTTAATCCGGCCAGGTCCCTGGGCCCGGCCCTCGTTTCAAGAGATTTCGAATACCTGTGGATATACATACTGGCTCCGATATTGGGTGCAGTATCGGGTGGCAAAATCTATTACCTGATTGGCAACATAATTGATAAAGAGCCGCAAAAAGTCAACAGTTCGAAATGGGGTGTGAAAAATGACAGTCCATCCATGCTTTGACGGGCATGAATACAGTGCCGGCGTTGGACGGATACACCTGCCTTTGGTAGGATCCTGCAATATAAAATGTTCCTACTGCAATAGAAAAATGAACTGCCAAAATGAAAATAGACCGGGATTGTCACAAAAGATCCTTTCAAACGAAGAGGCACTGCAGATGCTGGAAGATTTAAAGGATAGCAATCTAAAAATTGTAGGGATAGCAGGCCCTGGCGATCCGCTTTCCGATCCTGACAAGCTTCTGGCATTCATATCCGGGTTAAGGAAAAGGTTCGGTAACATGTATGAGGTCTGTATCTCCACCAACGGTTTGAATGCCTACCGGTATACCAAACAGTTGAAGGAGTTGGAAGTAAATTATATGACCTTGACCATAAACTCAATTGACGTGTCTATATTGGAAGAACTGGTCGAATGGGTTCATGTGGATGGGATAACCTATAAGGGCAAAGAAGCCGCAAAGAGGCTGAATGAAGCTCAGATGAAAAGCCTGCGGTCCGTGGTGGAATCAGGGATGACTTGCAAGGTGAATACTGTTATCGTCCCGGATGTTAACCAATATGAATTAATAAATTTAATACACTTTATAAAGCAGGCCGGCGCCGTCAAAAGCAATCTGATCCCTTTGATTCCTGTAAAAGGAACTCGTTTTGGAAAAATCCACACATTGTCCGTTCGGGAATATAACGACATCTTTTATGAGGCAGGACAAATTCTGGCACAGGTAAAAGGATGCAAAAAATGCAGAGCGGATGCAATGTACATACACACCGCTGAAAGAGCCGACGCATGATTTATTGAAAAATTAACCGCTTTAGGATTCTGCAGATGAATTAGATCAAATTTAATTGATTCTATAATTGTTTTGCATAAACCAATCATCAAGGACTTCCTATTTAAGCGGTTCTTGCTGATGCAACAGCCTGATTCATGCTTACCATAAAACGTGATGATCTACCTTTCCAAACTGTAAAAAGGATTTGACAGACCTTCTTCCAGACTATATAAAATAGAGTATCCCAAACCGGATATCCCGCTAAAAAAGGATGGCTGCAAGGAATCCTCCAAAACGCCTGTTACAAAAGAAAACGAGCCTTTGGATCTTTTCCTTGCAACAAGATCGGATACTATTTCCATCGATTTGTCATATAGCCGCCTGTCCTTCATTTTTCTATATGCCTCAACCAGTAAAAGGACTCTTGACATATTTCCACAGCACACATGATCACTTTCCTGGAATGGTGCATCCAATGCAAAGGCAATTGCATTTTCAACATCATTTGAAATGCCCCCCACTCCGGAATTTAAAAGCGGAAACCTTGCCAGGCCTATTCCGGGAGCGCCTGTACACCAACCCGATCCATATTTCAATTCCCCGCGGGCCATTGCCATGGAACGCAGATCAGCCCAGTTATGGTATTTGTGTGAATAAAGCGATTTTTCATAGTTCAGCGCCTGCTCCATAACCTTTTGGCATTGCGCCTGCTCAATCCTCGCATTCATCATTGCAAGTATGATACCGGCATTCCCATGTCCGAAGCCTGTCAGCGGTGGTGATTTTTCCACCGTAACCCATCCGGCCGAATCTTTTCCTGTTGCTTTTACCTCACGGAGCAGTTTCAATGTGCAAGAGTCCAGCAATTCCAGCGTCTCAGGACGGCACAGCAGATAAGAACTGCTCTTTATGGCAGTCATCAGACCGGCACAGCCGGATATATAGTCCAGGTGCCTGTCCTTTTCTATCTGATCTCTGGTTATCCTTTTTATTAGCTTGAGCGCCTCAACCCGATATTGATTTTCATCCAGCAAACGCGCACATTCGCACAATACGAATATCATTCCTCCGATGCCTGTGCCCATGCCCAATTTCAGTTTTGCAAATGCAAAAACATAGCCGGGATGATTCATTTTTCTTATTTCAAAATCAAGTATATTCATGCAATCTCTTTTAGCACTCTTTTTGCCCATCACAAAATAAATGGCGGCAAAGAACAATGCAATTCCAAGCAGGCCTTCATAATAAAAATCCTTTATTTGCGAGAGGATCAATTTTTGTGTTTCCATCTGCGTGCCAAGCACTCTGTATGAAATGTCCCCGTCCGGCGTCATCACCAAATTACCGGTCAGCGTACGGAAGATATACTCCACTTGCTCCAGACATTCTTCTTTTGAAATAAACGCACCGCTTCCTAACCAGTGTTTTTCTTCAGTTCGCTCTAAATTACAATTTTTACCATGAATTTTCAATAACAGTTCAATCTGTTTAGCCTGAGCCTCTATTACCTGACTGTCTATCTGTTCAATATTCCGCCTGGCTCTCTCAACAGGCGCTTTTTCAGCATACCGCTGTACCAGCTGTTCATTTTCTCCGATCATATCCGTATTGTACACATGGAAGACCGGAATGTTATCCTCTTTCAATGCGTCATATTCCATCCTGTATATCTTGCATATCTCTTCTATTTTGCTATCGCCGGTCCAGTTCAAATATCCTCTCAGCATTCTTTCAAAAACCATGGACCATTCAAATCCATCTCTTAATGCCTTGATTGTCCTGGTCTGATTCAGGATTGTGTAATACGCATTCGTCGAACGCGGCAGGTATCTGAACCTGCAGTCCTCAAAGCCGGACTTGCGAAGCATGCATAAAATTTCCTGCCTGTTTGAAGCAAGTAATTCGGAAGCGTGCACAAAGCCTTCCAGAAAAGAATCCCTATTCAAAAAGATATTCAAATTGCTTCCATCCTTTTTCAGGGGGGCATTGAGACTTTTATGCTGTGTAGTAAAACCTCCGATATCGATTGGAATTCCATTTGCATTATTCACCCAAACAGGCATCATGCCGCTCCCCATGACCGAATCGGAATTCTCTCTGATTACTTTTTTTTGCGCTTCACCAAATCCGTACTCGTATAGAATCGTGACCTGGGCACACATGATCGTTTCCAGATCAATCAGAACCGGTGAATTTTTATGGGAAATGATGTTCTCCGCATGAAAATCGTTTCCTCCTAATGCATTTACCATTGCCAGGAGTATTCCAGCCTGAAAAAAGTATGATTTTTCATCCTTTACCTCATCGGAGGGAATGTATTCCATGATCCCATAATCCTCTCCGGTTATAATCTTTGGACTGACTCCGTCATACTTCAGTCCCAGATTTCTTAAAAAGTCAACAAACCGGCTCCAGGCGATATCATTTTTCAAGTCGTGCGGCTTATATACCAGGCTTACACCGCTTTCCATCCTGATAATGGCAGTACTTTGTCCTCCATGGTGCAAATCCCCCGCATCCGGTTTTATGCACGCAATCTTCCCCAAAGGTCTCTTATCATTGAATTGCAATACCATCTCCCTCTCATTATCCGAAAGATTGAAAAGTAACCTTTTTATAGAATCAACCCATTGAAAAATACAGCCTGTCAATCTTCTTGCAAGGACAGGATAGTCGCAGAGATGGTTTTCCCAGGCGCCGTTCAGCATGTCCAAAGTTGCTTTATGCCATGTTTCTTTTGATATCTGAGACGGACTGGGTCTGTAAGTCTGGCCGAATAAACCGGACAATGGGCTTTGTTCAAATGCTTTTGCCTGCAATGTTTCTTTTGAAAGACTGTAAAGCCGATTTAAAAGTCCGCAGAGAATATCAGCCCAGGCATTTTGCGATAACAGGCCGATATAGCCGGACGCTTCCTTCTTCAGCAACTCCCGGGCATTTTTCACAAATGGGATTAACATCATATAGCCGTATTCCTGTGCTATCGGCAAAGTCTCCCTGTTTTGAGATTTCTTCAGCATTTCCCATTCTTCCACTGCTGCATCCATCGTACAGAGTAAAATCTCTTCCAGAGCCACTATCCATCTGTGCAGTGGCAGACTGCAATCCCACTCATTCCATTCAAGCGCAGCTGATGCCTGGCATGAAGAAATGCCTGACATTGACAGCCGTTTTATGAAAATATCCTGTCCGCCGGTTTCTTCATAGATAGCAGCCCATCTCCTGAAACTGCTGCACTCCTCCTCCGAAGAGGAAGAATCTTTCCCCCTGCAGGAAAGGAGCCGTTCCTCCAGAGTACTTGCCATAAATGCCATTCTTCCTTTTTGCGCCAAACTGAATTTCATTTTATCACCCGACCACAATAAAACTTATCAGCTCATCCTTTCCTGCTTTATTCAGCCAGGATGAGACTGAAATATTTGGGGAAGCAAGTTGTCAAACCTTTACCCGGAGATTTATATGCATTGTCTCACTAGTTCCATCCATATGATTACAATTAAATGATTTTCACCAAGATAAAAAATCTGTTTCATGAGCTCTTTTTCAAAAGCAGCTTTCCCCTGGTAATGAGGTTTATATTTTTCAAATAATTCATTTGCAATATCAGCCAGAACGGTTTTACCGCTGCACATTAATAACACATCATAAGCAAGAGGATTTAGTTTCAAGCCGCAAACAGTGGCTCTCCCTTCATCCTCAAAGCTTGCTTCCTTCCACAATTCAACCGTTCTTTGAGGTCTCATGCAGGAGAGCTGATCTTCCGGTATCTGCCTTACTTCCATTGCTCCTGAATCAATCGTTTTATAATAAGCTTCCCAATCCGCTCTTGAACAGATTGCATTATACCATATAGAAGCGATTCCATACTTTTTATAGAATTGAACGTGCCGGAGGATCCTTTCAATTGGAACCTTGTTTTCCAAAACAAGCCGGTTGATTTTTTTCCCTATTCGGCTGTTAAACCGGTTCATGATTATTATCATTTCTTCTTCCGTCATATCTGCAGGCATTACATTGGGATAATCCTTTGACGCTTCATAAAACGGCTTGATTATTTTCAATCCGAACGCCTCAGGATTAAGTGTTATCCGGGTATCCGGATAAGCACGAAGATAACCGGTGCTGATATCAATAACTCCAGGTGCAATTTCGAGCAGGTCCTCGGCAAGGCTTGCCGATTTTTGCCAGGCAGTTGCTTCATTGGGCCCGCCTATGATGAAGTTTGTGGCTATCATGGGGATACCGGCTTCGACAATATCGCATACAACCTCCTTGATGATTTCCGGTGTCGTATGCTTGTTATATTGTTGCAGAACCTCCGGATCACCCGATTCCGTACCAATCTGGATACGAATGCAGCCCGACTCTGCCATCTGCTTCAACGTATCTTTTTTATCCTGCAGCAGATGCGTATGTGCCTCACAGTACCAGACAATTTCCCGTCTTTTCCGCAGTGCTTTCATCTCATTGCAAAACTGTCTGATTCTATCTTCCTGAATAACAAATGTATCATCGCATATTGTAATAAAGCTTATACGGGGATTATTGTCCAGATTCCGGTTAATTTCCTCCATTACATTCCGGATACTTCTCAGTCTTACCTTATGGTCTTCGTATCCCTTGAAACAATAGGCGCAGGAAAAAGGACAGCCCCGCCCTGTTATTATGGTATTCCCATAACGTCGGTTTTTGTGCAGCGAAAGGGAATAATCCGGAAATGGAATGTCATCCAGATTTTCAACCACTTTTGAAGGCTTGTTTACAACCACTTCGTTTTTTTGATTCACCCATACCAGACCGCATACTTTCCTTAAATCCGTTTTGTTTGCAACCGCTTCCAGCAAGGCTACAAGAGCCGTTTCGCCCTCTCCCCTTATCATAAAGTCACAGTTTGACTCTTCAAAAAAAGCTTTTTCCAGCGAAATAGCCTGAGGCCCTCCGACAATGACCATCACCGAACTGTTTTTCTTCACATATTTGCATAATCTGGATACAAGATGCTGGTTATCGTTGTAACACGTAAAGCCTACGGCATAAATCCCATCTTTATGTTCATCAAACAATTTGACGAACTCCTCAGCCCCTTTGTGAAAAACACTGACATCATAGCCATGTTTCTTCAGGACTGCCGCAAGGTAGAAATTCCCCAGACTGTCATAAGAGTTCTCTTCATATGCAGCTATGTTGCACAAAAGTACCTGTCCTTTCTCCATAGATACATCACATTCCTTCCTTATCCTTCAAAACGCGACTGATCCTATCAACTCCAATTAACGCAGGTCCGCTCATGCCGAGGCATATCAATACCTTACAAATCCAAGCAGATATCTTTGCTGCATCCGAAGCAGCAAGCTCTCTACCCTCGAATAAAACTCCTCCTTCGACTTGTATAATGACAAGTATTTGGGAAGCAATCTTTCTTTCACTTCCAAAAGTGTGAGTTTACCCGATGAATAAAGGATCAGGTCAAATTCCAGAGGCGTCAAAGCCATCTTTAGCAATTTAACTACACAAGCCGGAAAATCAATATCAACCCATATCTCCACATTCCTCTGAGGACGAAGAGAATCAAAATTTTCATGCTTTAATGCCTCATGCGGCAGCATTGCGCCGCGTTCCAGAAGGGAACAATAAATCTTGAGGAAAGGAATCCTGCAGAAAACTTCTTCCCAGGGCGTTGCCAGATTAAGCTTCTTCCATTTATTTTCCAATATCAAATGTACATGCGGGCATTCCTCACGCCGTGCGATGTCCAGCATCCGGCCTTTAAGACGGCTGTCAAGCTCATTTCTGGCGAGTATGATGTCAAGCTGTGTAAGTTCTTCACTGAATAAGGAAGGAACCTCAACGGATGTATTTAGCGCATATTCCCTGTCAAACCCTTTTGCCCACTTTAGTCCGAACAAAACAGGAGCATCAAACATCCTGCCGGCCATGCTTCCATTCGGGTACTGCAGTAAAATCCATAAATGAGCACCTGCAATTTCCAGTGCCCTTTCACAGAACTCCCGGGTCTTTTGCAGCGATTCCCTGTTTTCAAATGCCGTGCCCACCCAAACATCCAGCTCAATTTGCCGTATTCCGGCATCTTTTGCATTTTGAATGATTTTCAGCACCTGATCCGGACCACAGCCGCTTCCATAAAGCTGAAGGATATCCTGACTGCAGGATTCTAGTGCAATTCTCATCCTTGTTAACCCGCTGTCCTTCAACTTTGCAAAAATGTCCTCCCTGTCAAGGACGCCGGTATCAAACTTTCCGCCCCACAACAACGAATGCTTCGGCACCAACTGGGATAATTCATCACACAACCCGGCGATATCCCGATTTGCCGACCAGATATCAAACCCGGAAAAATAGATGAATTTTTCTGACGGTAAATCTGCAAATAGTTGCTGCAACTCGGATATCATCTGCGTAACACTTTTTAAAGCTTTATTATGATTGTCCCTTTCACACTTGCTGCTGATACAGACCCAGTTCTCATTGAAAGATTGCCTTTTTATACCGCTATAATTCACATTAACGGATACTTTTTTGTCTTCTTCGTCTTTTTCGTCTTTTTTGCACTCTTCAGGGTGACCCAAGAAATCCATAAGCTTTTCCAAATCGCTTAATCGAAAAGCCGGATATCCGTTGAAATCTCTCAACAAAATATCTTTGTCCTCTTCACTGCAGTTCTGATACGCCAAAATACAAGGTATCCCGTATTTTGCCTCAATCCTGCCGGAAAGGACTTTTATACAGGCTTGATTTTCATAGGTACAGTAAAAAACAACAGCTCTGCTGTCCTGATTTTCATCAACTGACAAAATCACCTGATTGACATCACATTCAAAGACCCGGCAATCGGTACTTTTATTAAGGTATGCGGCAATATACAGACATGCTGCGCTCGCATCCAGCACCCAATCCGAAAAAATATTCTGATGCAACGTATCGACTGGTAAAAAAACAATGCACTTCTCTTTCATGATTATCCTCCCATTTTTCCAGTACTTTCTAGTGTTTTTTGCACACTGCTTCAGACTATCTTGCCGATGTAATTTGTATCTCTATACCCAATCCTCTGCTACCACAATAAAGTTCCGCTTTTCCAACTGCCTGAGCTCCATGTAAATTTCCGTTTTCCTCCAGTTGCCATCAAAGCCCTCAGAGAGATACCCCATTACTCTGGCAATTTCCTCTATGGTATGCCGACCGTCGCTTAACATTAACAGCTGCAGATCCTTCTCCGTAAATATGCCGCTTCCCGAACCCGAAGAGGATTGCGTTATTTCTTTTGCAGGCTGAAAATATTCGTGAGGCTTAAATACGGATATTACCCGTGATGCCCGCCATTTATCCTCCGCAATATCATCCAGCGCCCCAAACCGGCCGCATGCGAGCAAATTATACCGTCTGTACAGGAATCTGTCCGATAGAAATGCAGGTGTATATAACAAACTCGTTACCTTATACTTGAACATCAGTTCAAAATGCCTGGTTAACTGCTCATGTGTTACCGCTCCTGATTGAATCAGCTTCTGAATGCATTTCATGGTACGCATTAAAAACTCATAACGCTTTTGTGCAATTAAATACCGGCCGGCGGAAGGAGTCTCAATCACCGGGAAATCACCAAAAGCTGTTTCACATTTTATATCAATGATGTTAATTCCGAATTTATGGGGATTCCTTGTGATCGCCGTATCAGGGAAAGGGGTTAAAAAGGTGGAGGTGACTTCCATCATGCCGCTGCCCAATTCTATCAGATCCTCTGCATAGCAGATGGTTTCTTCCATTGTTCCGGGTGTCTCGTACGCCCCTCCGAAGATAAAGTTGCCGTGCATTTGCAATAATCCGGCTTCTTTACAAATGCGTACCGTCTTTTTTATTTCAGCAGGATTCGTTTTCTTATTATATTCTTTTGCAATTTGTTCAACACCTGTTTCAATTCCGATTTGTATACGGACAAGACCTGCCTCCACCATCTCTTTCATCATTTCAGGATATTTTAGAATAAAGCTTGGGTGCGCCTCGCAGAACCAGACAAAATCATATTTTCTCCTGATTTCTTTTAGCCTGATACAGAATTCATGGACGCGGTTTTTGTTTATCGTAAAGGTATCATCCGAAAACCAAACCAGTTTGGGAAGCAAATTCATCTGAAGCTTCGTTTCAATTTCATCAATGACATGGCTCACACTCCTGATACGGATATCCTTGTTGCTTTCTGCACAAAAGCTGCATTTGAACGGACATCCGCGCCCGCTGATAATTGGAATTGAAGTTCTTTTAAGGGGATTGATTGCTGTTTGCGTCAAATCCGGCACCGGATACTCCTCCAGATCGGTAATATATTCCGGTGCCTTGTTTTCAATAAATTCACCTTGTCCGTTCAACAGGCATACGCCGGGAATATCTTCCGGTTCGCCCTGTTCTTTAACAATTATATTTAGAAGCTTCAGCAACGAATTTTCTCCATCCCCCCTGATCAGGCAGTCACAACCGGACTGCTCCAGGAATTCCTTCCCCAATCCTATGGCTTGCGGCCCTCCTACCAGAATCGGAATGGAATACAGCGATTTTATATATTTTGAAAAGCTTATTAATGCATTCACATTTTCAAAGTCGCTATATAATCCAACAGCACACAGTGCTCCGGTGGCGTTGGCTTTTTCAAACTCCGATATTGCGTCATGGATATCACCAGACCTGCAATATCCCTCATATCCGTGCTTTGAAATCTGTGCAGACAGACACATGCTTCCCATGATTTCTACAGGTTCTGTGAATTTGTTGTATTTGGCCCTTTGGATATACAGGAAAAGTACGAACGGTTTTTTCATATTATATTATACGATCCTTTCCTATGCGGTGCGACCTAATGCGAATCATTTGCTTTCCTGAATAAAACCATCTTCTTTTGGCCCAGTATTTTTATCAGGTTTATAAGCATATCCAAGGTTCCCTCCATTTTCGAATGAATCATTTGTATGCTGTCAAATTGATTCAGGAACGTCAACAAAACATATTCTTCGTTTGAAATCAATTGTCCGCCCAGTTCCAATCCTCCCGGTGTCAGCTTCAGCCCATCCATTTTTATTGTAGCTGCAGGAATTCTGCCGATTATGTTTTTTGTCTGCAGGACTTTGTCCCATGAATCATACAGGTTGGAACTCAATAGATCATAATACGCAAATGCAAGCACATCTTTACGATATACAGACTTCATCCAGTAACTCACGACACCCTTTCGCATCAGTTCAAACGAACGGAGGATGCTTTGTTCCGGAATCATTTTTTTGAGATAAATTTCCTTCATTGTAGAATATATCTCATTTACAATATTGAATCGTGCTTTTGCAATTTGCGTGGCAGAAAGCGCTTTGGTCCTGTTTACCGGATAATCATCCATTGAGGTAAAATAGCCGTCTTTCTCCAGCATCATGTCAAAATCCTGTGGTCTATTTGAAATCGGCGTATTGGGCAAGGGCATGACAAAGGTTGTAGAAAGCTCTATGATTCCGGGCGCCGAGTACAACAGTTCTTTTGCAAATTCACAGGTGCTCTTCAGAGTTCGTTCCTCTTCACAGGCTCCCCCGATAATAAAATTCCCCGCCAGTTGAGCTAAATTTTCCTTCCTGCATTCATTTACGACCTGTGCTATTTCATTTCTTGCAGTATCCTTTTTATAGCCCTCCAGGACACGGTCCTCTCCGGATTCAAGGCCTATTTGCATTCTGACCATACCGGCGCCGATCATCTGTTTCAGCATTTCCGGGTGTCTGAATAATTTTCGTGGGTGGCCTTCCGCGAACCAGATAAACGGCCTTTTTTCCTGCAGTTCCTTCAGCCCCTCGCATATCC
>JAEWQC010000068.1 GCA_023399355.1 Bacillota bacterium | reverse complement strand
TGTAAATTGTTTTATTCATATAATTTTATTCATACACTGCACCTGATTTATAGTAGATTCGTATTTATATATTCACTGCGCAATATTCATATTGGCTGCATCTGGTTTATATTCACTGCGCAATATTCATATTGGCTGCACCTGTTTTATATCTGCTGCATAATAGATATTGGCTGTATCTGCTTTATCTTTGCTGTGTCTGCTTTTATAATTCGCCAGCTTTACCAAGTGCTTGCCTATAATAGAATGGGATATTGTCACAACTCGGTTATACGCAGTCGATGCTCAGCGGCGGCGGTTCTTTGTACGAATGGGGGAAAAACTGGCAAGTACGGGTACGAGGAAGGATAAGCCGCCTGTGATCAGCCAGCCGTTCAATCCGAGAGGCACTGTTTTGAAAATGTCCTGCAGCTCAGGTATATATACGACACCGAGTATCATGGCCAGTGAAATGAGTACGGCAAGCACCAGATAAACATTATCGAACAGGTTGATCTGAAAAATATTTCTTGTTTCGGACTTGCATTCAAAAACATGGATCAGCTGCGTCAGTACAAGTGTTACAAATGCGCCGGTCCTTGCGGCTGTGACATCGCCCGTATAATAAAGCATGGTTGCAAAAACTGCCAGTGTGGTCAGTCCTATGAGTATTCCCCTGAAAATGATAATGCCTGCCAGTCCGTTTGAAAATATGCTTTCTTCCGGTCCTCTCGGATGCCGCTTCATGACATCCTTCTCCGGCGGGTCAAAACCAAGGGCGACAGCGGGAAGTCCATCCGTCACGAGGTTCACCCAAAGTATCTGTATCGGCAGCAAAGGTATGGGCAGCCCGGCAAGCATGCCGAGAAACATGGTCAGGACTTCTCCTATATTACATGCAAGCATATATCGGATAAACTTTCTGATATTATTGTAAATGACTCTTCCCTCTTCTACAGCTGCAATAATTGTAGCAAAATTATCATCCAACAGCATCATAGAGGATGCTTCCTTCGTCACGTCGGTTCCGGTCAGCCCCATGGCAACGCCGATATCCGCTTCTTTGACAGCAGGTGCATCATTCACGCCGTCGCCGGTCATCGCTACAATATGCCCCCGCTTTTTCAGCGCCCTTACGATCATCAGCTTGTGCTTGGGTGAAACTCTGGCATAAACACTGACATCCTCCGCCATCTGTTCAAACTTTCGTTCCTCCAGCCTGTCAAGCTCATCGCCTGTCAGAACGGTCTCACCCTCCCTGTAAATGTCCAGTTCTTTTGCTATGGCAACAGCCGTCAATTTGTGGTCTCCGGTGATCATAACCGGCTTGATGCCTGCAAGCCTGCACTTGAGTACTGCTTCAGCAGCTTCCTCCCTAGGTGGGTCGAGCATGCCGACAAGTCCGACGAAGATCAGGTCGGACTCCAGTTCATTATGTCGCCATACTCTGGAATTAAGCCTCCTGTATGCAACGGCAATGACCCGCAGTGCATCTTGGGCCATGGAATCATTGGTCCTGATAAATTTCATTCTGAGTTCAGCCGACAAAGGAACAATTCCTTTGGAACCATATACTCTGCTGCATTTTTTCAAAAGTTCATCCGGTGCACCCTTCACAAACACAAAGGACTCTCCCTTGTGATTGTCGCAAACAACCGACATGCATTTCCTATCTGAATCGAAGGGGATCTCGTCAACCCTGAAATAATTTAAAGCAAGCCCTTCAGGGGTCAGTCCGGCTTTTATCGAAGCAACCAGCAGCGCCCCTTCCGTCGGATCACCGTTGAATTCCCAGTTGCCTGCCGTTTTTTCACGGGACAGGCTCGCATTATTGCAAAGCGCCCCTATTTCAAGAGCCTGCCTGAGAATCACATCTTTCGTAGGATCCACTCTGGCTCCCTTGAAAAAGAAAGGCCACGCAAGCCCGTCATCCCTGAGCTCTACCATCCTATCACCCGCAAATATCCTTCTGACTGTCATTCGGTTCTGGGTCAGCGTACCGGTCTTATCCGAACATACCACGCCTGCGCAACCCAAGGTTTCGACAGCTGGCAGCCTTCTTATCAGCGCATTTCTCTTGAGCATTCTCTGAACTCCCAGCGCAAGAGAAATCGTGACAAGCGCGGGTAAGCCCTCCGGCACTGCGGCAACTGCCAGACTGATACCCGAGAGCAGCATGTTGAAGGCGTCCTCTCCCCTTAATATCCCTGTGACGGCTACAATGGCACAGATGATCAGGCAGCCTGCCACTATCAATTTTCCAAGATGCGCAAGCCTTTTTTGCAGAGGAGTCTCTTCTTCCTCTATATTCCGGATCAGATCGGCGATTCCGCCCATTTCAGTATTCATACCCGTTGCATGAACCCGCGCCTTTGCCCTGCCGCCGGTGATCACCGTTCCCATGTAGACCTGGTATTTCCTGTCTTTCGGATCTGTCGTCTTTCCTGACATGGATGCAGCCTTTTCTACGGGTATGGATTCACCGGTCAACAAAGACTCGTCCGCCTGCAAATTCGCGCTCTCAATAAGGGTGGAATCTGCAGGAACCCTGTCGCCTGTTTCAAGCAGGATAACATCTCCGGGAACGATTTGTTCCGCCGGTATACTGGTCATTCTGCCGTTTCTCAGCACCCTTGCCACAGGGGCGGCAAGACTTTTAAGCGCTTCCATCGTCTTTTCCGTCCTGAATTCCTGCACAAACCCGAGTATTGCATTTATGATCACAATGGCGATGATCGTCACCGCCTCCGTCACATCACCCATAAAGGCGGATATTACTGTAGAAACCAGCAATACCAATACCATCACATCGGTAAACTGCCTGAGCAGAAGCTTTATCAAAGAAATTCTCTTCTTTTCCGCAAGAATATTCAGGCCATGTTCCAAAAGCTTCTTTCTTGCTTCCTTTTCACTAAGTCCGTTGTGTTCCTCATAAGCCCCGGCGCTATTTTTCTTTAAAGGTTCATGTATACTCAAATTACGACACCCCTTTATCCCTATGTCCTATTTTTATTCAAACGACCTGCTGAATAGACCAATCCGGGAACAGGGGCAAGCAATCCGGAACTTTGCCGCATATCCATTATCACATATGTCCGGTATGCTTCATATATATGAAAGAACAGCTTGAAGGGTCTGGTAAAATGATATTTTCAATACTGCTGATAGCAATTTCCCTGAGTCTGGATGCTTTTGGCGCAGGTATTACCTATGGAATGAGAAAGATAAAGATCCCTTTGGCATCAAAACTCATCATATGCTTTATGTCCGTTCTTTACTCCGGCATCGCACTCATTGCCGGAAAGGCTGCACACAGAATCCTTCCGCCTGCGGCTGCAAGCATATCAGGTGCGGTAATACTCGCTGCCATGGGAGCCTATATCATCCTCCAAACATTTCTTAAAAGAGAAGAGGGTGTGAAGGAAAAGACCTGTACGGAAAAAAGAAAACTTCTGGAAATCGCGGTAAAATCGCTTGGGATTACCATTCAGGTTATACGAAATCCTGATAAAGGAGATATAGACAGTTCCGGGGTCATTGACATGCGTGAGGCTCTACTGCTGGGGTTTGCACTGTCTGTCGATGCCATAGGGGTGGGGATAGGAAGTGCATTGGCAGGAATCAGTTCTCTCTTTATACCGTTTGCAGCGGGTATTTTTCAACTGTTGTTTCTTCAAGGCGGTACTCGCCTTGGCAAACGGTTGGGCGAGTCTTCGAGGGTGAATAAAAAAGTGCTTTCCGTCGTTCCGGGTGTCTTGCTGATTACCATGGCACTCATAAGGATACGCTGAGCAACTACTCTTCATAGATCTTTCGGATGCCCTGAAGCACCTGCAGATCATTCATTGCCTGCATACCTGTCCTGCCTTCGGGCATTTTTACAAGCATCTTTATCATGAGGGCATTTTCCTTGTTTTTAAAGAGCTGTATACTTTTCATCTCTATACAATATTTATCGAAGACACTGCTGACATTTCCGACCTGGCCTGTCAAGTTCTCCGATTCTATGGTCAATGCTTTGTATTTATTTTTTTTGTTAAAATATTTCTCCGCCTTCTTCAGGGAGATCAGTGTCAGGAAAATCATCAGAGTGGCAGCAACAGCCCCTTCGTAAAAGCCGATCCCTGCAGCGATACCGACACAGGATACAGCCCAGAGGCTTGCTGCCGTGGTAAGGCCGCGGACATTAAAGCCGTCCCTTATAATAGTGCCGGCTCCAAGGAAGCCTATCCCGCTGATGACCTGCGCGCCAAGCCTTGCAGGATCGATATTTGCAGCTTTGCCGTATTTGTCAAATATGAATTCGGAAGTCACCATGACAAGCGCCGAGCCAACACAAACAAGGATATGTGTTCTAAAACCGGCCGGCCTGTTCGTATGTTCTCTTTCATACCCGACAACACCTCCCAGGAATGCCGCAAGAATGAGTCTCAGGACGATTTCAAGCGTATATTGCATCTTAACTGCCTCCCGAAAAAGCATATTGTGCGTTTTTGTTCTCCAGCTTCCATTCCGAGTAACTGCCAATCACCTTAAGGTTGCGGCTGATCACATTCCAGACCTCCGGCACTTCAAAATCAAGCCTCCAAGCGGCCGCTCCGGCCAGTTCGTACTTATGCACCAGCGAAGTCCTCAGATTCAAAGAATTCGCATCTTCAAGCCACACTTTATATGTAGCGCCATCCTTGGTATATTCACTGTAAAATTGACCGCTCTCTTCGTCCCAGGTTTTCTGCGCCTTGCTCTCCTCCAATAATTTCCGTATGCCTTTCATGGATAGAGCCTGGCTGGTTAGTTTTATTTTACCACTATCCGGAGTTTCCTTCCATAGTCTGGTATAAAAAGGCATACCAAGTATCAGCTTCTCTGCGGGCACATCCCTAAGAAAGCTTTGCACAGCCCCATCCGTCCAACTCAGCTGGGCAACCGATCCGGCGACACCGCCGCCGCTCCAGTGCTGATCATAAGCCATCAGCGCAACATAATCGGCTGATTTGCCCAGCGCCTTTCTGTCATAACACGGCAGCAGATTGACATCTACGGAAACTACCAGTCCCTGTTCCCGAAGAAGCGGCGATAATTCCCTGACGAACTGGGTAAGCGAATCCTTGTCTCTGTCTTTCATGCTCTCAAAGTCCAGGTTGATGCCGTCCAGCTTGTATAGCGCGGCAAAGGCCAGAAGCTGCTTGATGGCATTCTCCCTGGAGTCTGTATTGTTCAAAAATTTGCCGGTATTTTCACTTTCGCTGAAGTTATTGCTGAAAAGTGCCCAAACCTTGTACCCGTTTTTATGCGCCCATTCAACATATTTACCATCAGCATGGTTCTCGATCTCTCCATCAATACCGACCACCTGGAACCAGGTGGGTGATATTACATCCAGGCCTTTTATTATGGTCCTTGTGGACAGGTTCGATTTCATATTGTAGGCGTAATCCCATGCCATATTGATTTTGCCGTTTTGGGGCTTCCATACGGCAACCCCGTTTTCATCCTGCACCGGTTCGACTGCTGATGCAGGCTTCACTGCTACAAACCTTTTCTCGATATACCCCACTGCACCTTCAGCAGTGCGTACTTTGTACCATTTGTCATAATCCTTGAAAACCAGGAGGACGCTATCGCCTCCTTCTTCGCCTTCCAGCCTTTTCACAATAGGGAAAGCCGTGGACCGCCCGGTCCTGACAACGGCACCGGATTTGACCGGCTCTGCCGTCTGCCCTTTGTTGTTTTTAAAATCTATAATGACAACAGTATTATCCTTGTTCAAGGCTATCTCAATTCCGTAAAATTCACTCAGAAACTCGATAGGTACCAGAACGCCGCCTTTTTCTTCTTTTGCCGGTATATTGAGGTTCACAGGCTTGTTATTCACATACGCTTCCAGACTCCCCGTCTTCATTCTGATCACCCTGTCCTTCGTAGTGATGGTCAGCTTATGAGCTTTCTTATCCCAGTTGATGTTGGGATCGATATACTGCCTGACAAGAGGCAGCGGCAAAAGGATTCTGCCATCGACAATGACGGGCTCACCTCCGTTGTCGATCACCTCTCCCCCGACGACGACATTCAGCTTTCCCTCTGCAAACGCTGGAACAATAGTATCATTCGGTGCAAAGAACGCTTTATAGACACCGTATGCAAATCCGCCGACAATTACAACTATGATAATATAAACCGTCAACCTCAAATAGAGTTTCTTCACAAGTACCCCCGAATAAAATCAATATAATCGTCATATTCTTCCATAAAGCCTATATCTATAGCGTTAAAACAGGACATTCCTCCCCCCTATTATACTTCATAATTCGACAAAAGCCTGCTTCCATTCTTTAAAAAATGTTAAACACAAGAAGTTTTAATACAATTGTTGCTTCAGGAACATCATGAATGAACACAATACAGGCTGTTAATTTCCGGAGCAGCAGCGGCAAATAAGTAAAAAAGTCCTGCAGGTTCCGCACCTGTAAGACTTTCTACTGCAAGTATCTTTTCTGTAAATAATTGATGCCCCTGAGAGCTATTCAACTGCCCGCAGCCGCTCCACTATACTCTGCCTGTCCGTCAAGGCATAGGACACCGAAGGGATGGCAATGCCAAGGATAAACAGGAATGACAGAACCCCCTATATGCAAAAGGCACTCCCTTGTGATTCTTTCCGGGAGCGCCCATAAGATATTGGCATTGATTAGTTCGAATCGGTAGTATCGGTAATATCGGTAGTATCGGTAGTATCGGTAGTATCGGTAGTATCGGTGGCATTGGTTATGTTAGTCGTATTGGTTGCATTGGTTATTTTCGTCGTATTGGCGACTGTATTGATTTTTCTCGGTATGAAGATCTTAAAGTTGTTCAATATCTTTTCATCCGGCTCAAATATCAGCAATGTCCTGTTACCCTTGTAATTCAGTGTCGCAAAGTAAGCTCCTGGCGAATCAATCGAACTCGAGGCGTCAATCCTGCACTTTATGCTCTGTACCGACTGGCTGAAGCTGTTGCTCTTTACGGGCGACAGAATATCAAACTCCTTGCAGCTTGCGCTGAAAATTCTCTTCCTTTTTCTTTGGGCAATGATTTTATCTATATCAAGCTCGCCATTTGTGACAATATACTCAAATTCCACGTTCCGTGCTACAATCAGACGATATCCAAGATAGATGATACCGGCCGCGAAAAAGATACCGATAGACTGCAGTATTTTGACCGTAATGCACAGCAGAACCAGAATGATTACGCCGGTCACTATGCCCGATGTAAGCAGACTATCCTTGAACCCGCGCTTCCTTGTAACCAGCTTTTCAATAAATGTATCCATAAAATGCCCTCCCGCAAAACCGTTCATAATTAGAACTGCCTGTAAAAATGATTTTAACATACCTGCCTTGCATAAACAATACAGTATACGTCCGGTTAAATTTATTTGACTGCTGCAATTTACCTTTCATGATTTATTTTTATTGAAACATAATAAGATGAAATAGTATTCAGGGGTGATTCCAGATATAGATAAATCATATGAAAAAACAGGCTCTGCTGCGAAGTTTTATAATTACACGATATTTTTAATTGCCTCGGTTTTTTTTGGATATGTTACTATACGAATGGTTTTCCCTGTCATTAAAAATAAATCACACCCATTAAAGGGGTTTCCCGCTGTTTTAGTGTTTTTGCTTTGTTTTTTGATCTTATGGGCAATAGACAAATATTGGGTCAGAAAAATGGGTCAGAAAAATGCAAAAGCAGCCATCCTTACACTAATAGTCATAAATACAGCACTTCAGGCATTGTGTTTATTTGAACTGAGAGTAAAGCCTTCCTGGGATTTCGGTGCAATCATCAATGCCTCGGATGATATTTCATCAGGACATGCAGTACGCAATTGGGGTTATTTTCAGGAATACCCTTACAACCTGTACCCTGCCGTGATCATAGGCACCTTTAAATTTCTGTTTGGTGGATATCCGGCAACCCCGTATATATTGAATATGATTTGTGTTACCTCTTCCATTATCGGGGCCTGCCTGCTGGCATACAAGACATACGGCCAAAGAGCCGCAGTCCTGACTTCCTTGTTCTGTCTGGCTGCAACACCGTTATACCTCGATATCCCGATTGTATATACGGATACCC
>JAEWQC010000037.1 GCA_023399355.1 Bacillota bacterium | reverse complement strand
CTGTTGCTCAAAACGGTTTGTCAGGGTGTTGTTGATTTCCGTCTTTGCGAATTTCAAGTATTGGTTCTGCGGCTGTACTTTGTTGAACCCTTTTTCAAGCTGCCTTTTGTCTAATATTTTGTATTCTTTCAACTTCTTTTTTGGGTCAAGTGTAATCCCCTCCAGTAACTTCCTGTATTCCCCCATCATATATTCCACAGTAGCTTTTTTAAACAACCTTGAACAATACTGGCAATTAATTCTTAAAGTATCGTCGATTTCCTGCAGGTACATGTTAATATCAAATTTTGAAGTATTGCTTTCATATTGGGAATCCGGCCCGTTTGAACTGCCGGTTCCCAATCGGGTACGGCTTTGGGTGCTATACATGTTAAGCATGTTGAACATGACGCTGAACAACGGTGTCCTGCTTAAATCCCTTGGCAGCTTGATTTTGTCAAGAAGCATTTCAAATTGATATTCCTGATTTTCGAAAGCATCGAGAGAATTCCTCTTTACTTCCTCCAAAAACTCGGTAAAAGATTTGTCTTTAGCCGGATAGTTCCTTAAAGCAACCGTATTAAGAAATATTCCTATGATTTTTTCCAGGTCTGCATGATTTCTTCCGGCAACAGGCGAGCCGATGATGATATCCTCCTGTCCTGTTATTTTTGAAAGCAATACATTGAATGCCGCAAGCATGACCATGTATATTGTAGCACCGGATTCCACAGCGGTTCTTCTTATATTTCCGAACAAGTCCCTTCCTATGACAAACTTTACATTGTCGCCCTCATAACTTTGTATTGCCGGTCTCGGATAGTCCGTAGGCAGAGTAAGCACGGGAAGTTCGCCGGAGAACCTGCCCAGCCAATATTCTTCCTTACTCCTGTAAATGTCGGAGTTGCCCAGTCCATTCTGCCATACCGCGAAATCCTTGTATTGCAATTTCAAAGGAGGCAGTTCGTGTCCGCTGCGAATCATAAAGTATTCGTAGTCGAGTATGCTCATAGAAACCCCGTCTGAGATGATATGATGTATATCAAATACCAGTATATGCCTGGATTCGTTAATTTTTATGGCTGCGACTCTTAAAAGAGGCGGCTTGCTCAAATCAAAAGGCTTCACAAACCCACTGATTGCTTCATTTAATTTTTCTTCAGATGTATCAATGTAATTGATCTCTAATTCAACACTCTTATGTATTTTTTGCACAGGCTCCCCATCCACCATTTCAAATGAGGTGCGGAAGGCTTCATGCCTTTTTACCAGCTCTCTTATTGTGTATTCAAGACGTTCTCTGTCCAGGGGTCCCTGTGGCCTTACTTCTGTTATATTATAGTTGGTACCTGCTCCCTCGAACTGGTTTAAGATAAACAATCTTCTCTGGGCTGAAGATACAGGATAGTATTCCATTTCTTCCACAGGTCTTATCGTTGAGTATAGGTTTTCAGCATGAGAATTTTTTGGTGAAGACTCCCTGAAAGCCGTATCGGAACCAGCCTCTTCCAAAAGCTTATAACTGCCGTCAGCAAACCATTTTGCCAGTTTCTTCGTTTTTAGCATCAAATCATCCGGATCAAATGGACTGGCCTTGAAATTGCCTGAATCCAATTGACTTCCGGCAATACGCCTTATTTCACTTTCAGGAGCCACAATGCATAGCTCTCCCGGCAAACCAACAGGAACCAGATTTTCATTTTTATCCAAAATATAAACCATATAATTTTGGGCAGGGTCTTTCAGAGAATTGTCCGATATGTCAAGTTCAGCATATTTGCAGAATTCCTCAAATGCTTTTTGTTGAAGAGGTTCAGTAAACCTGATCAATATTTCCCTCTTCTCTTCCGTAGTCATCATATCCAGTTCAAGTAAGCCCGTATCAGGTTCTTCAACAATTCTTTCCAAAATATTGATAAAATGCTTTGAAAACCTTTCAATATACTCCTTTGAAAATAATTTACTGCAGTATTCCATTTCAAACCAAAGGTTATCTTCACCCTGGAATGCATTTAATGATAAATCGAACAAAGCAAGTCTTTGATGAACATAGTAATGGCTTATTACCGGAATCGCAGTCTCATGCCGGTCGTTATGCAAATTCTGATGCGCTGCAGTATGGTATGTTTGTGTATTCTGCAGTGTAAATGTTGTATCGAACAGGAAGCTCCTTCCTGGATTCAGCTTGTAATTTAGCCTGCCGGCATGCTCTTCATAAGAGAATAATTGATTTTCACAGGCATCTTCCGTATTTTGTTTTAAAGCCATCAGCAATTCACTAAATGTGCTGTTGCCGTCAAGAGTATTTCGCATTGGAAGATAGTTTGCAAATAATCCGAAAGTGTTTTCCAAATCTGACTGAAATCTGCCTGAAACTGCGGTTCCTATGATGAAATCTTCCTGCCCCGTATATTTGAACAATATAGTATTGTACGCAGCAAGCAATACCGTATAAACCGAAGTGCCGGAAGCCACTGCAAATTCAATTATCCGCCCGGCCAATTCCGGATTTGCCTCAAAACCAAGCCTGTTTCCTTCAAAGCTTTTTACCGGAGGTCTTTGATATTCACAATGCATATTCAGTACAGGCAGTTCGCCTGCAAGCCTTGAAAGCCAATATTCTTCCTGGTCCTTAAAAGCATCCTTCTCCTTAAGTTCCATGTAACGGCATGCATAATCCTTATACTGAAATTTCAGCGGTTTAAGCTCATCCCCATTATACAGTTCCAGTAGTTCACTCCTCAGTATGCCAATTGACATGGCATCCGATATCATCCTATGCATATCGTAAATGAATGCATAGCCTCCATCCGTCAGTTTTACAACACAAGCCCTTAGAAGTGGTGCTTTGCTTATATCAAACGGCTGGATAAATTCTCCGATAATGCCAGTCAGGCTCCTGGTTCCGCTGCCTGAAGCATCTGTTTCCACCCCTTGCTCCATATAGTTCAAATGAAATTCGGCATTCTCATGTACAACCTGGAATAAGCCCCCGTCATGCAGGGCAAAGGAAGTCCTTAGAGGTTCGTGCCTTTCCAGAAGCTTTCCAAAGGCCTGTCCGAGCCTGTCAACGTCAAGTTCAGTGTTAATGATAGTTACACCAGCTATGTTGTTGGCTGTTTTCAGTTCAGGCAGCTGTTCATATGAGAATACATTTTTTTGTGCAGGTGACACCGGATAACGCGCTTTCTCTTTCACAGGCAATATTGGCATAAAATCGGCAAATCGCTCCTCTTCCGGGGAGGAGACCAACTCTTTTACAGTCTGCAGTGAAATAAAGTTTTCTTTGTATTTGCCTTCAATATAACTGGCCAAATCTCTTACCGTAGGATATTTGAATATATCACTTAATAAAATCACAAGATCGTATTCTTTGAATATTCTGTTAATCATATTTACAGCTTTGAGAGAATGCCCTCCGAGTACAAAAAAGTTCTCTGTTACTCCGACCTTTTCCAGGCCAAGCAGTTCGCACCACATTGCAGCTAACTTTTTCTCCGTCTCGGTGCCAGGAGCAATATATCCCGATCTGTTTCCCATAACTGACAAAGGTTCCGGCAGCGCCTTTCTGTCAACTTTTCCATTAGGGGTCATCGGTAATTCTGCAAGTTTAACAAAATAAGAAGGCACCATATAATCCGGAAGCTTTTTCAGGGAATATTCCCTGATATCTGTCAAATTAATTTCGTCCTTGCAGACCAGATATGCGCACAGGTACTTATTTCCATCGTTGTCATCAAACGCTTTAACTACGGCTTCTTTGACTGATTCATCCTGTTGAAGTACCGTTTCGATTTCACCCAGTTCTATCCTGTAGCCTCTTACTTTTACCTGGTAATCCATCCTTCCAAGAAACTCAATATCTCCATCCGGGAGCCATCTGGCCAAATCACCGGTTCTATACATTATTTTATGATCTTCCGGATTTAGTCCGTCTTGATTTTCATAATATAGCTCCGGTATAAATTTTTCACCTGTCAGTTCCATTCTGTTGAGGTATCCTCTTGCAACCCCATCTCCGGCTATACATAGCTCACCGGCAACACCCACAGGTTTAAGCATCCCGTTTGCACCGATTATATAGATCCTCGTGTTGGCTATAGGTTTCCCTATTGTAATTCTGCTGCATTCGGTTACTTCCCTGACTGCAGACCAGACAGTGGTTTCCGTAGGGCCATACATATTATAGATTTTTGCAGTTGTGAGCGCCTTTAAATTATCAAGGAGTTTCTGTGGAAACGCCTCTCCTCCGATCATAATGGTCTTAAGCATGCCAAAACAGTCTTTTCTACTATTTCCGGCCATCAAAAGTGCCATCCTGGAAGGAGTCGTCTGAATTATTTCCACCTGATTATTCATTATAATATCCGACAGCTGATTCATATCGCTCTGCTGATTTTCATCTGCAATCACGATTTTCAAGCCCTTTACAAGAGATGCAAGTGTTTCGGTAACAAAGATGTCAAAAGAGACTGTAGTTAAGGCGAGTATCACTCTTCCCGCAGAAAAATCAATTTCATCCCCTATTGCATTTATATAATTGTTAACTGCTTTATGCTCTATCATTACACCTTTTGGATTTCCGGTTGAACCTGATGTATATATGACATATGCAAGATCACGTGGTTCATTTACTATCCCGGTATTTCCACATTCATTATTGAACGGTGAAGGATGTTTCAAATCGATAATTTCCCCGTCAAACCAGCTTCTATCCAGATCCGGTCCATATTTCAACAGGATTTTTGTCCGGCTGTCTTCGAGCATGTATTTGATTCTTTCCTTCGGATACTCAGGATCGATAGGCATATATGCACCGCCTGCTTTGAGAATGGCAAGGATGCCTATGATCATTTCAAAAGAGCGTTCAGTCATCAAACCGACAATTTCATTCCTGCTCACTCCTTTTTCCCGCAATGTCCGTGCCAATTGATTGGATCTTTTATTTAATTCTTCATACGAGATGGCACTTCCATTAAAAACCAATGCTGTATTGTCCCGGTTCAGCAAAACCCGTTCTTCAAACATCCTGTGTATAAGCTGTTCACCATGGTATAGAGCAGCTGTATTATTAAAGTCGTGCACTAGCAGCTTCTTTTCTTCCGGCATTACAAGCTCTATCTCACCCATTGTTATAGAAAAGTTTGATAAGGCCTGTCCCAGTACAAAGCTATATTGTTCTGACAGTCTTTTTATCGTCTGCTCTGAATATCGTACCGAGTTGTATAGGATGGTTCCATTAAAATCCGACCCGGGGCTGGTCGTTGTCTGCGTCAACTGCTCGCCCATGCGTCCTGATCTCAAAAATGAAATCACCATATCGCTTTCATATTCGCTGATCATTCTTTCTATATGCTCTTTTTTGTGAATATTTTCGAATGCAAAAACCGTATTGAAAAAAGCCTTTTCAGTATTTCCATCCCCTAACTGTTCAATAATCTTACCGATAGGATAATGTTGATTTTTACGTGCTTCAGTAATGGTTTGCCTGATCTCTTCCAAAAGCTGCCTAAAGGTCATTCCCATATCCAGGTGGTTTCTGAGCAGCACGGCTCCATTACCGCCGGAGTCTTGTCCTTCCTTCACCAAAACCGGCGAACCTACGACTACATCCTGTATTTCTGTAAATTTATACAATAACGCCTTAAATGCCCCCAGCATGACAACATATGTTGGCAATTCACCGTTTTTTCCTATTTCAGAAAGTCTATTAGCGATTCCATCCTCCAGATTAACTCTATATTCACTTCTGACATATTCCCTTTGCTCCATATAATCATATTGCAGGCTTGTGCCGCCTGCCACCCCTGCCAGCTTTTCAAGCCAGTAATCTCTGGCGTTTGCATACTCCGGCAACGATAATAGAATATTCTCAGTAATTTTCTCCATCCCCTAAAGTCCTCCTTAATACATTTCATTCCTTTTCCATTCGAATATATTGAGAAATCAATGTTGAAATCATTTCGGCATATTCTTTTGCAAGTTCTTTTATTTTTTCCTTTCCAAGCCTATTTCGGTTATACTCCAGTTCAAAGTGCAAACCAATTCCGTTTTCAGTAACCTTCAGAACAATATCGAAAACATCCGAAAGCGATAGACTTGCTGCAATACAACCGTTTTTGCAAAATAGAGGCAATACGAATGTGCCCATCCTGTCATTTTGAATTCTTCCGACATCCTGCACAGGATAACTTCCATGCATTTCTGAAGCCCTGGACATGTCTGCAACCCTCTTGAAAAGCTCGGAAAAATCCTTTATCCCGTTTAAATCAATATCCACTTGCGTAATCATGTTGAATTGATCAATTACGGACTGGACGGATATAAACCGCCTCCCGGAAATCTCGGATAGCAGATAAATATAAATTGAAAGCAATATATTGTAAATATCTACGCCTTCAACCTCGGCAATATTGCCAAGACCCTGATACAAGTCTCCGCTCAGAAGGAATTCGAAATTTGAAGGCATATAATCGTTATCCCTGATAAAAAACTCCCGGGGCAGTTCCAGCAAGTGGGCTGCAATACCCTCTTTCTTGTTAAGAAACCCAGCCAGTTTTGATATTGTCGGATTGGAAAAAATATCAAATATGCTTATCCTGCCCGGATAAATCTCATCCAGTCTTGAATGTAATTTGGTCAATGCTATGGAATCTGCGCCATATTCATTAAAGCTGTCGTCAACACCCATTCGGGCACATGAAAGTTCAGCTTTGCATATTTCCAATAAAATGCGTTCAGTTTCACCCTTTGGCACATCTTCCATTTGTTTGCCGTTTTCCAGTTCAATAATCCTTTTCAACTCATCAATCGTTTTGGAAAACTCCCCTTTCAGGTACATTTCTCCGAGTAAATACCTCTGTATCTTGCCACTTGTAGTTTTCGGCATGCTCCTTATGGGTATGACTTCCATTACCTGCAGCCCCATTTTCCTGTTTACACACTTTTTTATGTCAATAACGATTGGTACAAAGTCTTCGAGTTGTTTTTTAAACAAAACAAATGCGATAATCTCTTCTTTTTGCAACCGGGTGTTCAGAACCCCGCATACGGCTACTTTTCCAAGTTCCACGCCTTTCACCGTTTGTGTGACTCTCTCAATGTCATGAGGATAGTAATTCTGTCCATCAATAAAAATAATGTCCTTGGCTCTTCCGGTAACTACCAGCCTTCCATTCCTGACCAAAGCAAGATCCCCCGTATTAAGCCATCCGTCTGCGTTAATCACCTTAGCAGTTACATATTCATCCTTGTAATATCCCTTTGTAACGTTTTTACCTTTAATATGCACATACCCGACATGCATTTCATCAAGTAAATTGTTGTTATCATCACAAATCCGAAAACTACAGTTCTCTACGGGATATCCTTCATCAACAAAAACTACCGCATCGTTTGAATCCTTATCATTCAATTCCACAGCTTTTTGTCCGACACTAAGGAATTTTCGGTCAAGGATCACTTTCTCGAACAGCTTTCCATGAGGTGGAAAAGCCACAGCCAGACATGCTTCAGCCAGACCATAAACCGGGAATATGGCTTCCTTCCCAAGTCCGAACTCTGCAAACGTTTGGATGAATGTATCACAAAGCTCCGCACAAATAGGTTCTCCTCCATTGAAAATCAAGCGGATACAGGACAAATCCCACTCCCTGGCATTTTCAATTTTATAATTTGAAAGGAAATACTTGAATCCAAAATTGGGTGACAAATGGAGTGTTGTCCTGTATTCATTTACTTTTTTCATCCAAAGCACCGGACGGCGGATAAACAGTGATGTAGGCATAATGTAATCATTTATATTCGCCAGGACAGAGGTCAGATGCCCCCCAATCATGCCCAAATCATGGGTTAAAGGCACCCAGCTTAAAATGGAGTCTTTTTCACTTATATTTATGGCAGTTATCATTGCAGCTATATTTGCAACAAGGTTCCCATGGGTTAACACAACCCCCTTTGGTTCTCCGGTAGATCCTGAAGAAAATTGGATAAATGCAATATCTTCCGGTGATTGGAAAGGTAGTTCCGGGGGAAATGAAATAGTAAAAATGCTATCAATATCTATAGTCTTGTTTTTAATTTTTTCATATGCATCAATAAATCCACTTTCCTGTGCAAATTTGAAATAAGCTTCCAGTATCTTTGAGTTCGTTACCAGGTAGGGGTTTTCTAACTTATTCCATATTTTAAACAATTTAAGCTTATGTTCTTCATTGTTGCCAACGGAGATCGGAACAGGAATAATTCCCCCAAGAATACATGCCCAGAACACAAACAGGAAGCTTTCATTCTTTTCAATTTGAAATACAAGCTCATCACCTTTTTTAAGCCCGTCTGCCTGAAGTTTTCCAAGCACACAACAGGCTTTATCGAATAGCCCTTTATAGGAAACAACATTTTCATCAACATCACTGTTAATGAAAGTAATTCTTCCGGTGTCCTGCCTGCAACAGTTCATCAGCGCCTCAATCAACGTTTTACCATGTGCCACTTATACCCCCCCTGTCACTCCATAAGAAAATCAAGATTAATATCCAGATCTTCCTGATTTTGCAGGATCCGCGATGTAATCTCCTGCAACTCGTCAGCATTTAAAAGTTTTATGTCTGCAAGCTTTTCAAAAGGACTATTTGTTGTCTTCTCAATCATGCTTATAAAATACAGCGTAAGCTTCTTAACAGTCTCCCGTTTGAAAAGATCGGTGTTAAACTCCACACGCACTTCCATTCCATTTTCCCATTCCCTGCCCATGAAACTCAATTCAAACATACTAACGCCATCAAATTCAGGAGGCATATTGTCATAAATCTGAAACATGGTAGAAACTATTGGACTTCTGCTTGTATCCCTTTCCGGATTTACACCATTTACAAGGAGTTCAAAAGGATACTTGCTATGTCTGTATGCATGAAGGTTTTTATTCTTTACATAATCCACCAATTCTTTAAAAGTACTTATACCATCGAACTGAACCCTTATGCATATTGTATTGATAAACAAACCGAAGATCTTCTCCGCTTCCTTGGTATCTCTACCTGTAATAGGCATCCCGACAATAATGTCCTTTGCATTTGATACCTTTTGCAGCAAAAGGAAATATTCAGCCAACAAAACCATGTTTAATGTAGAGTTAAGCTTTTTCGCCATTTCCTTAAGCCTGTTTGTCTGTTCTCTATTTATTCTGAATTTAATGAAGCTGCCATTATACGTCAGCATTTCGGGTCTTTTATAATCCGTTGGCAAGTTCAGTACAGGAACCGGCTTTGAAATTTCATTCAACCAGTATTCCTCTGTCTTTTTAAAGTCATCGCTTTTTTCCCACATTTTCTGCTGCCTGAGATAATCCAGGTATCCGGGCCTAAGGGGGGCTGCGTCCACTTCCCTCCCGTTCATGATAGCCATATAGGTTTCAAACAACTCTTTAAAAAACATATTAATGCTCCAACCATCCGTAATAATATGGTGGATATTCATATAAACCCTGTAATTGCCTTCACTCATTTTATACAGCTTGGACTTCACAAGCGGTCCTGAAAGATCAAAGGGTACCTTATTCTCACTTGAAATTGTATCAGCCAGAAGCTGCTCTTTGTTCTCCTTCTCCGATAAGTCCACAAGTTCCACAGAAAGTTCAAGATTCGGGAGCATAAACTGACGGGGTTCTCCGTTGACTTCCTTAAATATGGTACGCAGTGATGTATGCCTTTGAATAAGAGTATTTATAGCCTTTTGAAGGTTTTGCAGGTCTATGATCGTATTCGTCATGTTTCCGGTTACCGGAAGGTTATATACAGTCATATTGGGATCATATTTCTGCATGAACCACATGCGCTTTTGAGCATGCGTAAGCTCATAGCCCATGTTTTCATCGTATTCTCCCATATCCTCCTTCAAACTGCTTCCCGAAAGATTTATCTGAGTATATTCTGTTTGGTTATTTACATCCCCCATCTTCTCATCCAAATACCCGGCAAGATCATAAACAGTCATGTGCTCGAACAAATCTCCAATATTCAGGCTGATCCCTGTTACCTCATTCATTCTGTTGGCAATCCGAAGTGCCAGAATCGAATCGCCGCCCAGTTCGAAAAAGCTGTCATAAATATCGATTTCACCAAGCCCCAATACTTCCGCCCAGATTTGGGCAAGTTTCCTTTCATTTGGCTTATATTCCCCATAATCTCTGCCTTTAATATCCACATGGGCTGATTGTTTATTATATTTTACATGGCTGGCATTCGTGGCCTTCTTCTTTATCTTGTGAAGCAGGCTCCTCGTTTCATCCGATAAACGCAGATAGTTCATATTGTCGATATAATCCATATCAAATTCTAAATTCAACTCCCCGACAATGATTCTCTTAAACGGTCTTGTAATTGTATCCTTGAATGCATTGATTGCTAAAACTGTGGATATGGGATTAAATAATCCTTTTACTTCATGAACTCCATAGTCTACAGCCATTCCGGTTTCCTGCCATGCAGGCCAGTTTATGGCCAGAGTCCTCAGTCCCAGCTTGTTCCTGTAAACCGAATATGCATCCAGGTAAGAATTGGCGGCCGTATAATCACCCTGACCCGCAACGCCGATTACGGCATTTATCGAAGAGAACAGGACAAAGAAATCCGGTTCGTCCTGTCTGGTCATCCTGTCAAGAAGCAATGTCCCCTGAACTTTAGGCCCCATTACCCTTTTAAATGTCTCTTCTTCCTTGCGGAAAATAAAGCCGTCACCTGCAATACCGGCACAATGTATCACTCCGTTGATTCTTCCGAATTTGTTCCTTAATTCATTGATTGCGGACTCCAGTTCATTCTCTTTTGACACATCACATTTTACGCAAATAACATTTGCGCCCGTCTGTTCCATTTCCCTTATGGATTGAATCTTATGGATAAGCTTTTTTTCTGTGGAAGGATTTTCAATCAAGGACTCCCATTCTTCCCTCGCAGGCATTTCAGTGCGGTTTATCAGGCATAGACTGATCTTGCCCAATGAAGACAGGTTTTTCCCCATTTCCAGGCCCAAACCTCCCGTCCCGCCTGTAATGATATACACACCTGTATCTTTGGGCTGAATTTCCTTTGCTTGAATCTTATGCATGTACACTATGGATAACTCTTCCAGGTAACGGAGTCCATTCCTGTACGAAACACTCAGGTCTTTGCCTCCCAATGCAATTTCTCTGACAACTTCCATTGCTTTTGTCGTATCATCAATATCGATACATTTTACAACAATGTTTGAATTCTCCTGTCCCACTACTTTTCCAAGACCGAATAAGGCGGCATTATGAGGATTTATTCCCTTTTCGTAACCCGTGACTTCACTAATGTTTTCAGAGATCAGGAACAAGTCCAGCTTTCCGTCATATTTACATTCGACTATTGATTTTGAAAGATTGAACAAGCTCAGTACTCCGGTATCAAGTTCCTTTTCAAGAGAACCTATGTCATTTACACTCCCGTACTCTCCCAAAGTAGACATATGAAAAATACGATCAATCTTTCTGCTCTTTAGTTCCTCCAGTAATCGCCTGAAATCACTTATCGTATTCTTTATTGTATATTTGTTTTCATCCAGCTTTTTATAAGATTTGCCAAACCCGATTTCAATGATATCTTCACTCATTTCTTTCAGGAATGACACCACTTCATCTGCAAAACCCAAATCAGGCTTTAGTACAAGCGAACATCCTTTCAGGTCTATGTCCTTCTTCTCGATATCCGTTAATTTCCACGATGTTTCATAATATATCGTTGCATCTCCATAGGTTTGTTGATATTTGAATTCGCCAATATGTACTTTTTTGATGTAGTAATCTTCAACCTCACCAAAAACCTCACCTTGCTCGTTCAGGAGCAAAACATCAAACCTTGCTGTTTCCTTATTCTGCTTTCCATCATCTTTCCGTACTAAATAGCTGTATAGTACCCGTGGAGTCGGGCCAAATATTTTGAAGGATTTATAGGAGAATGGTAAATAAAGTCCTTCGCCAACCGCTTTTATTGCCAGATTTGCAGCCCTGTCCATTAGTGCGGGATGGAGTACATACTCCTTCAGGTCGTTTTCATATTCCAACGGAAGCTCATAACGCGCAAGCGCCTCCTTATCGGCTATATAAACTTCCTTCAGGCTGTCCCACCTTGGTCCGACAACAATAGCGCCCGCCTGTTCTTCTTCTTTGTTCAACACTTTTAAAGACATCAGCCTGGACTTGATTTGCTCAATATCGACTATTCTTGGATTTTTTTCACTACTGCAGTAGATCTTGCCTTCGACATACCTATTCCATGAATCTCCATTCACTGACTTTGCTGCAATTGTAAATGAAAGGAATCCGTCTTCTTCCCTTACTACACTCTGTATATTCTTCAGTTCCCCTTCTTTTACAACCAATGGCGACATAAAGAGAACATCTTTCAGTTGTATATATCCGTCATTGTAATAGTTGTCTCCCATCTCCCTGGCCATCTCAAGATAGGTTGTTCCCGGAACTACATATTCCTCCAGAACCTTGTGTTCATTTACTACCCAGTGCCTGTCCGGACTGAAAAGAGTAGAATAGACTTTTACACCGACAGTATCTGCCACCAAATGATCAAAAAGCGGATGCGGCTGTGTTTTATTATAATTTTTAAGCCGTTCATTCGGCTCGACCCAACACCGGCTTTGAAGAAAAGGATATCCCGGGAGGCTCAGTTTTCTTACTTTACGTCCTTTATACAATTCATTCCATTTCACATCCGCTCCATTTACATATAAAGAACAAAGCTCATTGAATGTTTTTTCATCGCCGCTGCCATACAGTGAAATCTCTTTCAACAATAAATCTGCTTTTAGACTAAGCTGCCTTTTCTCGTCTTCGGTGATTTCACCATTTTTTCTATTCTCCTTCATAACGGTAATAAGCTTATGTACTCCGAAGTAAACCCCTTCAATGGGCAAGTCCGGTCCTGATATTGCCAGCTTGCCGATTTTAAACCTGAGTTCTTCAAGATTCCCGGCAAGTATTGATATCCTGAAATTATAATGACTCCTTCCCGTGTTCGCAGTATTGCATAGTTCTTCAAGGCATAAGTCTTTTTTATCCTCCAGGAATTCTTTGTAATTGGAAATCATCTGTGTTAATGATTCTCTGTTTTTAGCAGATAAGTTAACAATACTTGTTTTCTCTACTTTCTCAACGGCCTGCGTATAAGGAGTCGCAGGAGCTTCTTCGAGCACCGTGTGGCAATTTGTGCCGCTAAGTCCAAAAGCGCTTACGCCGCAACGCCTTGGAAACCCCTCGGTTTCCCAATCCGAAAGAGTATCATTTACATAAACAGGCGAGTCTTCAAAGCTTATTTTACTGTTAGGTCTTGTAAAATGGACATTGGGCGGTATTTTTTTCTTATTTAATGCAAGCACGGATTTTATCAAACCCGCAATGCCCGCTAAACTGTCAAGATGCCCGATGTTTGTCTTTACAGAGCCGATTGCACAAAACTGTTTTCTGTCCGTGTAGTGTTTGAAAGCCTTTTGTATTCCTGAGATTTCAACAGGATCACCCAGCTTGGTTCCAGTCCCATGTGCCTCCAGTAATGTAATCGTATCGGGAGATATCCCCGCATCCTTCCAGGCCGCAAGTATGACATCCTGCTGCGCCTGGGCATTTGGAGCCGTTATCCCCACCGAACTTCCATCCTGGTTATAAGCGCTCCCCTTTATAACTGCATAGATATTGTCTCCGTCTTCCAGTGCTTTGTTCAAAGGTTTTAAAACAACTGCGCCAACCCCTTCTCCAAAGCCCGTACCATCTGAGCCGGCGTCAAAGGTTCTTGCCCTGTTATCGGAAGACTCTATCCCAAGTTTTGCATTTCCTTCATTTTTTAGCGGAAGCAGATGGAACTTCACACCTCCGGCTATAGCCATGTCGCATTCCCCGTTCCTTAACCCCTGACACGCAAGATGAACCGCTACCAGGGAGGAGGAACAGGCAGTATCCACCACGACACTCGGCCCTTTTAAATCCATAATATATGATATCCTGCTGGCTATGATTGATTTGACATTTCCGGGGATGGCATTTGAATATTCCTCCGGGTTGACAGCAGAAATAAGATTCTTGTACTCATATCCGAAATCGGTGCTATGTCCGACATAGATACCGGTGTTGCTTCCGAAAAGCCTGTCCCCCCCATAACCGGCATCCTCACTTGCTTTAAATGCCGTTTGAAGAAACAGTCTCTGATTAGGATCCATTAATCCGGCTTCGGTCGGTGAAATGTTGAAAAAGGCATAGTCAAACTTGTCTATTTCATCCATATAGGCAAGTTCACAGTATTCAACATTTTTCTGTTCGTCCCCATTCAGGCGAAAAAACATGTCCAAATCCGCTTTTCTCGTTTCAGGTATCTCCCTGACACAATCCTTGCCCTTTTCAAGTATACTCCAGAATTCGGATGAATCCTTCGCTTCCGCAAAAGTACAGCTCAACCCGATAATAGCAACATCCTTCCTGGAGATATTACTGATTTTCGATTTTTCCTCCTTTGAGATGTCTGTCAATTTGATGCCCTTCAAATCCAGCAGTTTGTTTGCCATTTTTTACATCCTCCTGAAAACATTTAGTTGTTGTCAATCATAATATTCAATAGCTTCACATACCCTAAAGCAAGCCCTTCAATGCTGTCCTTTCTCAGTCTTGATGCATTGTACTCACAAAGAAGTTCCAGCCGGCCGTTTCTGTTTTGTACTTTAAACACAATATCAAACACGCCTTGAGAAATTCCCATAGCTGAATTCCCATAACAAAATAAAGGCAGCAGTTCATTCCTGTTTTTTTCAATCGTGATTTTTCCAAGCATTCTTGGTGAAAGGCCTCTTTTTTCACCAAAGCTTATCCTCTCTTTTTTTACTTGGTGGAATAATTCTGCCAGCTCGTTTAAATCCGATAAACTGCTCTTCAATGAATAGATCTTTTCCGAGTCATTCAGAATGGTTTGAATGGGAATATCCTGATTTTCAGTAACCTCAGAAAGCAAATATACAAAGGACGCCGCCAGGATATCACAAAGCTCCGTACCGCTTGTTTCGGCCAGCATACCAAGTTCATGGCATACATGCTCTTCAACGGCCAGATTGAATACCGTATCCTCGTCAGGCACATCTTCGCCTAAAAAGTATTCCGCCGGAAATTCCAGCAGTTCAACCGACATGGAATCCATATCGGTTTCGCTGCTCTCTTCAATGAAACGTGCTGCCTTATAAATGGTGGGAAATGCGAACAAGTCGCCAATCTTCATTATTTCGGGATAGATTTTGTCTATCCGTGACTGAAGTATTACCAGCCTCAGTGAATTTCCTCCCAACTCGAAGAAGCTGTCGTGGATACCCACCACGTCTGCTTTAAGAACATCCTGCCATATCTCCACTAGAGTTTTTTCAATTTCGGTTGCAGGGCTTGCATATTCGGAAGTCAGTGCATTCCTTCCCTTATCGGGCTCGGGCAAAGCTTTCCTGTTGACTTTCCCGTTTGGCAGAAGCGGCACGCTTTCAAGCTTGATATATACTCCCGGAACCATGTACTCCGGTAAACTTTTTTCCAGTGTTGAGATTATACTTTGTACCTCAATTTCAACCTCGGCTGCATAATATCCTACAAGATATTTGTCCCCTGCTCCGTTTTCCTTTGCAACAACTATACTTTCCTTGATCCCCGCAACGTTCAGCATTTGTCTTTCGATTTCACCCAGTTCAATACGGTAGCCTCGAACCTTAACTTGAAAATCGGTTCTTCCCAGATATTCAACCTCTCCATTCGGCAGCCATCTGGCAAGGTCACCGGTCTTATACATCCGTGAAGGCAGCTGTCCATTTTCAGCCTTATGGAAAGGACATGGCACAAACCTTTCCGAGGTCAATTCGTTCCTTTTCAGGTACCCTCTTACGACACCATCACCGGCTATAAAAAGTTCTCCTATAACACCTACCGGTTGAGGCAGCCCCCTGGAATCGAGAATAAAAACAGCTGTATTGGCTATCGGATTTCCGATTGTTATCCTTTCAGACTCCGACAAATCCTTCAGAGTAGACCACACGGTCGTCTCAGTGGGACCATACATGTTATATATCCTTGCAGTTGTGACTGATTTCAGATCCTCCAGCAGCTTTTTAGGAAAGGCTTCTCCGCCAATCATGATTGTCTTTAGCACATCGAAGCATTCCCGGTTTCCTGATCCCTCCAAAAGGAGCATCATTCTGGAAGGAGTCATCTGAACCATCTCTACCCGGTTCTTTATAATCAATTCACTCAAAAGTCTGGAGTCCCGCTGGGTCTCTTCATCTGCAATCACTACCCTGAGACCTTTTGACAATGGAAGAAGGGTCTCAAGCACAAATATATCAAAGCAGATTGTTGTTAAAGCCAAAATTGAGCTTCCCGGGGTGAATTCAATCCTGGAGACCATGCCTTCGATAAAGTTCACGACATTTCTGTGTTCGATCATTACACCTTTCGGTTGTCCTGTCGAGCCGGATGTATATATTACATAAGCCAGATCACCCGGTTCATTGATGTTTCCCAGGGTTTCCCCACCACAGCTGAAAATCTCGGCACCCTGCATATTAATGATTTCCAGGCTGCTTTCATTACCGGCTGCCGCTTGCTTGTTGTCAACGAGTAAAACCCCTGCACCGCTATCTTCCAGCATATATTTTATTCTTTCGGCAGGATACATGGGGTCGATTGGAAGATAGGCCCCTCCTGCCTTCAATACTCCCACAATAGCAATCATCATCTCGATGGAGCGGCTTGTCATTACTCCGACAATGCTATCCCTGCCTACTCCCTTTTCTCGAAGAATTCTTGCCAGGTTTGCAGTTCTTTGATTTAATTCACCATAAGTAACCTTTTTTTCGCCATAAATCAAAGCGATATCGTCCGGCGCCTTTAATGCCTGTTTCTCAATAAGTTCATGAACAGTCATATGCCTGGGATATTCAAGGGCTGTATTATTATTTTCCACAAGTATCTTATGTTTTTCTTCATCAGAGAGTATGTTTATTTCCGATAATGCAATATTCTCGTTTTCTGCCAAAGTCTTTAAAATATTCTCAAAGTGCCGTGCAAACCTTGTAATTGTCTCCTGTGTAAACAAAGCAACTGAGTATTCGAATGCAAAGTTTAACCTTCCTCCTGCCTCAAAGGCATAAAGAGTCAAATCGAATTTTGAGGTTTTATTAATTGATTCAAAGGGATTTGAGGAGATTTCCTGTGCCCCCTGTATCCTGGTATCCATGTTTTGCAGAATAAACATTACATCGAACAATGGGTTCCTGCTCAAATCTCTTTCGATTTCAAGCTTGTTTACCAGGTCTTCAAACTGATAATCCTGATTTTCATAAGCTTTAAATGAATTTTCCTTAACGGTGTCAAAAAACTCTTTGAATGTAAGGGCAGAATCCGGACTATTGCGCATAGCCAATGTATTTATAAATACACCGACTAATCTTTCCAGGTCGGCATGATGTCTTCCGGCTATCGGTGTCCCAACGATGATATCATCCTTTCCCGAATGCTTGGAAAGCAGTATGTTGAAAGCCGATAACAACAGCATAAACAGTGTACCTTCCCATTTTGAAGCCAATTCCTGAAGTACCGAAGTAAGTTTGCTGTCTATCCGGAATAAAAAAACATCACCCGCAAAGCTCTGTAAGGGCGGCCTGCTATAGTCCGTCGGCAAATCGAGTACCGGCAGCTCTCCCTTAAACCTCTCGAGCCAATACCTTTCCTGTTTCCTTACTTCCTCAGTTTGCAACAGATTGTTTTTCCATACTGCATAGTCTGCATATTTCAGTTTCAAAGGCTCAAGTTCCAGGCCATTATAAAGTTCTGAAAATTCCTCACGCAATATGGCAATGGATGTACCGTCAGAAACAATATGGTGCATATCATACAGGAGAATACTCTTATTATCGGGCAGTTTTATCAGTCCTGCCCTGAAGATGGGCGCGTGCTTCAAGTCAAAAGGTTTTATAAAGTCTTTTAGGATACTGTTTATTTTATCCTTCAATTCACTGGAATTTATGTCGGCTTCATTTCTGCTCAAATCAGTACAACTTATATTGAAATCAACACTTTCATGTATGCGCTGTACAAGCTCGCCATCTAAAAGTTCAAAGGTTGTTCTTAATATTTCATGCCGCTTGATAAGCTGTTTCATTACATTTTCAACTTTTTCTTCCTCACAGGCACCCTCCAGCATGATCAATTCAGGCATATTATAATTAATTTGAGGCCCTTCAATCCGGTTAATGACGAACAGTCTTCTTTGGGCTGGCGAAACCGGGTAATACGGCCTCTCTTTCAATGGCTGTATTGACGTATAAGTGCTCTTTTCATCTGCTCTTATTAACTCTGCAAGGGTCTTAATTGTACGTGACGTGAACACCTCCCGGATTGGCAGTTCTACATCAAACTCCTTATGAATCCTGTAAACAAGTGTTGCAGCATTCAGTGAATGACCTCCCATGGAAAAGAAGTTATCATTTACCCCTACCTCGCTTATTCCAAGCAGTTCCTGCCATATTCGCACAAGCTTTTCCTCTGTTTCATTGGCAGGAGCAACATATTCTTCCTCGGATACTACCTGTCCTTTAGGATCAGGCAGTGCTTTCCTGTTAACTTTGCCATTTGGAGTAAGAGGCATCTTTTCAAGCTTGACAAAGTAGGCTGGAACCATATAATAGGGAAGTACGTCCTGTAAGCGTTCTCTCAGTTCATAGGGTTCTATATCCTCTTTGCATACCATATACGCGCATAGATATTTACTTCCGTCTGTATCTGTCAAAGCAGTTACCAACGCTTCTCTTATCTGTTCCTGCTTTAAAAGAACCGATTCAATTTCACCCAATTCGATTCTGAAACCCCTGATTTTTACCTGGTAATCGGTTCTTCCAAGATACTCTATCTCTCCATTCGGCAGCCATCTGGCAAGGTCACC
>JAEWQC010000356.1 GCA_023399355.1 Bacillota bacterium | reverse complement strand
TCCTTCAAGATTGATTGTAGGCAACCGAAGCAAACCGAGGCTGGATGAAATCGAGAAACTCGTCAGGGAAATCAAGCCCGATGCCGCCGCAGAATTCCATCTGACACCCGAAACCGCACAAAACGATGCACTGGTCAAAATGCTCAAACCCTATTCCCTGATCGTGAACGCCACCGGACTGGGCAAAGACAGACCCGGATCACCGCTGACAGATGCAGTGGAATTTCCGGAGAACAGCCTCATCTGGGAAATCAATTACAGAGGCGACCTGCTTTTCATGCACCAGGCATTGGCTCAAAAGGCTGCAAAAAAACTTCATGTGGAAGACGGCTGGATTTATTTTGTTCATGGCTGGACTCAGGTTATCGCAGAAGTGTTCCATGTGGACATCACAGGCAGTATTTTTGATGAATGTGAAAAGATCGCCAATGAAATAAGGCAAAATGGATAAAGGAGGAAAAGAAATGAGCGAAATCAATGTGAATCCCTTTACAATCGGTTTTGATTTGAAAAGCGGAATGTCGGAAGACAGAAAATCGACTCTGCGCTACTTGTCCAATATGAAAGGCATGTTTGCGGATGATGCCGCTTTTGACACAGCAGTCAAAGCAGAGGATGCCAAAATATACGAATTCTATGAACTGGGGCTTCCCGAGACCTCCGGGGGTCTTCTCTTCGGAACCAGCATCGTATATCCCGGCAAGGTCGGCGACGAATATTACATGACAAAAGGCCATTTCCACACGATACTTGATACTGCTGAAGTTTACTACTGTCTTAGTGGAAAGGGAACTATGCTCATGGAGAACCCGGAAGGTGACTGGGATGCACAAAATATGACCCCGGGCAAGGCGGTCTATGTCCCTGGAAGATATGCGCACAGAAGTATAAATGTCGGCAGTGAACCCCTGATTACTTTCTTTGTATTCAGAGCTGATGCCGGACATGATTACGGAACAATAGAGACAAAAGGTTATAGAAAGCTTATAATTGAGAAGGATGGTAAACCTGTCATAGCAGACAATCCAAAATGGAAATAATTCTTACTGAGGAGGCTGTATCATGAGCAAGAAATGGGAAATCATTAATAAAATCACTGATTCGGGACTTGTGGTTGTTGTAAGAGCTGAAAATTCAGACACTGCAAAAAAGATCACCGATGCTTGTCTGGAAGGCGGCGCTGCTGCAATTGAAATAACCTATACGGTACCGGGTGCTACAAAGGTTATTGAAGATCTGGCAAAGACATACGCCGGTCAGATTATAATCGGCGCAGGCACGGTATTGGATCCTGAAACCGCCAGAATAGCCATTCTTTCAGGAGCACAGTATATCGTAAGTCCTTATCTGAGCCGTGAAACACTGAGACTGTGCAACAGGTACCAGGTACCCTGCATGCCGGGTGTAATGACGGTTGAAGGTGTCGTTGAAGCAATGGAACTGGGTGCCGATATCCTCAAAATATTCCCCGGCGAAGCATTTGGCCCGGGAATCATCAAGGCTATCAAGGGCCCTCTTCCACAGGCTTGTATGATGCCAACCGGCGGAGTCAGCGTTGAAAATGTCGGCGAGTGGATTAAAGCCGGAGCTGTTGCTGTCGGTGCAGGCGGAAGCCTCACTGCCGGAGCCAAAACAGGAGATTACGCAAGCATCAAAAGACTTGCGGCAGAATTTGTATCCAAAATCAAAGAAGCGAGAAAAAAGTAAAGGTGATAGACATTGAAAAAGCGATTCGTTATCGCCGGTTTTTTACTTGTATTCCAATTGGAGTCTTGTTGAAAAATAGAGTTATTCCTTGTACAAAATCTTTTTTCAACCTATAAAGTAAATCTTGAAAGTAAATCTTAAAAAAGGGGCTGTCTTAAACTGGTAAAATAGTTTTGGGACGCCCTTTTTGCACTGTGGCAAATTCCCGGAATTCGTTTTTTTGTGCTTTTAAGGCAGAAAAGACTGCCTCAAAAGTTTTAGTTCTGAGGCAGCCCCTTTTAATTTACATCATTGTGAAGCTGTCAACAAATGGGCAGATCCGTGAAACCAATTGCACTATTGGCGATCAAGGTATCATTCGCTTTTATTCCCAGGCAGCCCGGCCAGTCCGGTAACCGCTAAAAATCTGCCATATTCCTCTTCCCACCGTTCCGTATCACATGGCATATGGACCTCCGGCGGGAAGCTTCTTTTCACGAGTGTTCTTGCTTCCCTGTAATTTGCCAGTTCACCAAGCGACATAAGCTGGACAAGTCCGTTTCCCAATGCGGTTGCTTCCGTAGGACCTGCATTTACAGGCCTCCCGCAGGAGGCTGCAGTGAACCTGCAAAGTAAAGAATTTTTTGCGCCGCCGCCGACAACGAATATCTCTTCATGTCTCGTGCCGGTCAGCCTGTCCAGCCCATCCACGACATAACGGTATTTGAACGCCAGACTTTCCAGAACGGTTCTTGTTATACTTCCATCACTGTCAGGTACGGGCTGGCCTGTCCGCCTGCAATAATCCCTGATCACTTCAGGCATATCGGCAGGTTCATAGAACACCTCGTCATCGGGGTCAATCACGGACCTGAATGGCATGGCATCCTCTGCAAGCCTTGAAAGTTCTTCAAAGGTATACCGTCTGCCTTCCGCAGCAAACCTGCGCTGTACCTCCTGCAATATCCACAGGCCCATTACATTTTTCAATAACCGGATTCTATCATTGACGCCGCCTTCATTTGAGCAGTTGAATGCATATGTGTCATCATTGATAACGGGTGCATCCGTCTCTGTTCCAACGATGGACCAGGTCCCGCTGCTTATATAAAGCGGGTATCCCTCCGGTGCCGGAACTGCCGCCACTGCCGAAGCCGTATCGTGTGATCCCACTGCAGTCAGTTTTATTGGCTTTATTCCAATTTCCCTGCATACGGAAGGCAGCATGGTGCCGAGAGAAGTTCCGGGCATGATGACCGGTGAAAACAGCTTCCCGGGTACACCCAGTCTTGACATGAGAGAGAAATTCCAATTGCCCGATGTATAGCTGTAAAGCTGTGAAATGGTAGACATGGTATATTCACTATGCATTTCACCTGTCAGATAATAGGCAAGGAGATCCGGTACAAACAGCAGTTTATCTGCATAATCAAAAATATAGGCCCTGTCTCTCGCCAGAGAAACCAACTGGTACATGGTATTCATCCGTACCTGCTGTATGCCGTTGAGATGAAAAATATCCCTGCCGGAAATCAATCCGTTTACATAGGAAACACAATTTTCCGTCCTTTTATCCCTGTAGCAAAAGGGGTTTTCCATCAGATAGCCGGACCTGTCCAGCAGGGCAAAATCATTCCCCCATGTATCAATGCCAAAGGATGTAACCTCCACTCCCTTGTTTGAAGCAATCAGAAGGCTTTCCTTCAAGTTTTTGTATAATCCAAGTATATCCCAATAAAGACCCGGTCCGGCAGCTACGGGACCATTGTCAAATCTGGCCAGTTGATTGAAAGTCAGCCTGTCGCCTGAATATTCAATCTGAAGTGCACGTATGCTGCCTCCTCCTGCATCAAATGCCAGTACACTTTTGGACGCGTTCATTGATAATCTCCTTTTTAATCGCACACTACCAGTTCCATGTTTGGATTTTCCTGCTTGAGCTGAACAGCGATATCCTCTTCCGGTGCAATATCCGTAACAAGCACGTCACATATTTCAAGCCCGCCCAGTCTGATGGGTCCCAGCTTCCCAAACTTCGTATGATCTATCAGAAAGAACACTTTCCCCGCAAGTCTGATCATCTCCCGTTTGAATCCCACTTCCAGAAAATTACCGTCGGTAAAGCCATATTCGGCGGATACGCCGTGGCAGGATATAAACGCTTTATTCGGGAAGAACTCCCTGGAATATTTATCCGAAAAGGTGCCCGAAAGGGAAAGATTGCTTTTATTGAACACGCCGCCTGTGCAAATCATGGTGATATTGTCCTTGCGGCATGAAGCAAACTCCTGGAGCACCTTTATGGAGTTGGTCAGTATGGTTGCCTGTATATTGTCATCAATATATTTTATAAGATTCACCAGTGTGGTACTGTTATCAATAAATATCATATCTCCGTCATTGACATACCTGGAGGCAAACGAACACAGCCGATCCTTTTCAATACTGTTTTTCATGACTCTGACCTGGACGGGATATTCCTTCTCCTTGTGGTTCATGATCACAGCTCCGCCATGTGTACGTTTCAACACTCCCTGTTTCTCCAATTCGTGCAAATCCCTGCGGATCGTTTCAGCAACAACACCAAGCATCCCTGATAGTACATTTACCTCAGCTCTGCCATTTTGCTCAAGATATTCAATGATTCTGCTTTTTCTCTCATCTGCAAGCATGAGTACAGCCTCCGCAACGAAAAAGTTTTCGTATTCAATCGACTTTTTACATACCATCAAATTATAGCATAAATTGGAGAATTAAATAAATTTGCTGAAAATATTGCATTTCGCATCACATTCTATTCTCTCGACAACACTGAATGCCTGCTCCAGGTGTTTACCCACTGCCACAGTCCCATGCAACGGCAGCAAAGCGCATAAGCCGGTTTTCTTTAAAAGCTCCCTCTTGTCCTTGAAGAAATCAAAAACATGCTCGGCCAGATCTTCGGAATAAGCCTTTGCTTGTTCAACCAGCATACAGTCACCCATTTTCTGTGTTGCTTCAGTTACAGAAGGGATCGGTTTGCCAGCCGAGACATATACCATTGTATACTCCGGGTGCGCATGTATCACAGCCCCTATTTCGGGAATATTCCTTAAAAGCATCGCATGCATTCTGCATTCTCTCGATAAAGTGCCCTTTCCTTCAAGGATGTTCAGATCATAATCACACAGCAGTATATCCTCTGCGCTTATCTCGCAGTGCTTATGTTCTGACATCATGGAGGGGGTAACGACAATCATGTTTTCTGCAACACGCATTGCTGCGTTTCCACCCGCAGCATTTGTCAATTTTCTCTCAAACAACAATTTCATTGCCTCAGCCAGCTTTTTCCGTTCTTCATAAAATCGAATCTGTTCCATTTGTTTCATCCTCCTAATGATATATTCTTTAGATCTCTTGTAAATATTCTTAAATGGCAGTTCCTGATCTTCTGCTTTCCCCTCGGGTTTAGCTGCTTCAGATACCCTGAAATGGCAGTTCCCGGAACTTCTGCTTTTTCTCGGGTTTAGCTGTTGCGGCTATTCTGGAATGGCAGTTCCAGAACTTCTACTTTTTCCTCAAGTTTTGCTGCTGCTGCAGGGTCAAAACCCACGGTCGCTTCGTGCATGGCGGTAGCTGCAGCAATGGCGGTAGCCTGCCTCAGGTTCTTCTCCATCGGCAGACCCATTTCCAGTCCTGCCAGAATGCCTGCAAGCAAAGCATCCCCACATCCAACTGTATTTTTCACTTCAACCTCCGGTGAAAAAATATGAAACAGCTTGCCGGATGAGAGTGCATAACTGCCGCTGCTGCCACACGAAGCAATAATATTTTCAATTCCAAACTCCTGCACCTGCCTTAATGCGAATATAATGTCATCCTCTGTAACAAGATTCCTGCCGCAGAGGCTGCCAAGTTCATCCAGATTGGGCTTGATTAAAAAGGGCTTTTTTCGGACACCGGCTGCAAGG
>JAEWQC010000123.1 GCA_023399355.1 Bacillota bacterium | reverse complement strand
GGCCATTATTATTGGACTTTATAAAAACTATTTGTTATAATATACGAGTTATAACGAGGCAAAAGATGTTCCCCACTTGTGAGCATATCTTCCGCCCCGGATGCATGGGCAAGCAACAAGCTTTACTTGCGGCCAGCCTCGTTGAAACGCAGCAGCTGTAAGAAAATATTTCTGTGAAGCGTAATTCGCAGAGCAAAATATCGCCTAACCAAAAATATTTTCTTTGAACCGATGTGTTATAATGGAAAGAATATAGGAGGATTTGAAATCAAATGCAGGTAAAAGTAGAAAACATTGGCAAAAACATAGTTCAACTTGAAATAGAAGTTGATGCGGAAAAGTTTGAACAAGGAATGCAAAAGTCATTTCATAAGAATGCAGGGAAATTTAACATACCTGGTTTCAGAAAAGGGAAAGCTCCAAGATATATGGTAGAAAAATTCTATGGAGAACAGGTTTTGTACGAGGATGCGATTAATGCAATTTGCCCGGACGAATATGATCAGGCTGTAGAAGAGAATGATCTCCATCCTGTGGATAGGCCTGAAATTGATATAAAACAAATAGGCAAGGGAAAGACTTTCATATTTACTGCAAAAATAACAGTCAAGCCCGATGTGGAGCTTGGTGAATATAAAGGTGTTGAAGTCACAAAAACAGAAGCAATGGTGACTGATGAGGACGTTGAAAAGGAAATTGAGAAGGTCCTGGATAAGAATTCAAGGCTGGTGACTGTGGAAGACAGACCGGTGGCAACAGGCGACACGGCGATTATTGATTTTGAGGGCTTTATAGACGGCGTTCCGTTTGAAGGCGGAAAAGGTTCCGATCATAGTCTGGTTATTGGCTCCGGTACTTTCATCCCCGGTTTCGAGGAGCAACTTATCGGTGTGACAACAGGCGAAGAGAAGGATGTCAATGTTTCCTTCCCGGAAGAGTACGGCAGTGCCGAACTTGCCGGCAAACCAGCCCTTTTCAAGGTCACTGTGAAAGAAATCAAATTGAAGGAACTGCCTGCTCTGGATGATGAGTTTGCTAAGGATGTAAGCGAGTTTGACACACTGGAGCAGTATAAAGCCGATCTTAGGCAGAAACTCGTTGAAAAGGCCGAACACAAGGCTCACCATGAAAATGAAGACAAGGTAGTCGATAAAGTTGTTGAAAATGCAACACTTGAGATTCCTTCCGTCATGGTTGAAAAGCGTATTGATGATTTGGTGTATGACTTTTCCATGAGAATCCGCTATCAGGGAATGGAACTGGAGAAATATCTGGAAGTCATGGGGATGGATATGAAAACCTTCAGGGATCAGTTCTCTAAAAGAGCCGAGCAGGAAGTAAAGTCCCAGCTCGTCATTGAAAAGATTGGCGCTGTCGAGGCGATTGTGCCTTCAGAAGAGGATACGAACGCCGAAATAACAAAATTGGCTGAAAGTTATAAACAGAGTGAGGAAGAATTCAGGCAACATTTGAGGCCGGATGATATAGAATATATCAGAAGCAATCTGGTTGCCAGAAAAACCGTAGATTTCCTGGTGGAAAACGCAAAACTGTCCTGATGAATAAGTTGGATTGTTTATTTTGCGAATTTTATGGGAAAAGATAAAGAAGCCTAAACAATTAGGAGTTTATGCCGTAATATAATATATAAAAGATCGGGAGGAATATTTATGAGTCTGGTACCAATCGTAGTAGAACAATCAAGCAGGGGAGAGCGCTCTTATGATATTTTCTCCATGCTGCTCAAGGAAAGAATAATCATGCTTAGCGATGAGGTCAATGATGTTACCGCAAGTCTGGTGGTTGCACAAATGCTTTACCTTGATTCAGTCGACCCGGACAAGGACATCCAGTTGTACATTAATAGTCCTGGCGGTTCCATTACTTCAGGGTTTGCAATATACGATACCATGCAACATGTTAAAGCAGATGTCCAGACGATTTGTGTGGGAATGGCGGCAAGCATGGGGGCGTTTTTGCTCGCATCGGGCGCGAAGGGCAAGCGGTTTGCGCTGCCCAATAGTGAGATCATGATACACCAGCCTCTGGGAGGAACCCAGGGACAAGCGACAGATATTAAGATTCGTACAGAATGGTTGTTGAAAATAAAGAACAAACTGAACAACATACTGAGTGAAAAAACAGGGCAACCACTTGAAAAAATTGAAAAGGACGTAGAAAGAGATTTCTTCATGTCAGCTGAGGAAGCGAAAGCGTACGGCCTCGTTGACGAAATCATGATCAGAAAGAAATAAATGGGGTGGAGCGATGTCCAGATATGATGAGAAGAAGCAGTTGAAATGCTCCTTTTGCGGCAAGACACAGGAACAGGTGAAAAGGCTGGTAGCAGGCCCTGGTGTATACATTTGCGATGAGTGTATCGAGCTTTGTTCTGAAATCATTGAGGAAGAGTTTGAAGAGACAAAAACCGATTCCGAGATTAACGATATACCCAAGCCTAAGGATATAAAAGCAATACTGGATCAATATGTCATAGGACAGGAAATGGCTAAAAAGTCACTTTCTGTGGCGGTATACAACCATTACAAAAGGATTAATACGGATATCAAAACAAGTGAAGTCGAGATCCAGAAGAGCAATATTGTCATGCTTGGACCGACAGGTTCAGGGAAGACCTTGCTTGCCCAGACACTTGCCAAGGTGCTTAATGTACCGTTTGCAATTGCCGACGCTACATCGCTGACGGAAGCAGGATACGTGGGTGAGGATGTTGAGAACATTCTGCTCAAGCTCATTCAGGCTGCAGATTACGATATTGAAAAAGCAGAAAAGGGCATCATTTATATCGATGAAATTGACAAGATAGCAAGAAAGTCAGAGAACCCCTCAATCACGAGGGATGTCAGCGGTGAAGGTGTTCAGCAGGCACTGCTGAAGATTCTTGAGGGCACAACGGCTTCCGTACCGCCACAAGGGGGGAGAAAGCATCCGCATCAGGAATTTATACAGATTGATACGACAAACATATTGTTTATATGCGGTGGCGCGTTTGACGGTATAGAAAAGCTTATACAGAACAGGGTCGGCACGAGAGGCATCGGGTTTGGTGCAACGATAGAAAGCAAGAAGGAAAAGGATATTGGGGAAATACTGTCTCATATCCTTCCTCAGGATTTGCTCAAGTTCGGCCTTATCCCCGAATTCGTAGGCAGACTTCCGGTTATTGTGACTCTTGGTTCGCTAGACAGGCAGGCTCTTGTTCAGATACTGACGGAACCCAAGAATGCGCTTGTAAAACAATACCAAAAGCTGTTCGAAATGGATGACGCCCTTCTTGAATTCGAACAGGAAGCACTTGATGCAATAGCTGACAAGGCTTTGGCACGAAGTACCGGCGCCAGAGGCTTGAGAGCCATCATTGAGGAGATCATGCTGGATGTGATGTATGATATACCGTCATCAAGCAATGTTGAGAAATGCATTGTCACGAAGGATACGGTAGAAACGCATGTGACGCCTCAGCTGGTGATCAATGAAAACAGAAAGCCATTGAAAAAGACTGCCAGTAAAAAATCCAGAGTTAAAAAGGAATCCGCTTCGTAAATAACTGAAAAACCGATTTTATTGAGCATCTCTCCAGACTGCCTGAACGTTCGCGGCAGGAGAGATGCTCTTTTTATGATGTCTTTTGTGAAACAAATCCGGCGGGAAGCAAGGAGGGTTTGATGACCGGAGATTTTTAGCGGCTACTTTTCAATTCTCCTGCCGGATAAATTCATCCATATGGTTAATACTATATATGATGTAAATAATGTTTTTACGCTGGCAATAGCGTGAGGAGGGGACGGAATGCTCACAAGCACCTTTCTTATCATACAGTTTTTCTTTTCGATCATTATCGGGCTCTATTTTCTTAACCTTTTGAAATCCCAACAGGGGAACAAAAGCGCTATTGAAAAGGAGTCGCGAAAGGAACTTGAAAAGCTTCGCAGGCTTAAAGAAATCAAGTTGACTGAGCCACTATCTGAAAAAACCAGGCCTGCTACACTCAGGGATATCATCGGTCAGGAACAGGGAATCAAAGCCTTAAGAGCAGCGCTGTGCGGGCCAAATCCGCAGCATGTCATCATATATGGTCCTCCGGGGATCGGCAAAACTGCGGCAGCCAGGGTCATACTTGAAGAAGCCAGGCTAGCTCCGATTTCGCCGTTCAAAAAGGAAGCTAAATTCGTGGAAGTGGATGCGACTATTCTCAGGTTTGATGAGCGTGGTATAGCAGACCCTCTGATTGGCTCCGTACATGATCCGATATATCAGGGAGCAGGTGCGTACGGAGTCGCGGGAATTCCGCAGCCTAAAGCAGGTGCGGTGACTAAAGCTCACGGCGGAATTCTGTTCGTGGATGAAATAGGCGAATTGCATCCGACTCAAATGAATAAACTGCTGAAGGTTCTGGAAGACAGGAAAGTTTTCCTTGAAAGTGCGTACTACAGCACAGAGGATTCAAACATACCGGTTCATATACATGAAATATTCCAAAAAGGCCTGCCTGCCGATTTCCGACTTGTTGGTGCAACAACGCGGCAATCGGAAGATCTCCCGCCGGCTCTGCGCTCCAGATGCGTAGAGATCTTTTTCAGACCGCTGACTGCGGATGAGATTGCCGTTATTGCACGTAATGCTGCGGTAAGGGGCGGTTTCCACATGGAGGACGGCACCGAGGAAGTGATTGCCCGGTATGCCCAAAATGGCAGGGATGCGGTCAATATCATACAAATAGCAGGGGGTGTGGTTCAGGTCGAAGGTAGAAATCTGATCACACGCAAGGATATAGAATGGGTGGTGGAATTCGGACATTACAGTCCGCGTATTGATAAGAAAGTCAGCGCCTCCGACATGCAGGTGGGTTGTATGAATGGATTGGCCGTTTTTGGAAGTTCTATTGGAATGGTCATTGATATCGAGGTTACAGCCAGCAGAGCAAGTGCGGGAAAAGGAACCATCAAAGTGACAGGTATAGTGGAAGAAGAGGAAATGGACGGGAGAGGACAGAAGCTCAGAAGGACCAGTTCAGCAAAGGCTTCTGTGGAAAATGTTCTCACTGTTCTTAAAAAGTTCCTCAATCTCGATGCAAAGGAATATGACATCCATTTGAATTTTCCCGGAGGGATCCCGATTGATGGGCCGTCTGCGGGAATTGCAATAGCTGCTGCGGTATATTCTGCAATACTGAACCTGCCGGTAAGCAGTGACATCGCAATGACAGGTGAGATTTCAATACGAGGAAAAGTAAAGCCGGTCGGCGGCGTGGCTGCAAAGGTAGAGGCAGCAAAGCTTGCCGGTATTACCAGGGTTCTGGTACCCAGAGAAAACTGGCAGGAGATGTTCAACGATATCGGAATAGAGGTCATTCCTGTTGATGATATTGAACAGGTCATTGCGCTTACATTTAGCAATAAGGTGGGAAGGCAGGAGGAAATCCCGGTGCAAATTCCCACTGTTCCGGTTCTGGCAGCATCCGCCGCCATCGAGAAAGCGTTCTAGACCATATGCTTTGGATGTATAGCGAGACAATAGTGTCTCCCACCTCTATAGCTTTTTGCATCGGCAAAAAGCCCGGATAGCACCATCTGGTATCCAGACGGTGAGCATATCACCAGCCTGGATGCATGGGCGAGCAGCAAGCAAAGCTTGCGACCAGCCCCGGATGCATGGGCGAGCAGCAAGCAAAGCTTGCGACCAGTACAGTTGAAATACAGTAGCAAGAAAATGTTTCTGCAAACGAAACATTTTCTTTGGCCGATGTGTTATAGAAAACGAATATTTTCGAACCGGCGATAGGATTTATAAATGGCATGACGGCGGTTTATAATGCAGCAAGGTGCAGTTCCGGCCTTAGCTGCAATTTTTGTGTTTTTATTCCCTAAGGGTGTACTCGTCTGTAATAATATGCTATTATCTATGGAGTATACACAAAGTATGGACCGTGGAGGAATCCATGAAGAAAATAGCTCCGGCTTTAGTTGGAACCGTAATTGTTGTAATGCTTTCCCTGTGTTATTTACTGCAGCCTCAAGTTGAAAAAGCTGTTTCCAGTAGAACGCCATCCAGTACGACAATGGAAACAAGTACCGCTGGGAAAGTCGATAAGGGCAGTAAGATGGCTACAGCGGACAACGACGAAAAAAAAACAAAAGTCGGCAAAAAGAAGTCGGCAGCAAACAGCAGTAAGAAGTCGGCAGCGGACATCAGCGGGAAAAAAACAGCAAACAGCAGTAAGAAGTCGCCAGCGGACATCAGCGGGAAAAAAGCAGCGAGTGGCAGTAAGAAGTCGGCAGCAGTTAGCAGCAGCGGAACACAGAAATCCGACACGAGCAGAATGGTTGCCGCAGCAGCAAGTCCCATAAAAGTCTCCGATGCAGAAGGGATTGTCGCAGGGGGTTATATTCATGTGAAAGTGACAAGGATAGTCGATGGTGATACGATAAAAGCAAAATATGAAAGTAAAGAGTACAAGGTCAGGCTCCTGTGTATAGATACGCCTGAAACGGTTAAAGAAGGGTTGCCGGTGCAGCCCTATGGAAAGCAGGCATCAGAAAAGCTGAGCGGGATTCTTCTTAATAAACAGGTCACACTTGCATTCGAGAAGGATTTGTATGACAAGTATGACCGGCTTTTGGCATATGTTATTCTGAAAGATGGTACCTGCGTAAATGCCTTTATGATAGAGCAAGGTTATGCCAGGGTGGAAGCAGTCAAGCCCAATACGGTTTACAGAGATTATTTCGAAGGACTTCAGGAAGAGGCAATAAGGAATAAACGGGGACTCTGGTCTCTTCCGATTGATAAAAGGCCATTTGTAAAGAAAGACGAAGGATACTATGTCCCAAGGTTTTATGACGAGGCGGCTTAGATTATTCATGGGGGTAGAATATACCGCCTTAAAGGATTTTTAAGGTTATATAAACTAATCAATAGAAAATGGTTTTGGAGGATTTAACATGGACTTAATACAGGCAATCATCTACGGAATTATACAGGGATTGGGGGAGTTCCTTCCCATATCGAGTACAGCGCATATAACGCTGGCACCCTGGCTGTTCGGCTGGAAGGATCCGGGACTTGCTTTTGATATCGCACTTCATATGGGGACCCTGCTTGCTGTTGCAATTTTCTTTTGGAGGGATTGGATCAGGCTGATTCAGGCAGGTTTTACAGATATAAAATCCAAGGATGGCAGACTATTCTGGTATATCATGCTGGCCTGCATACCAGGCGGTATCTTTGGAGTTCTTTTTGAAGACAAGGTGGAGACCACCTTCAGAAATCCAATACTGATCGGAATCATGCTGATCGTAATGGGATTCGTCCTGTATGCTGCCGACAAGCTTTCCAAATCGGAAGTAGTGCTTAAGGATATAGGTTTTAAAAGGAGTTTCCTGATAGGAGTATCCCAAGCTATTGCCATGATTCCCGGTGTATCCCGTTCAGGGATAACGATGGCTGCGGGACGTGCTTTCAAGCTTAGCAGGGAAGATGCGGCACGATTTACATTTTTGCTTTCAACCCCTTTCATTTTTCTTAGCGGTGTATATAAGGCCAAAGATCTTGTAAGCCTGCCGATAGATGCTGTTCCGTTTATAGTTGCGATAGCTGTGTCCGGAATCGTAGGTGCACTGAGTATCAAATTCATTTTGAATTACCTTAAAAATAAGGGCTTCGGCATATTCGTGATATACCGCTTCCTATTGGGCGTTATTGTGATTTCAATAGCACTTTTACGGTAAAAACGCCGGCACATAGGACCACAGTACTAGTAAGATAGGCCTGAAAGGCCATACAATGGGTAACAATGAACTATGTCTATTACTGTATAATGCTGGTATAATTATAAGGAACATTAGCGTTTCTCCTATCTAGGAGCATGGGGCTTTAAAAACCCCATGTTTTTTTTTATCATTTTACAGCCTTGAAAGTCTGAATTTTTTGGACTATCATACTATATATGCCGCATAATGCTTTTCTAAGGCAGAAAAATGAAAGAGCAGGTGTTTTTTTTGAGTGAAACAGTCATACTGGCCATAGAAACGAGTTGTGACGAGACTTCTGCGGCTATAGTGGTCAATGGCAGAAAGATACTTTCCAATATTATCTCCTCGCAAATAGATATTCACAAAAAGTTTGGCGGTGTAGTTCCCGAAATAGCTTCACGAAAGCATGTAGAACTCGTCCTGCCGGTAATTAACCAGGCTCTGGAAGAGGCAAGTGTCAGGCTGGAACAGGTGGATGCGATAGGCGTCACTTATGGTCCGGGACTTGTGGGAGCTCTGCTGGTGGGACTTTCCGCTGCCAAGGGAATAGCGTTAGCCGCAGGCAAACCACTGGTAGGTGTGCATCATATCGAGGGGCACATTGCCGCAAACTACCTGGAAAGTGAAACTCTGGAACCCCCATTCGTATGTCTGGTCGCGTCAGGAGGGCATAGCCATATTGTACATGTGGCAGACTACAGCACTTTTGAGATTATGGGCCAAACCCGTGATGATGCTGCCGGAGAGGCTTTCGATAAAATTGCAAGGGCATTGGGTCTCGGGTATCCGGGCGGACCTCTGATAGACATGGAATCGGCAAAGGGAAACAGTAAAGCGATTGATTTTCCAAAGGTTCATTTTAGTGACGGCAGTTTGGATTTCAGCTTTAGCGGCCTTAAGACAGCTGCCCTTAACTATCTTAACGCAATGAGCCAAAAAGGTCTCGATCTCAATCTTCCTGATATTTGTGCCAGCTTTCAGCAAGCGGTGGTGGATGTTCTGGTCAGTAATACGCTAAAGGCAGCCGAAAAAAAGGGTGTAGCCCGTGTAGCACTGGCAGGCGGAGTGGCGGCAAATTCCCGCCTGAGAACTGATATGAGAACTGGAGTAGAAAAGGCCGGTATGGAAATGTACTATCCCAAACCCATCCTTTGTACGGATAATGCTGCAATGATAGGGGCGGCAGCATATTACGAATACAAGCGGGGAAACGTTTCAGGCCTGGATCTGAACGCCAAACCCGGTCTGCGATTAGGTGACAAAAACTGTGGATAACTTTATAATTTCCACAGTCCATTTCCAATCCCCAGACAAATATTATTTACATACAAATATGGAAAAATAAGACAAATGGAATAAAATGTCGGAAACTTAGAAAAGACGTTCATCTGACTGATGTATTTGTAGGAGTACATGATAAACTGCCTTTCAAGGTATACATAAATAAATCAGTTATGAAAAAATGAGCGAAAAATGTTGAAATCAGACCTGTGAATAATGTGGAAACAGGGCACAAAGCACGTAAATTGTAGGAATTTCTTGTGTGGATAAGAGTGTGGATAGTGTGGATTAAAGGTGTCGTAAAACTACTTATTTTTATATTCCATATAATTATCAAGCACTTTTTTTACATAACCCTGTGTTTCCGAGTACGGTGGAACGCCATTATATTGGTTAACAGCGCCGGGCCCGGCATTATAAGCTGCTAAAGCGAGTTCAAGATTGCCGTCGAATGCTACCAGTTGATCCTTCAGGTATCTTGTCCCGCCGTCAATATTTTCATTGATGTCCCACGGATTTTCAACGCCAAGCGAATCGGCAGTGCCGGGCATCAACTGCATCAGACCCTGAGCACCTGCGCTGGACATCGCGTATGGATTGTAATTGGATTCCTGCTTTATAACAGCCTTGATTAAATCAGCATCCACATGATATTTCTGAGAGCTTGCCTGAACACTGCTTTCAATGGATTCGCTGGTTTTTACCTTGTCAAGTCCATTTGATATTCTATTGGAAGCAAGTGAAAGCTGAGCCAACTGAAGATTGGAAAGGGCGCCGCTGTCGTAAGATGAAGTTTTTACACTGGAATCGGCACCGGGGTCGGAAGCTGTAGTCGCATCATCAAGATATTGTTCAAAAGGTACGCTGTCGGAAGAGCCCTTCAGTTTGACGGGCAGTCTGCTTTGTATCTCATCGAGTCTCTGTTGAAACAAATCCGAAATTCTAGGTATCATGGCTACCTCCACTCCAATCAGGTTTATGGACCTGCTGTTCTTAACTCTCACATAGGAATATTACCACAACTGGTATCAAATTTGAACAGGAAAATAACTTCCTCATCCTGTATATCGGAAAAAGAAGTTAAGGACTTGAAGTATTTGAAGTATTTGAGCTCATTGGAGTACTTGGCGTTTTGGCGTACTTGAGGTCATTGGATATTTAAACTATCTGAAGTATTTGAAGTATTTGGAGTATTTGAAGTATTTGAAGTTTATGAAGTTTAGTTTTTTACATTATGAAATATTCTTTTCGACTTTCATACAGAATTTGGAGCAGGCATTCTTGACTTCTCCATCAAAACTCCTGACCGTGAAAAGTTGACATAACCCTATTGCCGGGCCTGTATCAGGATTCTCCAGATCAGGGATAAAAAATTCACATTCGATGCATTTTGGCTTATTTTCCACTGAAGACCATGCGAGCTTCAGATATCTTGAACATACGAAATCAAGCGAAACAATACCATGGATTTTGCAAAGGATATCCTTGTTGATATTTAATTTGATTCCTCTGGCACAAGTACTGCAGCTATTTGTCTGCTTCATCCGAACCCCCTGCCGCTGACCCGTGAGCATATGATTGCGGCTTTTCCTCTGATGTATGAATAACGCAACATCTATATTCTAGCATAAGAATTTACAATATTACAAATAATGGGAAATACATCCCTGCAATCAGGTCGGTAAAAAGGATCTCACTGTGCAAATAAGTCAGCTGCCAACTTTTTTGCAATTGAATCAAAATGGCATTTAAATATGACAATAACTAGCGTATAATGGTTCTAACGAGGTTAAAATGTCCCCCACCTCTATAAACCGAAACATTTTCTTTGAACCGATGCGTTATAAAACTTTGGCATAAGGAGAATAATATAACATATGAAAAAACCTGTTGTACTCCGCAGAAGGTATATCCCGTCTGAAGTAGTCGATATTTCCGGGGATGAACTCCTATACCGAAGTGAAACATTGCTGGTCACCAAGTGGATTTCAATAAGGCCGAGACCTGATTTCCACGGCGGCATATCATTTACTTTCCTGGATAAGGGCTACAAACTGGGCAGATTCTATGACGGATACGGTAGATTCCTTTACTGGTACTGTGATATTATTGAGGTAAACTATAACGAAGTTCATGACACCTATACGATAAATGATTTACTGTTGGATATTAAAATAATGCCCGATGGTGAAATAAGACTGTTGGACACGGATGAGCTTGCAGAGGCGATCGAGGGTAAGCTGATAACGGATGAACAGACCTGCAAGGCGCTCAGAACGCTGGATAACCTGTTGAAACTGATTTACAGCAAGAATTTCCCACCGGCGGAATGTGACGGATATGAATATTAAGGACAGGGAACACCCCTCTCACTCTGAAGGGCTGAGGCATGGGGAATGTCCTCTATGGAAGCCGAAGCAATATGAAAATGAACACTCCGGAAGAGCAGACGACAGATACCGGAAGTCGGAAATCAAAAATCAAAAACCTGATTTGAGTCTTCTTTTTAAGCAGTATCCAAGTCTGTTCTCTAGTGTCTGGTTTCAGTTCTCTGCAGTATCAGATTGTCCCCTTTTGACACAAAGACAATATACGGGTACAAATCAATGTGCCGAGGGCTCCCGGCTGACACTGGAGGGCAACAGGCCATACATTGACCTTCATACTCATTCTACAGCATCCGACGGAAGCATGACACCGGCAGAGCTTGTCAGGCATGCATACGGAAAAGGTCTTGCAGCTGTTGCCATAACGGATCATGATACGGTAAATGGTGTGTCACAAGCGATAGAAGAGGGGCAGATGCTCGGGATCGAAGTGATCCCTGGTGTGGAGATCAGTGTGGATTTTAATCCTGAAATGCATCTGCTTGGTTATTTTCCTGATGGTCATGTCCAAGCTATTTTGAAAACACTTGAAGAATTGAGAGAAAAAAGAGAACAACGCAATCCAAGAATTATCAATAAATTGAATGAACTTGGGTTTGAGATAACTTTGAGCGAAGTTAAAAGGCTCGCCCTGGGGGGGAACGTAGGAAGACCGCACATGGCAAGAGCCCTGATGGATAAAGGCTATGTCGCAAGTATCGAGGAAGCATTTGACAAGTACCTGGCCGGTGGCAGACCTGCTTATTTCAAGAAGGACAAGCTGACTCCCGCCAGCGGAATAGCAGAAATTGTCAGAGCGGGCGGAGTACCGGTCCTTGCACATCCGATCTACCTTGGCATGACCGGTGAGCGTCTGGATCAACTGCTTGGCGACCTGGCAGAAATCGGGCTGATGGGCGTTGAAGCTTATTATACCGAAAATACGCCGGAGCAGACGGAAGAGCTGCTGCAGCTTGCCACGAAATATAAGCTGCTGGTTACCGGCGGAAGTGATTTTCACGGCAGGTTCAAGCCGGATATAGAGATAGGAGTCGGCAAGGGCTCGTTAAAGGTACCTTACTGCCTGCTTTCCGCGCTGAAGCAACCCCGTTTTGCGCCCAATTGACTTGACACGGCAGCCTTCTCTGAGTATAATTATATCGAACCGACAATGATAAAGGCAAATTAGCTGAGCCCTTTCCACGAAGGGTTATTTTTATCGGTTCGGAAGCTATTTAGGCCGTTGTGAAACAAATCCGGCCCAAATTGAGAGGGGCTCGATGTCCCCGGGATTTTATCAGCGGAAGGCCATGGTAATGGAAAAAGAGGGTATAAAGGTAGTCGCACAAAACAAAAAAGCCTGGCATGATTACTTTATCGAGCAGACAATGGAAACCGGTATTGTACTGTCGGGCACGGAAGTGAAATCGATCAGGCAGGGCAAAGTGAACCTGAAGGACAGCTATGCCATGATCACAGGCGGCGAGGTTATGCTCAACGGTATGCACATAAGCCCATACGAGCAGGGGAACATATTCAACAAGGATCCCATGCGCGACCGCAAGCTTTTACTGCACAAGAGCGAGATTAACAGGCTGATTGGCTATACACAACAGAAGGGCCTGTCACTGGTACCGCTGCAGCTTTACTTCAAAAGGGGTAAGGTGAAGTTGGAACTGGGAGTCGCCAAAGGCAAGAAGCTGTTCGACAAGCGGGAGGATATCGCTGAGCGCGATGCCAAACGCGAGATCGACAGGAAATTGAAGGAAAGCTTTCACTAGGGAATCTTAGTTTGGAAAGTTTTCACGGGGAATCGGAACATTGATAATTACCAGGCAGTTACAGACATAGAAGGATTCATTCCGGCCTATGGAAGTGGCGCCTGTAATTTATAGCATGGGGGCGTATTGGTTTCGACGGGATTGTTGGAACCAGGGTAGCGGGTAGAGGATCCTCGTTGGCCTCTTAAAAAACGAGGAACTAAAATTAAACGCTAAAAACGATAATTTTAATTACGCATTAGCAGCTTAATCGCTGCT
>JAEWQC010000348.1 GCA_023399355.1 Bacillota bacterium | reverse complement strand
TGTTTAGGGTCTGGATTATCTGCTTGCGGACGATCATTGAAAAATGACCAAGAGCAGTGGTGAGGTGAAAGAAAAAGATCCCAATCTAGTGCGTTTTCGCTTTTATCTTTGCCTGACTTCTTCGTTTTAGCCAAGATTCTTTCCCAAGCAACGTGATCCGAATCTCCGCCAAACATTGCAAGTGTGATAAATTTTGAGTCTGATTTCTTTTCTTTGAAACGAGCTTGAAAAACAATGCTTGTCGAATTTTTTTCCTTTTCTTCCGCGGTTAATTGTTCTTTGAAAGGGGAGTGAATAAAAATCGAAAAGGTGTCCTGATCCTTGTCATTAAAACGAGACACGACATCTCCAGGTATTGAACGCATTTCGTTCAAATCATCATATTTTTTGTTACCATCATAACCAATGATACGGATACGGTTCCCTGCATTATCTTTCTTGGAATCTTTGTTTCGATGAAGTTTTAACCTTCTTTCTGCTTCATTTTGATAAGCATCTTCATCGTTATTGGAAGATTCTTCCGCAATCATTGGAGAAAACCACATTGCGTCAACTCTAATCAGATTGTTCTTCTTATCGGTTTCGCTGTACTTACTAGGGTCACCCTGATAGAAGTTTTTCGCAAATCCTCTGCAATGGTCTTGGTCTCCATGCGTCAGAATAAAGACATCAATATAAGGGATTCCTTTCGAATCTTTCTGGATGGAATTCAGTAAGTCGGCATGGACATCATAAAGGTTTTCATTATCATCTCCTTTTGCTCCTTCTCGAATATTGCAATCAACCAGAATGGTTGTTTTGTCTGAAAGTGTTATCAGTGTTTGATCCCCATTGCAAACTGGGTAATACTTAATTGTGTTTTTTTGATTAGCCATTAGACTTCCTTCCTTTGAAATTAAGATGAGAATTTACATTCAAACTACTTGGATTTGAATGTGTCAGGGTTAGTAACAGTTTTAAGCGTAAATTTTTCTTCATGCGTTTTGTATTAAATTAGTCCTTGTCCAATACTGGTGTAAGGACTATAAGTTATTATTAATTATGCCTCTGTTACTTTGACCGGCTCAAGAAGCTTATTTGCCAGTCATACTATGAAGTGTATAGGAAGGAGTATTTTGGCAAATGTTAGAACGTTATTGACATTTTCAAAAACATTCCTACATTTGCATTGTTAATTGACTCCTATCACCACTGATAGTATGAATTATTAGACCAGGAGTTGCGTCAACAACTCTTGGTTTTTCTTTTTTTACCGCCGCATTTATTGTGCCACTTGCAGTTGCTAAGTTAAATTCCTATAACTTATTTATCAACATTTATTGAACTATCACTCTTTCAAGCATTTGCATATATATGGTATTAGACAACATGTCATAATGTCATGCAAAGCATTTCATTTAAGTTCCCATACATCCATTATAAAGTTAAACTACTTATCACAAAAATATATAACTGAAGGAATTAGAATTATAAACAATAATAAGCTATATACAGATTTATAGATCTTTACACTTTTAATAAATCATGTATGATCATTAATAAATTGCCAATAGGACAAAGTGTCAGATATACTGACATTTTTATTAAATGTCATGTAATATCTTTATAATTCCATCGTATAGTGGTGCCACCTCACTCCACCACCCCCAAAAACTCTCCTACTACAATGAAGCTGTTTTCTTCTGTGATTGGGAGGGGTAGGTGTGATTGAGTGGCTGCAGTAATATTGTTTAATGTATAAATCAAATGAAGATTAAATGAGTTTACAAGAAACCAATTCTTGTATGTGTGATATTTTTGCGATTTCTATAAAGTGGCTGATTGCATCCGATTGGATTAGCTTCATAGCAAATGTATAAAGTTAATGTCAGTATGTGTCCCCTTAAAGCGAGTGAAATTACCGATGGGTCAGCCAATAACCTTGCTTATTGCCAGAAGTCTGTGTCAACTTTTAAATCACCTGAGCCATAAAATGTCTCATTGTCCGAATATATCTTATAATATAATCGGTAGTAATAACCATCATATTCCGGGTAACCTAATAAAAAATAATATGGGCCGGACTGCAATTGAACAATTTTCCTTTCTATTTCAAAGTTCTCATTTACCATAAAGAAATCTATCTTCTCATTCTGGTTAATATTAATTTGCACCGAAATAACGTAACTTAAAGGATTTGGATATGCATAGAGTTCTAAGTCCCTGTATAAAAGTTCTGAATTTACATTAAATAACAGTCTTTCTATCATTTGGAAATCATTCCTTATTTTCCAATCACTCTCATCTCCACTATTCATAGATGTACCAAATATATCGCATGCAGTAAATGAGGTGAAATCAATATAAGGCTTATTTATTACAGAATCGATATATAATTTGCCGTTGTTTAGAACAGTATTTTCAAAGGAAATCTCCATATTCCCACTTTTATTATCAACACCCAGATTTATCATGCCATCAGTGGAGAAATAAAATTCATTTGAGATCTTTAAGATGCATCTGGCTGCGCCCTCACTATTGGACAGCAAAGAATCTGTTATTTCGAATGAAGTACCTGACTTGTCAGATAAGACAATAAATAGTTGAAAACCATCGCCGTAGGTTTCAATTATTTTGCCATGATCTGTGATGTACAGATTTGTCTGAGAAGCTAAGTAAGAGTTATTACCAATTTTGAAACCAGTCTTAGATTTTTCATGAATTTCAGATTTATCTTGCTCACAAGAGGTTAATAAAATCAGAATCAAAACAAAAGGTATTAAGTTGGTTATTTTCATTTCATTATGTTTTTCAGGATAGACAACTTGACAATTACGAATATTAAGACCTTTATTAGTAAAAATGCAAAGATCTTTTTTAACCCAGTCCTAATTCGAGGGTACTATCTTTACATACACTATCATCCAGTATCCATTAATGAATTGGGTTTATTATTCAAAAGTTACCGAATTACAGAATTCTGTCAAGTTTTTTCATGTCAATTTATTTTATTGTTTAACCCATTTAATAGTTTCTTGCATTCCATTGGAAAATTTGAGAATACACAGGTAAATTCCTGGTTTCAGGGTGCTGGTGATAATTTTATTTATTCCAGGATTTAGTGTTGCCAATATTGCCTTTCTTCCTGTTATATCTACTAATTCCATTATTGCCGATGAATTGCCACAATCAAGGAAAAGTGACTCATTACCAGGGTTTGGAAAAATTGTGGGTTTATTAAAAGCAATATCCTGATTCTGCGTTTCGGTAATCAGTCCATTTTCGTCAACTTTCCAGAATACAATATCATTTTCCCAATCATTAATTTCATCATTGTAAGATGTAGCTGTCATCAGAATGCCACCATCTTTGCAAACATGAATATTCTGCGCTCTGTAATATGAATCACCACCGAAATACTGTAGAACCCTGGTATTTAGCTCCCCGTCAAGATGTCCAAAAATAATAGAGCTGTTTTGTGTTGGCCAAAAAAGTCCAGCGATTCCTATTGTACCCATTATAAAAATACTATCATTATTCCGAAAATCAAATCCATTGGTGTAGGCTGGGTAGTCAGAAGTCTCATCATACCCAAAATAGTTAACCGGGCTATATGTAAAAGAGGTGTCAATTATGGAAATGCCAATCTTATCGTCTCCATTACCTGTGGAGAACCATAGGTTGTATTTACCCATAAGTAATAAAGAAGAATCAGATAACCACCTTAAATTTGGGTGCCGTAGTTGGTAAGGATCGGGCAAAAGATTGAGGGATTCGAAATCAAAATTGGTATCAATAACAAGCTTGGAACAAATATCTTCACCATTATACCCAGCTCCAACAATCCAAATTTCAGTGCTATCATTGTTAAATAATACGTCTTTAAAACTAATAGGGTAAGGATTGCCTGAATAAACCCTCGTGTTGATAGTATCCCCATCAAACCCTAATTTGCAAAAAAAATGGTCAATATATCCAAATTCATATTCCTCGGAGATCTTTCCAAGTAAAAAATATCCTTCAGCATCAGAAAGCGTATGGAAAAGTTGAAAATGGCTATATCCGGGGAATGCAAAGACTTTTTTACTCATAAAATTTAACCCTGAATCTAATAACATGGTCATCATCATGTGGTCATGATATGGAGGAGGGAAGGCAGTTCCGATGATCAGGTAACTGCCATCCGGGTTCTCACATATTGAATGAAAAGTAATAGCAGTATCGGCAAGCCGGTATGTCCTCGAAATCGTATCACCGGTTAAACCAATTTTATAAATCAACCCTTTATAATCAGAGTATCCAATATAATTATTATTACGAGTTCCAATGCAAATAATATCGCCCTGACTATTCTCAATCAGATTGGAAAAACGGTCGTCTTCGGGATGTTCAAACTGTTTCCTGAAAGTATTTTGCCCCATTCCCAACCGCAGAATAGATAATAACAATAATAGCAAGATGTATTTCTTCACTTTTTAGGGTTTGATGAATTACAAACTAATCAATAGCCGCTGGGTAGGTAGTGGCTTCTTCTTCCTTTTTAATCGCATTACGTTTCCTATGCCGCTCAAATACGCACTGCACCGGCAATCAACTATACCGCATGTTGGCAACTGGTGTTAATTTCTTATATTATACAACATCAAATATATGCCATTTTCTCATCTACAAACCTATCAAGATGAATTAATTGTGATTGAACTTGTCAATAAAGTCGAATTCTGTTTTGCAAAGAGAATACCAGTTTATAGAATGTTACCTGATAATAGTGATAGATATGCAATTTATACTCCCATTCCAGAATATATCTTAAAATTACCCAATGAATTACTTCCCCAGTCCTTCTAAGATTTCCCAGAAAGGCCTTCACTATCAAAACGAGTAGTTTGCGCAGCACGAGCTGTATGAGATAGGGCAGGAGTGTCTGTTCTGCTTTTTTACCATACGTACATCCCCTCATTCATCATTTAATACTTTTATGTTATAAGGAAATTCAAGGTCAAGGCTTCCCGTTGTATACTAAATTCCAGTCATTA
>JAEWQC010000346.1 GCA_023399355.1 Bacillota bacterium | reverse complement strand
AATTTTCATTGTGGACGGGAAGGCTTTTTTATTTAAGGGGGTTTGTAATCATGGTGGAAAGTAATAAAAAGCAGCAGGTTTTAATTAACAATAAAACATTGAATACCTGGTTTGAAAGTATTTCATTGCCTGTGGCTCCTTCATGCAATATGATGTGCAATTTCTGCACGAAAGATAGGGACTGCATATGCAATGGAAACAATCCGGAATATCTGAGCAGGACAATGACACCAAGGCAGGCGGTAAATTGGGCAAAACAAGCTGTACATGAAAATAAGCGCATAAAGATCATCGAGATTTCGGGACCGGGCGAACCTCTTTATAATGCACAAACCTTTGAGACGCTAAAGAGGCTGAATATGGAATTGCCTGATTGTTTCTACAGAATTAATACGAATGGGTTGCTTCTATCTGAAAAGATGGACGATTTGGTGAAGCTGAACGTCAGGATGATAAATATATCTATTTGCTCAATATCAATGGAAGGAATAACAAGACTATATTCAAGAATAATTAGGGATAAAAGTGTGATATCAAGAGGAAATGAGATGGCTAAGGCTATTCTGGCTCTTCAGGCTGAAGGAATAAAATTGTGTGTGGCAAATGGGATGAATGTGGGTATAAATACCCTTTGCATTAAGGGCGCAAATGAAAATGAAATCATGGAAATGGCTTTAAAATTCAGTAAAATGGGTGTAAATTCCATGCATTTGATCTCCAGTAATTCAAACAGGAATAATTGTATCCATTTAGCAGATTTATTAAAGATAGAGAATCTGAAAAATAATATCTCTCCAATAATTAATGATGTCGAAATTAAGGTTTATAACTAATAATCTTTGGGAGTGGTGAGTATTGGAATATGCTAAATTTATTTTAAATGGCGAAGATAAAAAAATACTTTCACATATAAAAAATACACTTGCTTCAAATGGTCATATTTATTTAGGATATTCCAAGGAATCAAACAGCATTTTGAGGCACATAAGAAGCTGTTTGCCCGATCTGATCATTATAGAAGTAGGAAGTAAGTTTCATGAAATTAAACGGACGCTTGAGGTGATTGATGAGGAGATACTCGCTGCCTGCATTTTGATTCTGGACAACAGAACGGATGACATCATCGAGTTCTTAAGAAAATCAAGGGTGATCTCCTATTTAACAAAGCCGGTCTTCGATGAAGCCTTACTGCAGGTGATAGATATGTCTTTAATAAATTACAGCCGTGTTCTGAATTACGAGCATAAAGTGAAAAAGTTGAATGATACTTTGGAAAGCAGAAAAGTGGTTGAAAAGGCAAAGTGGATTTTGGTGGAAAAGGATGGATTTACTGAAGCTGAGGCATATGAAGCGATTCAGAAGAAAAGCAGGGATAGCAGGATACCGATGCTTGAGATTGCAGAGGCAATTATTTTGACAAGAGGATAAAGAATGCAGGAAAAATGATTGCGCGTTTCAAAATGACAAGACAATAGCTGCGAAAAATGGTTATTTTTTATAAAAGTATTGCAAAAGTGAAGGATGTGTGTTACCATAATTTCATAAATTTACTTGATTAGGGATTATAAACTTCTTAACTGATTTTTATGATTCCGATGGTAAGGCTGTACTGACAATCGAATTATTTATGGCCATGACGCCAAAAGACTATTTTATATAGTTTTTTGGCGTTTTTTATTTAAAAAAATTAAGGAGGGGTGTCGAGTGAAGAAAATCGAAGTAATTACAAGACCCGAGAAGCTGGAAAATGTCAAGGATCTGATGAATGAAATGGGTATCTTCGGAATGACTGTGACAATGGTGTCCGGTTGTGGTATGCAGAAAGGCAGGAAGGAGTATTACAGGGGAACTGAGGTTACTATAAATCTCTTGCCGAAGGTAAAAATCGAAACAGTTGTGAATGATGCAAGCGTGGATGCTTTAGTTGATGGAATTGTGAAAGTTGTAAAGACAGGTGCTGTTGGGGACGGAAAAATATTTATTTACAATATCGATGAGGTTGTAAGAATCAGAACGGGAGAAAAGGGACCCGGTGCAATTTGATCTTCTGGAAACGTTTATACAAACTGGAAAGGTGGGTGATTTTATGAAAACAATGTTGCATGTTCAGGAAAATGCGAAGTATACAAAGAAGCTCATCGTTTTCGGACTGTTTTTTCTTGCAGGAGCTATTACGTTATCGGGGATGCTATTCAGCATGTACAGTATTCTGAACGGTGTAAGCATAAAAGTGATGAATGTTAATGTCCCAGGAATGGTCTTTGGTCTAATGGTTGTCTATTTAGGTATTAGGAGCATTTTCTCAGTAAACAAACTCAGGCCGGAGTTGTACAGGGACGACGCCAAATTCTCCTGGAGTAATTTTAAAAGATTGAAAACGGCAAAAAATAAGTGATTAAAAATAAGTGATTAAAAAGGCATGTATATTATAACCATAAATCGTTGCATGTTTTTTTGAAAGTATACTAAAAAATAGGGGGTATTGAAATGAAAAAAGGTATAAAAATCCTCTGTATGCTGTTTACGGTTGCAATCCTTGTTACACTTTGTGTGAGCATTGTATCCGCGGCAGCCACCGGGGACCCATCCGGTTCGAATTATGCCGCGAATGCGGTTTCGGGCAGTGAAACAGTCGGTGATGTCGCACAAAGTGCGGCGAAGGCTCAACTTGGCGTAAATTTTGTCTGGGTGCTTATCACAGGGTTCATGGTCTTTTTCTTCCAGTGCGGCTTTGCAATGGTTGAGACCGGATTCTGCCGGGGCAAGAATGCGGCTCAGGTAATTACAATGAACTTTATGGTCTTCCTGGTTGGTACCGTCGGTTACTTTCTTACCGGCTTTGCCTTACAGATGGGTGGAGCAGGTAGTATAGGCCTGTTGGGCGGGACGGCCACACTGAATGCTGAAGTTGTCGTCAAAGGCTTCGGTGGGTTGTTCGGCCATCACGGGTTCTTTTTGACTACGGGTGGAACTTATGATGCCGGTATTTATGCGTTGTTTTTCTTCCAAATGGTATTTATGGATACGACCGTCACTATACCAACAGGAGCCATGGCGGAGAGGGTCAAATATTCAGCCATCGTACTCACATCCTTATTTATCTCGATGGTGTTCTATCCTCTCTATGGCAACTGGGTATGGGGCGGTGGCTGGCTGGCAACCCTTGGTTCCAACTTTGGCCTTGGACATGGTGCTGTTGACTTTGCGGGCTCCGGTGTCGTGCATACGATGGGTGGTGTGCTCGCTGTGGCAGGTGCCGTAGTACTCGGACCAAGGATAGGAAAATTTAAAAAAGACGGTACGCCCAGGGCTTTCCCGGGCCATCATGTCCCAATGGCTATTGTCGGTACCATCATCCTTTTCTTCTGCTGGTTTTCGTTCAATACCGGCGGTACGTATTCCGGATCCGATTTCAGGATAGCAATAGCGGCCACAAATACAATGATAGCAGGTGCAGTAGGCGGTTGTACAGCTATCTTCTTCTGGTGGATCAAATATGGCAAGCCTGATCCTTCAATGACTGCCAACGGAGCTCTCGCAGGTCTCGTCGCCATTACTGCACCTTGCGGCTTTACAAATGCCATCAGTTCTTTTATCATCGGTTTGGTCGCCGGTATCCTGGTGTGCGTGGCAGTTCCGACAATTGAGAGAAAATTCAAGATTGATGATCCGGTTGGTGCAATTTCTGTTCATTTTGTAAACGGTTTATGGGGCGTCATTGCGACCGGTATATTCGCTGACGGTACTTATGGCGATGGATTCAATGGTGTAGCAGGCAATGTCACCGGTCTCCTCTATGGCGACTGGAAGCAGTTTATTGCTCAGCTCATCAGCGTTGGCGTACTGCTGGTCTATGGGCTTGGCGTCGCTTTCCTGTGGTTCAAATTCCTCGACAAGGTCTGGGGGCTGCGTGTATCTCCCGAAGTTGAACTTGCAGGCCTTGATCTGGACGAGATGGGCGCTTATGGTTATCCTGATTTTACGATCAACAAATCCAGCGAACTTGATTTCAATAATACGGATAATGCTGAAATCAAGCAGCTTAAGAATATTAAATACAGATTCCGTATGAAGGTTCAGTAAGCTGTCAGGTGTGGGTCAATGCTTGAGTGGTCCATTCCATATACCGGTAAAAACATCAAATTTTAGAGTCTGTGCTATTTGTGACGAGTACCTGGCGCCAAAACAACATTAAGCTGGCGCCAGGATACTCGTACTATTTGTAAAACCTTCATGAGGTGCTTATGTTTACAATTTATGGCCTGTTATCCATATTAGTAGTGGTTTTGATTTTGCCGTTTGTCAGTAAGACGGTTGAAAGAAACCTTGAGATATTTCTTTTCATTATGGGGCTTGCAGCAGCATTGACAGCCAATGCCTTTACAAAGGGACTGGTGTTTGAAATCCTGTGCAGCAAATTCATCTATATGATCAGCATTGCCGTGTTTATATCGGGATTAGTGTTCGAACGTTTGAAACATGCAATAAATAAGGGCATCAGAAGCATTCTGGATCATATGCCGTTTGCCTTGTTTACCTTTCTGTTAATTGTCGTATTAGGTCTGGCTTCCAGCGTGATTACTGCAATTGTGGCCTCATTAGTCCTTGTTGAGATTGTGAATGCACTGCCGGTAAACCGAAAAATGAAAATCAATATCGTGATTCTGTCCTGCTTTTCAATCGGGTTGGGCGCAGTGCTGACGCCAGTTGGCGAACCTTTGGCAACCGTTGTCGTATCAAAGCTCCATGCGGATTTTACTTTCTTGTTGCTCAGACTTGGCGCTTACATCATCCCATGTATCTTTGCACTCGGAATAGCCGGCGCTCTTCTTACGGGAATACGATCTTCGAAAGAAGCTGCCCGTATTGAGACAGCAGCTGCAAAGGAACAGCAGGATATCATTGAAAATTCAGCCGCTGAAGAGGTATTTGAAGATTCAGCCATTGAAGATATATTTGAAGATTCAGCCATTGAAATTGCAAATGAAATATCAACCGAAGAAAGCAGCTTTGCAGGTGTGATTGAAAGAACCGTAAAAGTTTTTGTCTTTGTTATGGCACTTGAGCTTCTGGGCGCAGGGTTTAAACCTCTTATCGACCAGTATGTGATCAATTTCAGCAGTCAAATTCTTTATTGGCTGAATATGATATCGGCCGTTTTAGACAATGCAACGCTGGCATCGGCAGAGATCAGCTCCAAAATGAGTGAACGACAGATTCTGGCTGTATTAATGGGGCTTTTAATCAGCGGTGGTATGCTTATACCGGGAAATATACCGAATATCATCTCTGCCGGCAAGCTTAAAATTAACAGCAAAGAATGGGCGCGTACCGGTGTTCCTCTCGGATTGATTATTTTAACGATATTTTTTATCATTATTTACTAGAGGTTATGAAGAAGATTGCCGGAAATTTTTACTTCAGCCGGGTATTCTGCGGCTATCCTGTACCGATGCCTAAATCTGCGTCTACAGACGGGCTGTGAAACATACTGAATGCACTGGTATTATTTTAAAAGATTAGTACGGGTGCATTCCTTTTTTTGTTGCATAAGATAAAGGTTGCTGCTGACAGGAAATGAAAGATTGCACCAACTAAATTGCAATAATGATAAAATATTACCTTAAATGCGCTTTAAATATTCGGTTATATGCAAGAAATCGAGAACACTATGCAAAAATTATTGAAAATCCTTGACTGGAATGGATAAAGACTGTATAATAGATTGTAATTAAATACTGATTAAAATTCCATGAACGAATTTATATCAAACGGCTTGGGCGCCAGAATCATTATATTGATTTTGGCGTCTTTTATTTTAATAAGAATGAGATTTTTGAAACCAAAGTGCAAAATTAATCCAATCAGATTAAGAACTGGAGAAAGCGGACAACAGGCATAATAGGGCAAATGCCGGATTGCATTTTATCAAATGGCAGAAAGGATGGTGGGTATATGGCGATATGTTTTAATAAGGATTCGAGGGTGGAACTCATTGACAGGACAATTGTTGAATTATTGCAGATTATGCCTGACATGAAGAAGCTTGGATTTTTATATCTATGCTGGCTGCTGAATAGCTATGGAGTTGATTTGTTTGAAATAGACAGACATGTTGCAGCCAAACTTCATAAGATTCCTTCAGGTCTTGGATTTATATTAAGAGTTGAGAACGAAAAAGATATTGCGCTGCTTGAAACATATAGAATGAAGAAATGCATTGTGAATGAAAAAGATGCTTCGGAGAATTTTTTGAAGCAAATTAAAAGTAAAGAGGTCTCCATTTTGCTGGAATTATCAGCGGCCTCTGAAAAAGAGATCTTTTCTGCGATCTCCAAAGCTGCCCCCTTATTGAAATATGCTAATATGATAAGGATTATCGGGATTGAAAGAATAGAATCCTTTTCATGGATGAATAGAATTAAAGACCAACTGCAGGGGACAGATATTAAAGTTGACATTTGTCCTTCAAATCGTTTATCCATGGCTACATCAATAGCTCTTGAGGCAGTTATGAATCAAGCGGACAGCTTGTCTTTGACCTTCACCGGTCTTGGCGGTATGAATGGATTTGCAGCGCTTGAAGAGGTACTGCTTGCAATCATGGTATTAAAGGGAGCGAAAAATGATAGCACCCTAAAGACCCTGCCTGATACGGTAAGTCATTTTAAAAAAATAACGGGCATGAACATTAGCCCAATTAAGCCTGTCATTGGCAAAAATATATTTATGTACGAATCCGGACTGCATGCGGATGGCATTGCGAGAAATCCTGTAACTTATGAATTGTTTGATCCTGAGTTAGTCGGACAAAAGCGCTCTCTGATGATGGGTAAACATTCAGGAAAGACTTCCATTGTATTTAAGTTAAAAGAGATGGGGATAGAATGCAAAATGGATGAGGCGGAAGAGTTCCTGAAAGTTGTGAGAGATATAAGCATTCATATGGGACGATATCTGAATGAAGATGAAACGGCTCATCTGTACACAATTCATCGTTGCAAAGAAAAGCTTGAGGAGTTGGTTAAATGAAAGCCATAAGAATTGTTGACACCACTTTGAGAGATGGGGAGCAAAGTGCCGGAATTGCCTTAAGCGTTGATGAAAAAGTTGAAATTGCAAAAGCTTTGAACGCCTTGGGGATTTATCAAATTGAGGCTGGAATTCCTGCCATGGGTGGACAGGAAATGAAAAGCATTATGAAAATTGTGGAATTAGGCTTAAAAAGCAGAATTTCCGTATGGAATAGAATGAATATTGCCGATATAAAAGAATCCATGAGCTGTGGAAAGGTAATCATCCATATTTGTGTTCCTGCTTCCGATATACAGTTGCAGCACAAGTTAAACAAAGATCGCAACTGGGTGATTCAAAATATGAAAAAGTGCATATGTCTGGCAAAGGAGAAAGAATTTGAAGTGGTAGTCGGAATAGAGGATGCCTCAAGAGCCGATCTCGACTTTGTGAAAGAAATCGTCGGGAATGCAAAGAACGAAGGGGCTGAAAGAATAAGATACGCGGATACTATTGGCATTCTGCACAGGAAAAAGACTTTTGACGATATAACAGCTCTTGAAAAATCGGCAGAGATGGATTTTGAAATACATGCCCACAATGATCTTGGAATGGCTGTATCAAATTCAATTGCTGCCGTAAGTGCCGGAGCAAAATATGTGGATACGACGATTGGCGGTATAGGGAAAAGAGCCGGGAATTGCAGCTTTACTAAATTTATACAGGCAGCCAGATCCTGTTTTGATGCTTTCAGTGATTTTGACATGGAGAAGATGACTTATTTGGAAGAGATCATCCTTAAAAAAATGAAGCTGAACAGCTCCAGCCTTAATTGAGTAAAATAACCTATTGTCAAAGCAGCGAACCGCCCTTGCATCCGTCATGGTGAGAGCAGCTGCAGAACCGGTTGTTCAACTCCCCATGACTTCAGGACGGTGTCTGTGCCTACCCATACTATTGAGGACTTCGGTATGATTTCAAACAACTCCTCCACATCTGAATTAATCATCCTGATACAGCCATGTGAAATATTTTTCCCGATGGAGTAGGGACTATTGTTCCCATGTATGCCAAGGTCATCACCGCTCTTGTAGGAAAGCCCCATCCATCTGTGACCGAGCGGATTTTCCGGAAGGCCGCCTTTGACGGGATTGGTATACCCGCCGCCTCCCCAGTAGGGATCGATCACTTTGCTGACTATGGTGAATTTCCCGTCAGGGGTCAGTGTGGAGGGGTTACCGATTGCAATCGGATACTTCTTCAGAATATTTGACCCTTCATATAGAGTGAGTATCCTTTGTGATTTGTTGATGGCAATCCACATGCCTTCAGACGGAGGAGCCGCTATCAAATCCTTGCAGCCCATATTCTGCTCATTCAGGATGCCTGCCAGGGCTGTCAGGCATTTATTATTCCATTTGCCGTCGACAGTCATGTTGCAGCTGCTTTGAAACCTTAAGACTGCATTTCTGAGATTCAGCCTGCCATCTTTGCTTTCTTCCTTGTAAAACCCAAGAGTTATCAATCCTTTTTTATAATCGAATTTGGATAGGTCCTGCTTGATTTCAGATGACTTCTCAGGGGCAGATTCAACTTCAGTTTCAGCTCCAGCTTCTGTTTCTACTTGGGGAGAATATTCCTTGAGTTTTTCTGAAGCAGCCTCCAACCCATTTACCTGATATTCAGCAAACACATTTTGCGCCATAACCGGATTCTGCGCAGCGGGATTGGCAGAATACAGATATATGATCATATAAAGTATTCTAATAATATCTGTCATTGGTCCCTCCAGAAAGGATAATAAATGTGAGCATCCTGTTTTCCAGCAATCAACTGTAAATATATATGAAAACAGATGCGGTTATTATGTCTGTGTTTTTCTGCAGGGAACCAGGCTTACAGAAGGAACATGGGAGGAAGGTGATATTGCCCGGAAACGGAAATACAGAGTCCCAAAAGGACTCTGTATTATCTCAGGTATAAACTTTTTATCCGGGTTAAACAAAAGAGAATCGTTCAATTATCTTTCGCAGAACGAGTATTTTAATTATACTAGGGCCAATTTCCCATGTCAATATGCAGAAGGTCCTATTTTTTAGTTCATGCATGTAAATATAAAAAATAGTTAACTACGGATTCTGTCTTTTCATAAACACTCTGCAGACCTTGCAACTGGCATGATGAAACTACAAATATTTTGCAATTGCATCATAAAGTGCTATAATAAAAGAAAGGAACGCAGAAAGAGCAGAAGTCAGAAATAAGAAGTCAGGTTTGAGCCTCTCTTTGAAGCAGTATCAAAGACTGTTCTCAAATTTCAAATTTCAAATTTCTAATCTATGGTTTCTTGTCTCTAGTCTCTAGTTTCTAGCTTCTAGTTTCTAGTTTCTAGCTTCTAGTTTCTAGCTTCTAGTCTCTGGTCTCTGGTTTCTGGTTTCTGGTCTCTGGTCTCAGGTTTCTAGTCTCTGGTCTCTGGTTTCTAGTCTCTGGTTACTGGTTACTGGTTACTGGTTTGTGAAGTTTCATTATCTCTTTTTGAAGCGAAAGTAGCTCGAGACAATTCTGCCAGGTTCCATTGTTGGGATGTCTCTTTTTTAAAGTCCTGAGATATGAATTTATCGTGAAGGAATGTCCTCTTTATAGATGGGCATATTATTGATAGAGATTTTTGGAGGTTTTATTTGTGGCAAAGAATAAGAAGAAGTTAAAAGTAATACCCCTTGGCGGTTTGCAGGAGATTGGAAAGAATATTACTGCATTTGAGTACGGAGACGATATTATCGTTGTTGACTGTGGTCTTGCATTCCCTGAGGATGATATGCTGGGAATTGACCTGGTTATTCCGGATGTATCTTACCTGACAAAAAACAGGGATAGAGTCAGGGGAATCATACTGACACATGGACATGAGGATCATATCGGCGGTATGCCCTATATTTTGCGGGATATTAATGTTCCCGTTTACGGTACGCGGCTGACGCTCGGCTTACTGGCTTACAAACTTGAAGAACATGGTCTTATGTCAACAACCAAGCTGGTAAATGTTGAACCAGGTGAGACGATTCAGATTGATTCGTTCAAGGTGGAATTCATCAGATCGACGCACAGCATAGCTGATACAGTGGCTCTGGCATTACATACACCTATTGGGGTAGTGATACATACATCGGATTTTAAAATTGACTATACGCCGATAGAGGGGAAGCCCATGGATCTGGCCAGACTGGGAGAGCTTGGAAAGAAGGGTGTGCTGCTTTTGATGTGCGACAGCACGAATGTAGAACGTCCGGGTTATACCATGTCTGAAAGAAATGTAGGAGAGACACTTGAGGAAATATTTATGGATGCGAAAAGCAGGATTCTTGTGGCTAGTTTTGCATCCAATGTACATCGGATACAGCAGATTATAAATGCTTCGTACAAGTTCGGCAGGAAGGTAGCCGTAGTAGGCAGGAGCATGGTAAATGTAGTGAAGGTAGCTACAGATCTTGGGTATCTGTCGATACCTGAAGGAACCATGGTTGATATCGACCAGATTGACAGGTACCCGTCTGAAAAGGTAGTAATCATCACAACAGGAAGTCAGGGTGAGCCCATGTCGGCTTTATCCAGAATGGCGGCCTCCGAGCACAGGAAGATTGAGATTGAGCCCGGGGATCTGGTTATTATATCTGCATCGCCAATCCCGGGAAATGAGAAATCCATATTCAAGGTTATTAATGAACTGTTCAAAAAGGGCGCAGATGTTATTTATGAATCTCTGGCTGAGGTACATGTATCAGGACACGCATGTCAGGAAGAACTGAAGTTGATACACAATTTGGTGAAGCCGAAATTCTTTATGCCGGTTCATGGGGAGTACAGACATCTGAAACAGCATGCGAATCTTGCAAACAGGCTTGGAATGCCGATGGAAAACATATTCATGATGGAGATCGGCAAAGTCCTTGAGCTCACGGCAGACTCTGCAAAGATCAATGGCAGTGTTACTTCGGGGAGAGTGCTTGTTGATGGCCTTGGCGTAGGGGATGTAGGAAACATCGTTCTGAGGGACAGGAAGCATCTGTCACAGGATGGATTGATTGTTGTCGTCATAACGACAGAAAAGGAAACCGGGCAGGTTATAGCAGGTCCTGATATTATCTCCCGGGGCTTCGTCTATGTCAGGGAATCTGAAGACCTCATTGATAAAGTAAGAGAGATCGTCAAAACGACCATTGTGAAATGTGAAGGGAAGAACAGAAATGACTGGGCTTCCAAAAAGAGTATTATCAAAGATGAATTGAGAGATTATCTATTTGAGAAAACAAAACGCAAACCAATGATTTTGCCGATTATCATGGAAATATGATTTAGCGGCGGATGATTAGAAAATGAAGTACAATAAAGTAAAAACCATCGGGTTAATAAAATGCCTCCCTGTCGAACAGACGGGAGGCATTTCTGAAATAAACGGTTTTATGAACTGCTTGGCAGACCTTATTTTGCCAGTATGATTTTGTGATAGGTTTTCTTGCCTTTTTTAAGAATGCATTCCCCGTTTTCAAACAGGCTGCCGCTTAATGCAAAGTCAATCGATGTAACAGGAGATTCTCCGATATAAATTCCGCCCTGCTGTACAAGTCTGCGGCCTTCACCCTTTGACGGCACAAGTCCTGTTTTGAGGAGCAGGTCCAGGATGTTCAAGCCTCCGGAGAGCTCTGCTGCCGTGACTTCTGTAGATGACATATCACTGGTATTGCCGCCGCCGCCGAAGAGCGCCTCCGCGAGCTGCCTGGCTTTACCGGCTTCGTCCTCTCCATGCACGAGTTTGGTTACTTCATATGCAAGAACCTTCTTGGCTTCATTGATCTGTTGATCCTTTAGCTCAGCCAGCTTCGAAATTTCATCCATCGGAAGGAAAGTAAGAAGTTTCAGGCATTTGATAACGTCAACATCATCTATGTTTCTCCAGTACTGGTAGAAATCATATGGCGAGGTCTTTTGTGCATCAAGCCAAAGCGCGCCTTTCTCCGTTTTGCCCATTTTTTTGCCTTCACTGGTTGTGAGCAGTGTGAAGGTCATTCCGTAGGATTCCTTTCCTTCGACACGCCTGATCAGATCAATACCGCCTAGAATATTGGACCATTGATCATCACCGCCAAGCTCCATGACACAGCCGTATTTCTTGTATAACATCAGAAAATCATAGCTCTGCATCAGCATATAGTTGAATTCTATGAAGGTAAGTCCCTTCTCCATCCTGGACTTGAAGCATTCTGCCGTAAGCATCCTGTTAACGGAGAAGTAGACGCCGATATCTCTGAGAAAATCGACGTAATTGAGCTTAAGCAGCCAATCGGAGTTATCCACCATTAATGCTCTATCGTTGGTAAAATCAATGAACTTTGAAAGCTGAAGCTTGAAATTGTCTGCATTGTGGCGTATATCATCAATAGTCATCATTTTGCGCATGTCGGACTTGCCGGACGGATCGCCCACCATTGCGGTCCCGCCGCCTATGATGGCAATGGGCTTGTGCCCGGCTCTCTGCATATGTGCCATAACCATCATCTGCAGGAAGTGCCCTACATGGAGGCTGTCGGCTGTGGGATCGAAGCCTATATAAAAAGTTACTTTTTGCTTTTCAAGAAGCTCTTTTATTTCTTCCTCATGAGTAAGCTGGGCGATGAATCCTCTTTCTTTGAGTATGTCATAAACATTATTTGGCATTTTGTATACCTCTTTGTTTTTTGTGTATTTTACCATAAAGCAAGGCTTATTTCAAGGCAGTATGAACTAAATCAGATATCGTTATAAATAACATTCCTGGTGAATTCACTGCCGGATTTTCTTAAATCTGCAGTTTTGAAGGCAAGCACATACTGATCCGAGGAGGCAGTCTCAAGCTGAAGCATGGAGGCGATGCCGGAGACAGCGGAATTTTTGAAGTCGGAAGCTTTCGTAATGACAGGAAGCGAAGAACTGTCCCTTACTGTTGAAAGCAGCTGTCTGCCGGTATTGTTTAGACCAAGGACACGGATATAGGAAGGCCCGCCGTTCAAATTGAAGGCTTCAAACAACCTGTCTGTCAAGCCGGCAAGTATGCAGAATAAAATCCTTTGTATCCGCGTACCGGTATAGCGTCTGGTACATACTGCATCCAGCAGTTCAGCATACGAGCCGGTATTTTCGGCAGCCTGTTTGAATCTGTTTTCAAGACCCTTTTCCATATAGGGAAGCGCTCTTATTTCATCTATAGTCATTTTTCGAAGCACTGATAACAGTTGCGTTGAAAAATCGGAAGCTGATACAGGACCTCTGCCCAAACTGAATTCACGTTCCAGTAATGACAGTGTATGCTCGGGAAGGGAGGCTTCCAGATGCTTCCTGGCTTCAGGCCAGGGCTCTGAGCAGATTGTCCTGCGTATAGCCGTGGCACTGCTGAATTTCCCTGAAAGGTTGGAAGAGTTGTAATCACTGCCGCTTCTTCCGAGTGTTATGGGCTTAATTCCACTTTTAAGCTTTTTGAGAGCTTTCAGGTATTCAATGCCAAGAATGTTGTTGGGACTTTTCAAACTTGTCGAAAGGTGGTCCTCTCCGTATTTACCGGTAAGATAACTTGATAACGCCTCCTGACGTGCAGCAGGAAATGATTTTCCGTTTGAGAGGGAGTTCTTCAGTGCGAGTCGGTATTCTGCGGGTTCATTGCCAAGAATGGAAGCTGCTTCAGAGAGGCTTTTCAGATCACCCGACTCACTGCCGAAACTTAGCATATCAACAGCGCCAAGGCTATCAAGCAATTTAACCGCGCCATACGCAAAAAATTCAGCACTGGCCATCGCATATGCAAAGGGAAGCTCAATTACGAGGTCGACTCCATTTGCCAAGGCCATTTCCGTTCTGACCCATTTGTCTACTATCGCGGGTTCTCCACGCTGTGTAAAATTCCCGCTCATGACAGCCACGGCGCAGTCGGCACCGGACATTGCTCTGGAAGCCTGAAGATGATACAGGTGACCGTTATGGAACGGATTATATTCGGCAACGATTCCAAGGACTTTCATTTTTCCCTCCGATGGTTCAAATACGTACCTATTATATCCCAAGAATGGGCGTTTCACAATAATGCCCCCCTTCATGCAAATCAGAAGGAAAGCATGGAGGGAAAGGATGGAAGGAAAGCATGGAAAGATAGCATGGAGGGAAAGGAAGAAAGAAAGCAAGCAACCAAAAAAGAAAAAAAGAAAAATAGAAAAAAAGAAGAAAAGAAGGAGAAGGAAAGAAGGAGAAGGAAAGAAGGAGAAGGAAAGAAAGCGTTGAAGAAAGCAAGTAAAGAAAACATAGATAGAAAACAAAAAAACCATATAGTATAATAAAAGCGAAGTTTGCAGTAATAATTTACTGCGGAACAAAGGGGTATACGATGGACAAAATCGCCGTTGTTGTGATAAATGGTACTACACGTGAATTTGACAGACAGTACCACTACCTGGTACCGCAAGGTCTGTCTGACGGACTTCAGGCGGGCATGCGGGTAATTGTTCCCTTTGGCGGCGGGAACATTTCAATGGAAGGCTTTGTGATCGGCTTTGCCGACAGTTCTGAGTATAAGAACCTAAAAAATATCAAGAAAATAATTGATGCGAAACCTGTGGTGACACCGGCGCTGATCGAGCTTGCAATGTGGATGAAGCAAAGATATATCTGCACCTGGGCGGCGGCGCTGAAATGCATGCTTCCGGCAGGCATAGGGGTAAAGAGCCTCAGGGTGGTCAAGCTGCTAAACGGCATTAAAGGCTTGTCCCCATCAAAGCAGGCGATTATCGATACTTTGGCCTCCAATGAGGATGAGCTTGAGGTGAATGAGCTAAAGGCATTGTGCGGGGTCAAAAGCGGATTGAATGCTCATATAAGAGCACTTGAGGCAACCGGAATCATTCGTGTCAGCGAGCAGTATTCCACCGCTGTACGGGAAAAGACGATCCGGGTGGCAAGTCTTGCAATGCCTGCCGCCGAGGTGCTTGAAAATATTGAAAACGGCGCATTTAAACGTATCCAGCAGATAAAGGTTCTTGAGATGCTGATCGACAATGATTATATTGCTGTTGCGGACATCGTCAGATTTGCTTCGGTTTCTCCTTCGGTGATCGATACGCTTGGAAGAGCAGGTTACCTGTACTACAGGGATATTGAAGTAAAGCGTGACCCAATGAAGCACAGGAGTATAATACCCACACTTCCGCTCGCACCGACAGATGAGCAGGCATCAGTGCTCAAGGCAGCCATAACAGAGCTTGACAAGGGCTCTTTCAGCGAAATGTTGCTGCACGGGGTGACCGGAAGCGGCAAGACAGAGGTTTACCTGCAACTGATAAGGCATGTTCTTGATCAGGGCAGACAGGCCGTCGTACTCGTGCCGGAGATCTCGCTGACCCCGCAGATGATTGAACGGTTCAGAGGGAGATTTGGCGATCTTGTTGCAGTTCAGCACAGCAGGCTGTCACCGGGGGAAAGATACGACCAGTGGAGGCTGATCGGCAATGGTGAGGTAAAGGTGGTTGTCGGAGCACGCTCCGCAGTGTTCGCACCTTTTGAAAAGCTCGGGATAGTGATCATTGACGAAGAACATGAGAATTCATATAAATCGGAGACGACCCCAAAATACAGTGCTGCGCAGATAGCCGCCAGAAGATGTATGCGTGATGGCGCACTGCTGCTTTACGGATCTGCAACGCCATCCGTGGATACTTACCAGAGGGCATTGGACGGGGAGATAGGCCTTTTGAATTTAAAAGGCCGGGCTAATGCGCTTGTAATGCCCAAAGTCGAAATTGTCGACATGCGAAGGGAACTTGAAGAAGGTAACAGGACAATTTTCAGTACAAGGTTATCACAGGAAATAGCTGAAAACATCAAATCAGGGCAGCAGACCATCCTGTTTTTAAACAGAAGAGGGTATGCATCCTTCATATTGTGCAGGAGCTGCGGCATCCGGCTGAAATGCAGGCACTGCAATATAACGATGACCTATCATTCAAATGACAGCAGGCTTATTTGCCATTATTGCGGATATACGGTCAAACTGCCGGGTACTTGCCCAAGCTGTGGCAGTACGTCGATCAGGCAGTTCGGAACAGGTACGCAGAAGGTGGAAGAGGATCTGCAGAAGTATTTTCCGGGTTGTTCGGTTATCCGGATGGACATGGACACAACTACCGGAAAGCACTCGCATGAGGAAATATTGGATGCTTTCCGTGAAAAAAACATAAATATTCTTGTAGGCACTCAGATGATAGCCAAGGGACATGATTTCCCGAATGTAACGCTTGTCGGGGTACTGGCTGCAGACAGCCTGCTTGGAATGGATGATTTCAGGGCATCGGAAAGGACCTTCCAGCTGCTGACACAGGTAGCAGGCAGAGCAGGCAGGGGGAATCTGCCCGGAAGGGTGGTCATACAGACGTATAATACCGAGGATTACAGTATAACTGCTGCTTGCAGCCATGATTACCATTCGTTTTTCAGACAGGAGGCAGATATCCGGAAAAGGTTGAATTATCCTCCGTTCACGAATATTGCCTGCATCATCGTCAGTTCAGTTAACGACAAGCTTGCTTTTGAAAAAGCAAGGGAAACAGCCGGTTTACTGGCAACACTGATGATTGCCGCCGAAGGGGACGAACTGCTTCCCGGTCCAGTGAGAGCACCTGTTTCGAGAATGCTCAACCGTTACCGGTGGAGGCTTGTGATCAAATGTAATTCGGTAGACAGACTGGTAGGCATACTTACTGTCGCATCAGAAAAATTTGCCGCTAAAAAAGACAGAAAAGATGTTCAATTGAATATGGATATAAATCCAGCAAGTATGATGTGAGAAGAGTTTATGTACTTTTGTTGCCGAGTTGCTGAATTTTTTATATAATGTAAGATGTAGGGGGACGCTTCCGACAAAGAAGCCGAACCTGGAAACGTCCTCTTTTAACACTAAAGCAGCCCGGGACGTTTGATAAAGCAGCCGAACCTGGAAACGTCCTCTTTTAACGCTGAAACAGCCCGGGACGTTTCCGATAAAGAAGTATTGTGAATACTGGAATTTGACTGGGAGGTTTTTATGGCAATCAGGAATATCAGAAAAGACGGAGATGAAATATTACGGAAGAAGTCAAAAGAAGTTGATGTAATAAATGATAAAATACGTATTTTACTGCAGGATATGGCTGATACTCTTTACAAGGCAGATGGAGTTGGTCTTGCCGCACCACAGGTAGGGGTGCTCAAAAGAGTCGTGGTCATTGATGTGGGAGATGGACTGCTGGAACTGGTCAATCCGGTATTTAAAAGCCAATCAGGAAAGCAGGTTACAACTGAAGGCTGTCTTAGCGTTCCGGGAATCTGGGGGGAATTGAACCGCCCGTCCCATGTGGTCGTTGAGGCTTTAAACGGCAAAGGAGAAAAGGTCGTTATCGAAGGGGAAGGGCTTCTTGCAACAGCGCTCTGCCATGAACTCGACCATCTCGAAGGAATATTATTCAAGGATAAGGCCATACGCATCCTTGACCCCGAAGATTTAAAGGGAGATTAATACATATCATGAGGATCATATTTATGGGTACGCCGGAATTTGCCGTGCCGTGCCTGGACGCACTTGTTAATAACGGTTATGATGTCGTTGCTGTCGTGACACAGCCGGACAAACCATTTGGCAGAAAACAGAGCCAGCTTAAAGCTCCGCCGGTGAAGGAAGCAGCCATCACCCACCATATCCGGACAATTCTTCAGCCTGTGAAGGTAAAGACACCGGAATTTCTGAATGAAATAAAGGGATTGGAACCGGATTTGATCGTTACTGCGGCATATGGCAGGATCCTTACCAAAGCAGTACTTGATGTTCCTCGTTTTGGCTGTATCAATGTGCACGGATCCCTGCTGCCCAAATACAGAGGTGCTGCGCCTATTCAATGGGCTTTGATCAATGGAGACAGTGTGACGGGCATAACTACGATGTTTATGGATGAAGGCATGGATACAGGAGATATCCTGTTAAGGAAGGAACTGGCCATACCTCCGGACATGAATGCACAAGAGCTTTATGACAGTTTGATGCCTCTGGGAGCCTCCGCTTTGATGGATACGCTCAATGCGCTGGAAAACGGTACTTTGAATAGAGTTCCACAGGATCATTCCAAGGCGGTGAATGTACCCATGATGACCAGAGAAACCGGATTGATCGACTGGAACATGAGCGCGGGAAAGATACATAATCTTGTCAGGGGCACCAATCCATGGCCTGGAGCATACACCTTCTACAAAGGTGAAAGAATGAAAATCTGGAAGACGGCTCTGTTGGATGAAGACGTAACAGGTATAAAGGATTTGTTCCTGAAGAAAGTAGAAGCTGACGTAAAAACTGACATAAAAACTGCCATAGAGGCTGACATAAAAGCTGACATAAAAGCTGACATAGAAGCTGACATAAAAACTGAAATACAAAGAGGAATGATCCAAAAGATATTAAAAGAAAGCATGATTGTTTCAACTGGGGAGGGCTTCATCAGTATTATCGAATTGCAGATGGAAAACTCGAGGAGAATGAATATTTCCGAATGCGGACATAATATGGACGAAGGTGAAGTGCTTGGATAAAAGACTTCGCAGTTTCATGATTTACGCATTTTTGCTAATGCTTGTGATCGGTGCATTTGCTGTGCTGTTTTCAACCATATGCAGATTTTTTACCATTGACATCTATAATAGAATTCTGACAATTCTCATCATTTTATCAATTATCATTATGGCTATTGTTGCAATCGCCATGCTTTCGGTTTTTGCAGCTGTGAAAAGCAGAAAGGTCAATACGCTGATGATTGCGCCTGTAAAGCTCGGTCTTAAGTTTGTCATGCCTTTCGCCCTTTTTGTGACGGATCTTTTTAAGCGGGACAAGGATATGATCAGAAGCCTTTTTATTGATATCAACAATCTGTTCGTCCAGGCCGGAGACATCAGGAAAAGTCCTGAAAAGACCATGCTGCTGCTGCCGCATTGCCTGCAGAACTCCGAATGCATGCAAAAAGTCACAGGGAATATCGAGAACTGCAAAAAATGCGGGCGATGCAGCATTGGAGATATCCTGAAGATGGTTGAGGAAACAGGCGTGAAAGCAGTCATTGTAACAGGCGGGACGGCTGCACGCAATGTAATTGCCAGAGAAAATCCAGAAATCGTACTTTCCGTTGCCTGTGAACGTGATTTGGCAATCGGGATCTCGGATGTGAGCAGGATCCCTGTAGTGGGCGTGCTGAACCAGAGGCCAAACGGACCCTGTATCAATACGACCGTGGATGTCGGACTGCTGCGGGACAAGCTTGACAGTATCCTGACAGAGCCCCAATAGGATGAAAAAAAGAATGTTTAAATGGAATATTATATAGATGGCTCAGAAAGGCCGGAATTAAAATTGGATAATGCAAGAGAAGCTGCTTTGAAAATATTATACGAGATCAACGAAAATGGTGCATATTCCAATATCGCACTGAACAAGTATTTTTCTGCAACAGAACTTCGGGCTATCGACAGGGCTTTTGCAACAGAGATTGTTTATGGTACTGTCAAATGGAAGCTGACTTTGGACAGGACTATTGCTGCATACTCAAACATAAAAATTGAAAAGCTGTCGCCATGGATACTGAATATATTGCGTATTGGTGCCTATCAAATTCTTCATATGACAAAGGTACCACAGTCGGCAGCTTGCAACGAAAGTGTAAATCTGGCGGGAAGATACGGTCATAAGGCTTCTGCAGGGTTTGTGAACGCAGTTTTAAGAAATATTGCCAGAAACGGCGGCAGAATTGAACTCCCCTCCCGACAGGAGGATCCGGCAGGATATTTTGCAGTGAAATATTCCTATCCGAAATGGTTGACAGAAAAATATATCGGACTTTTCGGAGACGAATTTACCGAGAGTCTGCTTGAAGCAGGAAACGGCATCCCTGAGTTGACTGTCAGGGCGAATACGTTGAAGACCTCTGCCTCCGGACTTGTAGGAAAGCTTGGAGCAGATTGCATTGAGGCAATACGCGGGAAATATTCAAGTGAAGCCGTCATTATAAAAAATGCGGTATCCATTGGAACGTTGGCTGCTTTTAAAGAGGGCCTGTTCCAGGTACAGGACCAGAGCTCCATGCTGCCTGCCGCAGTCCTCGCCCCATTGCCCGGTGAACGGGTGCTTGATGCCTGCAGCGCTCCCGGAGGCAAGGCTACCCATATGGCACAGTTGATGCAAAACAGGGGGACGGTTCTCGCAAGGGACATACATGAGCACAAGCTTAAGTTGATTGAGGATGCAGCGAAGAGACTTGGAATTGATATCATAAAGTGCGAACTGCACGATGCGGCTCTTCCAGACAGCTCTGAAGAAGGATCTTTTGACCGTGTTTTGCTGGACGCTCCATGCACGGGACTAGGAATCGTCAAGAGAAAGCCGGACATCAAATGGGCTCGTGAGACGAAGGATATTGAAGGAATTACAGCCTTGCAGAAAAAGCTGCTCCAAACAGTTTCGCAAAACGTAAAACCGGGAGGTTCTCTGGTGTACAGCACCTGTACGATTCTTCCGGAAGAGAACGAAGCGGTAGTGAACGAATTCCTGCAGAAGAACGGAAACTTTGAGGCAGTTGATATCGCGCAATTTCTGCCGGCCGGACTGGCTGAATATGCGAAGGGCTGTATGCTTCAGACTTACCCGAACCGGGATGGCATTGATGGATTTTTCGTAGCAAGACTTAAAAGGAAGGAGACTGGCCTGTAAGGTCCCGGATTCTTACAGACAGGAGCAGATGGAACTAAAATACCTCCCCGATCTGAATATACAAGAGCTTGAAGTGCTTCTCAAAGAAACCGGTCAGCAAAAATTCCGTGCAAAACAGATTTTCACCTGGATAGCCAGGGGAGCTAAAGATTTTGACGAGATGACTGATCTTTCGAAACAACTCAGACAGGATTTAAAGCTATTTGCCAGAGTATCCGGTCTTCAGGTCAGACGCAAGCTGGTATCTGCTGTTGACGGAACTGCAAAGTACTTGTTCGAACTGCTTGATGGCAATATGATAGAGAGTGTGCTGATGGAATACCAGCATGGCTTTACGGCGTGTATTTCTTCTCAGATCGGCTGCAAGATGGGCTGCAGCTTCTGCGCATCGACTATTGCCGGTTTCAGGAGGGATCTGACCGCAGGGGAAATGCTCGAGCAGATACTGGCTATTCAGAGAGACAGCGGTGTCAGGGTGGGAAATGTTGTTATAATGGGTATAGGCGAGCCATTTGATAATTATGACAACGTATTGAAATTCCTGAGGCTTGCCAACGACCCTGAGGGCCTTAATATAGGCAGTCGGCATATGACTGTTTCTACTTGCGGGTTGGTGCCTGGTATACTCAGGTTTTCAGAGGAGAATCTGCAGGTGAATTTGGCAATTTCGCTCCATGCGCCTAATGACAACATGCGTTCTGAAATCATGCCGATTGGCAGGAAGTACTCTATTGACAAAATAATTGAAGCATGTAAGATATATACAAGGAAAACTAATCGAAGAATTACGTTTGAATATGCATTGATCGAGGGGGTCAACGATTCACCGGAAAACGCAGGAGAACTGGCTTTGCTGCTTAAAGGCCTGTTATGCCATGTGAACCTGATACCGGTCAACACCGTGAAGGGTGTCGGCTATCGTCAAAGTGACCGCAGGCATGTGGAAGAATTCGAAAAGCTCTTGCTTCATAAAGGGATTGAGACAACTGTGAGGCGTGAGTTGGGTGCCGATATTAATGCTGCTTGCGGGCAACTGAGAAGAAGTGAAATGTTGGGAGAACCCTAATATATTCCAAAGGGTGTTGATTTCTTGAAATACGCTGCTGGAACAGACAAAGGTCTGGTAAGGGAAACAAATGAAGACAGCTATAACATAATCGCGGGAAGTCAGGAAGCTCCATATGTCTTTATCGTAGCTGACGGCATGGGAGGTCATAACTGCGGCGAAATTGCCAGCAGAACGGCAGTTGAGTACATAAGCGATTATTTTGCAAAAAACGCCGGCAATTTCTTGAATGCCGGGGATTACGATCTTGTGCTCAAAAAGCTTGTGGAAGCCGCTAATCTGGATGTCTGGCAGAAATCGACAGAGTCTCCCGAAACCAATGGAATGGGTACTACGCTTACCATGGTAGTAATAACCGGTAAAACTGCGACAATAGCTCATGTGGGTGACAGCAGGCTTTATCTGGCCCGTTCAGGTAATATGCGGCGGGTGACCGACGACCATTCCTATATAGAAGAATTGGTAAGAAAAGGTTCTTTGACAAGGGAAGAGGCAGAAAATCATCCCGGGAAAAACATCATTACCAGAGCAATTGGTTCATCACCGGAACTTGAAGTTGATATCCTGAGTCTAACGATGGAAACGGATGACATGATGATTCTGTGTACAGACGGTCTCACAAATATGCTCTGTGAGGACGAAATCGTTGAGATAGCTGGAAACAGTGAACCGGAAGCAGCCTGTGAACAATTGATAGAAGCGGCTAATAGGCATGGCGGTGAAGACAATATAACCGTTATCATAATCAAATGTGAGTGAAGGTGCATATATGGAAGGTCAATTACTTGGAAATAGATATGAAGTGATAGAAAGGATAGGCGGCGGAGGGATGGCTGTCGTCTACAAAGCACGCTGCAGACTCCTGAACAGGTATGTTGCAGTAAAGATACTCAGAAGTGAATTCACCGACGATGAGGAGTTTGTAAAACGGTTCAGAATAGAGGCACAGGCAGCAGCAAGCCTGTCGCACCCGAACATCGTATCAATTTTTGATGTAGGCCATGACGGCAATATACATTATATTGTCATGGAATACATTGACGGTATTACTCTCAAGGAATACATCGCTCAGATGGGTGCATTGCAATGGAGGGAAGCCATTAATATAGCCATACAGATTTGTTCGGCTATAGAACAGGCCCATAAGAACCATATCGTGCACCGTGATATCAAACCGCATAACATCCTCATCACGAAGGAAGGAATTGCTAAAGTAACGGATTTCGGCATCGCCAGGGCGGTAACTTCCGCAACCATAACCATGGTAGGAAGTACAATCGGTTCTGTTCATTATTTTTCACCGGAGCAGGCCAGAGGTGCCTTTACGGATGAAAAGTCCGATTTATACTCGCTTGGGATCACCATCTATGAGATGGTTACAGGTAAGGTTCCCTTCGATGGGGAATCTCCCGTTGCTGTTGCTCTCAAACATATCCAGGAAAAGGCTGAACGGCCGGCAGATGTTAATCCGGCGATACCAAGAGGCGTAAATGATCTGATTGTCAAAGCGATCAAGAAGGATCAGAACCTCAGGTATCCCAATGCTTCAGAGATGCTCCTGGATCTTCAGCGCACGCTCGGTGAGCCAAATGCACAAATAGCAGGAAGCGGTGCGGTTGAGGAGCTTCCAACGCGAAAGATGCAGGCTGTCGGTAACGATGTTGATCTGGCAGAGGATGAAGATGCCGGGGAATATGAGGAAGGAACCGATCCGGTGAAAAAACGCAAAAAGGACAAATTAAGTGTCTGGTTGGGGATTGTAACAGGTCTTGTCATAGCAGGAATTCTCTTTTTCATTGGGATGAAAGTGGTCATCCCTGCTATGTTCCCGGATTCTTCGGAAGAATATGTGGTTCTCGATTATACAAACAGGAATTTCAATGATGTGGAGGCCGAACTTGCCAAGCAGAATATTATCGCTGATGGCAGTGATAGAGTTTACAATGATACATTTGGGGAAAATATAATCATCTCGCAGGAAGTGGAGACAGGAAACAAACTGAAACCTGGCAGCACCATCAGGTTTAAAGTCAGTAATGGTCCCGAACTGACCCAAATACCAGAGGTTACAGGCATGGAGTCGAGAAGCGGTGAGCAGGAGATCACGAATAGTGACCTTGAAGTCAATCCGGTGCAGGAATATAACGACACCGTCGGTATTGGACTGATCATCAGGACCGAGCCGGCTGCACTTGAAAAATTAAAACCCGGAGAAACGGTGACAGTATATGAAAGCCTCGGTCCGGAATTGGCGAAGGTGAAGGTCCCGTACCTAATCGGCCTGACACGGTCAGAAGCTGAGAAACTAATCGATGAATACAAACTGAAAATAGGGAAGATCCTTCCCGAGGATGTGGTGAGTGAAGTAGCGAAGATCACCAAGCAATACCCTGCAGCTGAAACCGAGGTTGACGAGGGGGAGCCCGTTGAAATCACATTCGATGTGGAAGCTCCGGTTCAGGGTGCCAATAAGCAGACGGATACAAATCATACATCCGTTCTTCCAAATACGCAAGGCGGGGCAACGGAAAATGAGGAAAATACGGTAGCTGTAAAGATCGTGCTTGATACAACTCATACTTTTGGTGATCAGGTCAAGGTATATGTTGAAGCCACTCCTTCTGACACGAATGAGCTTCAGGTGGTTTACAGCAAAACAATAGCCAAAAACATTTTTCCGTTCAAGGTACAGGTTCCTCTGGCAAAGAGCGGAACAACCCATATTGTTGTCAAGCTGGATGATATAATAACTCAGGAAGGCGATTATTAACAAGGAAGAACAAGGGAGGTTTCATGCGTTGCCGTCAGGCATAATTACCAAAGGAATAGGCGGATTCTATTATGTGTCGTCTGAAGATGGCACCTATGAGTGCAAAGCTCGGGGGATATTCCGCAGGAATGAAATGACGCCACTGACCGGCGACAGGGTGGTGTTTTCAATTTTGGATCCTGTCCTGAAAAAAGGCAGTCTGGATCAGATCCTTGACAGAAGTTCAATTCTGGCCAGACCTGCCGTAGCTAATGTAAACCAGTTGATCGCCGTCATTGCAGCAAAAACACCGGAACCGGACCTCATGCTGCTGGACAAGCTTCTGGTAAATTCGGAAGTCAGCGGGATGAAGGCCGTTGTCTGCATCAATAAAATCGATCTGGATAAGCAGGATCTGCGAAGGGATTTATATAAGGCCTATTCATACGCAGGATATAAAGTCCTTGAAACCAGTTCTAAAGAAAACGCAGGCATTGAGGAGCTTAATGCTGTGCTGAATGGTCGTATATCGGTATTTGCCGGTCAGTCCGGCGTTGGCAAGTCAACGCTTCTGAACATGGTTATGAATACAATGGTCATGAAAACGGGTACATTAAGCGGAAAAATCGAAAGAGGCAAGCATACAACCAGACACACCGAGCTTATAGAGACTGAAAACGGAGGTTATGTTGTCGATACGCCGGGGTTCAGTTCGTTTGAACTATCGGGGATCGGCAGGATAAAGCTTCAGCAGTATTATCCTGAATTCGGAGAATTTATCCACGCTTGCAGATTTTCAGGCTGCAGCCATTTGAATGAACCGGATTGTGCCGTCAAACAGGCAGTTGCGGATGGAGTGATCAATGAAGGCAGATATGGCAGATATGTGGAGTTGTATGCCATATTGAAACTGGAAGATGAGTCAAAGTACAAAAAATAATGGAAAAGAAAAGGAAACGGTACAATGGTTAAAATCGCTCCTTCCATCCTGGCATCCGATTTTTCCAGGCTGGGAGAGGAAATCGCAAAAGTTGAAGCAGCAGGGGCCGATATGATTCATTTGGATATCATGGACGGTCATTTCGTACAAAATATCACAATCGGCCCCCCCGTGGTGAAGAGTCTCAGAAAAACAACGAAATTGCCATTTGACGTTCATTTGATGATAGAACATGCGGATCTGTATATCGATGATTTTATCGAAGCCGGAGCAGATATTATTTCCGTACATATTGAAGAAAATCCCCACATTCATAAAACCATTCGGCATATCAAACAAAAGGGCATTAAGACATCCGTGGTGTTGAAGCCGGAGACAAAGCTCGGTGTAATTGGACAGCTGCTGGAAGAGGTTGATATGGTGCTGCTGATGACTGTAAATCCAGGCTTTGGCGGGCAGAGCTATATTGAGGAAATGACGGAGAAGATACGCGAGCTCAGAAAAATGGCTGATGTAAGGGGAATCAAGCTGGATATTGAAGTAGACGGAGGGATTGATCTGGAAAACATCCGTAAAGTCACTGAGGCGGGTGCAAACATAGTAGTGGCAGGTACGACAGTGTTTAATGCCCCAGATGTCGCAGAGATGATCCACAGCTTGAAAGAACGCGCCTTCGGAGGAAAAGTATGACCGGCGTTATAATATGCGGCGGAAGAATTGCAGACTATAAGTTCATGAGAAAATATCTCAGGAATGCAGATCTGGTGATATCGGCAGACAGCGGCGCTCGCCACTGCAAATGCTTTGAGGTTGTTCCGGATCTGCTGGTTGGCGATTTTGATTCGGTTAATGAAGCTGACTATAAGGACTTTGTCTCGGCAGGAGTCGAAATTGCTCAATTCCCCGTTGAAAAAGATATGACGGATAGTGAACTGGCAATCGACATCGCATTGGAAAAGGGCTGCAGCAGGGTGATATTGCTTGGAGCACTTGGAACCAGACTGGATCATTCGGTTTCCAACCTGTTCTTGTTGAAAAAGCTGCTGGAGACGGGAGCAGAGGGGATCCTTGCAGATGAAAACAATGAGGCAAGACTGATTGACAGAAGGATCGTTCTTGATCGTGAACAAGACGTGTTTGTAACACTCCTTCCAATAGCAGGCCCTGCAAAAGGAGTAACTACAAAAGGTCTGTATTATCCGCTTGAAGATGCAACCCTGGAAGTCGGATCTTCCTGGGGTGTCAGCAACAAATTCTCATCGGAAAAAGCCGTCGTAACGGTACAAAAGGGAACGCTACTGGTCATACTGTCCAGAGATTGAAGCGGGGGTAGGTCTTGATCATCAACTGGCTGAAGAAGAAATTTGATACGACAGGTCATAACCCACTAAAGGGAGCAAAAGATATCCTGAAATATATTGGCCCCGGATTGCTCGTCACAGTAGGCTTTATTGATCCCGGAAACTGGGCGTCCAACCTGGCTGCCGGTTCGGGCTATGGGTACAGCCTTTTATGGATGGTAACGCTGTCAACCATCATGCTGATTTTGTTGCAGCATAATGTCGCTCATCTTGGAATTGTCACAGGAGATTGCCTTTCGGAAGCTGCATCGAAACATTTGAGGCCATGGCTGTCAAAGTCGGTTTTATCCACAGCTGTCCTTGCATCCGTTTCAACGGCACTTGCAGAAATTCTTGGCGGAGCGATCGCATTGAACATGCTGTTCAAAATACCCGTCAGGCTTGGTGCAGTGCTCGTTTTGGCCCTGATTCTCTGGATGCTTTTTTCGAGTTCTTACCAAAGAATCGAAAAGTGGATCATCGGATTTGTATCCATCATCGGCATATCGTTTCTGTATGAATTGAGCCTTGTCAATGTCAACTGGGGGGATGCTGTCAAAGGATGGTTAACACCGAATTTCCCGTCAGGTTCGATGCCGATCATTATGGCAGTACTCGGTGCTGTGGTCATGCCACATAATCTTTTTCTGCATTCTGAAATCATTCAAAGCAGGGAATGGAACAAGGAAGATCCGGAAATTATTAAAAAGCAGCTGAAATATGAATTTGCCGACACGCTATTCTCCATGGTGGTTGGTTGGGCGATCAACAGTGCAATGATCCTCCTGGCTGCTGCGACATTTTTTTCTAAAAATGTACAAATCACTGAATTGAGTCAGGCACAAATCATGCTGGAACCTTTAGCCGGGAAAGCCGCTGCAGTTGTATTCGGCGCAGCACTTTTGTTTTCAGGCATTTCATCCACTACGACTGCCGGAATGGCAGGTGGCAGTATTGTTGCCGGTATGTTCGGCGAACCATATGACATCAAAGATAGTCATACGAAGCTTGGCGTAGCAACGATTCTGACAGTGGCTGCCGCTTTGATTTTCTTAATAGCTGATCCGTTTAAGGGGCTGGTTTATTCGCAAATGTGCTTAAGCATCCAATTGCCGTTTACAATTTTTCTGCAGATTTATCTCACCTCTTCAGGCAAGGTCATGGGAATCTACAAAAATTCATTGAGGCACAATATCGCACTATGGCTCATCGGACTTACAGTGACAGCTTTGAACATCATGCTGCTCATCAGTTATTTATAAATATAAATGCCACAGGATATGGCTCAAAATGTTGAAATAAGCTGCAGCCGGATATGGCTCAGAAAGTTGAAATAAGCTGCCACAGGATATGGCTCAAAATGTTGAAATAAAACTGCAACAGATAAAGCCGTAAAATATAAAAAAAGCTGTGAAAAGACCGAAGTCCCTTCACGGCTTTATTTATGAATCGGATTACTTCTGACTATCAGGCAGGCGACTGTTATTTATACTCTGCCGCCAGTGCCTCAAAGGCGCTTTTTGAATTCAGGATGATCTTTTCATCCACACAATATGCCATTCTGAAGAAACCGGGGCAGCCGAAGCCTTTGCCGGGTACAATGACCAGGTTGTGTTTCACTGCCGCTTTGCAGAACTCCACATCATCTGCGACCGGAGACTGTGCGAAGAGGTAGAAGGCACCCATTGGCTTAAGACATTTGAGGCCTGCAGCGGTAATGATGTCAAAGAGCATGTCGCGTCTCTTTTTGTATGCCTCGGAATCAACGGAAGCCTCGAGGGATTCAGGAAGAATGCGCTGAAAAAGAGCAGGCGCATTCACAAAGCCCAGCGTTCGGGTCGAGAAAATCAATCCATCCATCAACAAGCCGGTGTCGCCCATTCCAGGGTTTACAGCAATGAAGCCAATGCGCTCACCCGGAAGTGAAAGGGATTTGCTGAAGGAGTTTACCATAATGGCGCGGTTGAAAATTGTAAATACCGGAGTTACTTTTACACCGTCATATACGATTTTCTCATAGGGTTCATCCGAGATGAGGCAGATCTCAGTTCCGAATTCCTTTTCTCTGGAAGCAATCTTTTCAGCCAGTTTTTGAAGGGTGTCCCGGCTGTAAACAACACCGGTTGGGTTATTGGGCGAATTAATGATGATCGCCTTGGTTTTTGGCGTGATTGCATTATAAAGTTTCTCCGGATCGGGTTGGAACGTTGAATGGTCGGTATCCACGATGACTGCCTTGCCGCCATGGTTATCTATATAAAAAAGATATTCTGCAAAATAAGGGGCAAAGATAATGATTTCTTCACCGGGATTCAACAGAGTTTTAAGGACTACATTCAGGGCCCCGCCGGCTCCGCATTCCATTACAATATGCTGTGCTTCCACTGCCACACCGCTGGTTTTTTGAAGCTTGGCTGCAACTGCAGCCCGGACTTCCGGATATCCTGCGTTGCTCATATAGCCGTGCATTTTAGGGGTATCTGACAGGATGGCTTTTTTGAGTGCTTCCTTTACGATTTCCGGAGGCTCTATATCCGGGTTGCCCAGGGAGAAATCGTATACCTTGTCTTCACCGAATTGCTTGCGAAGTTTTTCCCCTTCTTCGAACATTGCGCGTATCCATGAGGATCTGCTTAGATTTGATGTGATTTTTTCTGAAACCATTATATCACTCCTGTTCCAATTCCTTTATGCATATTTTAGATTTACTTATGATATATCATAACGAAGAAAAAATCAAATCATTCTCTGCACAAAGCCGACCGTTCCTTAGTGCGGGTATTATTCACCCAGGACCGTTACTTTTTACCTATTGCCATAGTACGGCAGAACTATGCGACACGGCAAAAAAAGGGGTATGGCTTACTATATATTCACTTTAAAAAACAAGGTAGAATAATGTAGAAAGGAGTTGTCATAATGATGAAAAAATTATATACGTTTGTTTTAATCAGTACAATTCTTCTGGTAAGTGCTTTCCCCGCCTATGCTGCAAGAACGGACAGGCCGGCAGGCGGATTCTTTGATGTACCTGCGGACTACTGGGCTTATAATGCAATCAAGTGGATGTCTGACAATAAAATAGTTGAAGGTGCCGGTGATGGAAAGTTCTTACCGAACCGTGAAGTGACAAGAGATGAATATGCAAAAATGATGGTTCTCACATTAAAGCTTAAACTGATCAACCCCCAAAATGAATCTTTCATGGATATTAAGAAAGGTAGCTGGCAATTCATGTATGTTGAGACTGCCAAGCCATATATGACAGGATTTAGAACAACATCCGGCGGAGAATATTTTCATCCGTCCGATGCAGCAGTGAGAGAAGATATGGCTGTTGCTCTTGTAAAGGCGCTTGGTTTTAATAATGAAACTGCAGACCTCGGTGTGTTGTCCCAATTTACCGATGCAGCTTCGATATCACCAAATTTGACAAAGTATGTTGCATTAGCTGTACAGCATAAGCTGATGGAAGGGTACGACCTGAACGGAAATCGCGTTTTTGGAGCGAAAGAAGGATTAGACAGGGCTTCTGCGTCTACACTTCTTTACAACGCTTTTAAGGAAAATGAAGAAAAGATTACATTTGGTGATGAAGAAGAAAAGATTACCTATGATAATGAAAATTCAACCCCGGGGGATGAAAATAGTCCCCAAGAAAGCAATGACACAAATCTGGCTTCGTCCAATATCAGGGTAGAAAATTCAGGGAATAAGTTGCTGGTCAGCTGGGACAAAATCAATTCCTCTGACTTCCAGGGGTATAAGGTGGTTATTTCCAGGTCGGATTCTACTCCTGCGTACCCTGACAATGGATACCTGCAATATATTACCGATAAAAACAACAACAGTATCGTTGTTAAAGCCGGTGACTGCTACAATGGCGGCGATATAGACGGATGTCTGCAGTCCGGCGTCTACTATTATTTCAGTATTACCGTGCTTTACAAGGATGGTAAGGCAGCAGGAAATGTTATCAGGGCAAAGCTGCCATAAGACTGTTTTTCATCCCATTGCTAGTTTCAAGTACCTTTGAGGGTGCCTGAAATCCGGCATTGAAAGCACTTCTGATAATTTCACCGCAGTACCGGTCAGCACGGAAGGGCAGCCGAGCCAAACATCCGGCAGACTGCTGAATCAACAACCGTGTTGATTGGTACTGTGACATTTGTGACGGAGTAGTCTGCAGATGATTTAAAATCAAAACAGTAATCTTCTGCAGGGATAAACAGCATACGATTCTTTCACTTCTGCAGACTGTCAACCAATGATTTGTCCGGAGTTACCACTGCGGTTTTATAGTTGACATAGATAACCATTCCGGGCTTTGCCCCGGAGGGTTTGCTTACGTTTTTCACAGCCGTGTAGTCGACGGAAATATTCGCAGACATACGGGCTTTACTGTGCCAGGCAGATAGAACGGCGGCTTCCTCGAGTGTTTTGTCCGGGATGTCCGTCCCATTTCTTCTGATAATGACGTGAGAGCCGGGGATATTCTTTGTATGCAGCCATATATCATTGGACTGTGCCAGCTTAAGAGTCAGGTAATCATTTTGCCTGTTATTCTTCCCCACATAGATGTCAAATCCCTCGGAAGACTTGAATCGGAGCGGCTCGGTCATGGCAGTCGCTTTCCCGGATGCCTTCTTTTTGCCCGAAGTCTTTTTCCTGAGCGTCATATAACCCTGTTCCGATAACTCCTGCCTGACCTCGTCCATTTCACGCAGAGCGGTACAGTTGTCAAGTAATTGAAGAACGCTTTCAAGATACTCCAGCTCTTTTTGCGAATCTTCCAGCTGTCTGGTCGTATACATGAAGGTGCTCTTCGCCTTGCTGAATTTTTTGAAATATCGCTGTGCATTTCCCTGAGGCGACAGGTTCGGGTCAAGCGGAACATCGATATATTCGCTCTTTTCTGAATAATAATTAAGAAGGGAGATACTTTTTACACTTTTCGGGATGGCATAAATATTTGCAGTGATCAGTTCCCCATAGAGTTTGAGCTTTTCTCTGCCGGCTACGTCACGCAAAGTTTCCTGCTGGATGGAAAGTTTTTTGGAACAGCGGTCGATGGAATTGTTCAACACTTTGTAAAGGTCCGATTTCTTCTGCCTGAGCCGTTCGGAATTGTCACGGGAGGAGTAGAAAAGATCAAGGACTTCACTTATGGAGTCAAGCTTCTGGACAACCTTGTATTGATTTATTCCAAGACAGTGGAAATCAAGGGGCTTCAGATGCTGTTCATCTTCAAATATCACACAGGGGGCGTAATTGCCCTGTAGGATCTCCTGAAGCATTCTATCCAGCGCGTTACCCAAAGTGTCCCGCTTGTCCTGCGTCAATGAAGCAACACCGATTCTGCCTTCGATTCCTGCATTATGA
>JAEWQC010000326.1 GCA_023399355.1 Bacillota bacterium | reverse complement strand
TGTCCATATTTTGCAGGAATTACATATTCCCCGGTTTTGTTGATGACGCCAAACTCATTTCCAAAATCTTTTGCCGCATTGACAATGGCCAAACCATCCTCAAACTCTTCCGCATCGCTATAGACTGCATCAAAAAGCACCTTTCCATCCGTTGTCATAAAGCCGTATTTCTGTCCATAATTCTTATCCAGCCTTGAAAATACAACGATATCCTCCGATAGGTTTGCGATCCCATCACGATTCATTTCTTTAAGAAGCTTCCCTGCTTTATCAATAATTCCGAAATGACCTTCGCTGATTTTTACAATTGCCTTATCGCCGGTAAAAGCCTGTGCCCATAGATATCCAGGCTTAATAGCCACCTTCCCCTCTCCGTTAATGTAACCCCACAGGGAATTATCCTTATCAATCGGTATGCTGAAGGCGGCCAGGCCGTCGCTCAGTTTATCTATGGAACCCTCCGTCCGGAACAGGATCTTCCCTTTTTCATCAAACAGGCAGCTCTCTCCCGAATCATCTGTCGCAATGGTTTCATTCTCTGAAAACTCAGAAATATAAGAGTACTGGGTTTTAATGATCGTTTCCCCCGATTGCCCAATCAGTCCCCATTTTTCATTTTCCATTACCTCAGCCGTGCCGTTGCTCTGAAAGTCGGCAGCATTCTCATATTTCGGCTTGATGATAAATTCTCCGTCATCATCTATATATCCCCACTTTTTATCAGATCCCTCCATGATATAAGCAGGGTAAAGCTCTGAAGACACTTTTCCCACAGTCTCTCCGGTATCAGAAAACACTGAAGCTGCCGTTTCACTTATAGAAGTTTGCAAGCTTGAATTTTGCGCACTTGCAGAGGTTTGAACCGTTTCATGATCTGCACATGCTGCAAAGACGATAGCAATTACGATCGTCATCATTATTAAAAGAATTCTGTTTTTCATGTTTGACTGTCCTTTCACTTTTTCAATGCTCTCCCTTGCTCGGGGTTTACTCCCTTTGCTTATAAACAGCATAATGATTTTAGTGAAAAATAAAAATATACAGAAGGTTAATATTTGAATCCGGCCCAGGTTCATGAATGTTGTTGTAAGGTTTCATTTTTTCGATACAGGCCGCTCCGAGCGCGGCAAACGGTTATTCTGAGCATAGGGGAGATGCAATTTTTGCATGGATTCTATCTGTTAAATATTCATCGATCTCTTCTTTTTCATTAGTGTTAATCAATAATTTAATTTCATTATCATATTTTAGCCACAGTACTCTCTGCACTATCTTCACATTAAGCAAATTTCCGTCCTTGATTTCATAGGACTTAACCTTTTCCCATTGATGAAATACCCCCCACTGACAGATGCCGTTTTCACCAATTGCATTTGATGAATGATTATGTATACCATACCTTACTGTCAGCATTGACGCCATCATGCATAATGAGAAAATTGCCAGCGTGGGTGAAAATGCAAACCCGATGAATTCCGCAACCGATATAACTACCAGTATTATAAATACCTTTTTCAACCGTTTCGCCGATTGGATTGCAACACTGAACTTTACGCTGCCGAATTGCCTTTTCCCTTTATTGACAGAATAAATGTCGATTATCTCACAAATAAGAACGATAACCACAAAAGAGAACATAAATAAGTCAAATCCATTTATACTTCCTATTACATTATCTTTCCAGGAACCTGATTTAGCCATAAAAAACCCCAAAATACCGCCTATGACAGCCGCTATCAGCAGCCCGGCCAAAAGTACCCTTCTCCATTTTTGCATATTATTACCTCCATACAGATTCTTCCGTGTAAACGAAAGCCAGTATGCAACAATAATATCAATAATTCCCTATTGGGTCAATCAGAGAATTACTTTGTCATTTTATGATCAGCGATGATGTTTTCCCCAGTATATAAACGCATGGTGTCACATGCACCACAGAATAAGCTTTACAAAATAGAATACTCCTCAGTTGGAAAACCTGCAGGCAAGCGCTTCCATCTCTCTTCCCTGAAGCCTGTACATGGTCCATTCATTTCTGGTCATTGCCCCCAGCCCATTATAAAAGCGGATGGATGGCTCATTCCAATCCAGACATGACCATTCCAGTCCCCAACATTTTCTTTCCTTCGCCAGCTTCGCAAGGTATGAAAACAATATCGTTCCCATACCCCTTCCTCTCATTTCCTGTTTCACATACAAGTCCTCAATATAGATTCCCGGGCTGCCGATAAAAGTCGACAGGCTATAATAAAACAGTGCAAAGCATACCGGTTCGTTCTCATATTCGCCAATGACAACTTCTGCAATTTTACGTGTAAATATCGCGTCTTTCAAGGATTCTTCCGTTGCCTGGACCTGGTGTTGGAGATTTTCATAAGAAGCCAGCTCTTCAACAAAATTAAAAATCAAAGCAGCATCCTCTTCCGTTGCAAATCTCAATCTGAATCCCTTGAGCTTCGTATCAACAGTTCTTTCCATCTTTCATCCCCCGCCTGCATTATTCAAAACCTGTGATCTGCCAAAAACCGTTCGAACGTTTGCCCGGCTGCGCCCATTCTGATCCAGTTTTCATATGTTGATTTTCTGCTTTCTTCCGTTCCGGAATTTCCATATCCGGCAGCACTGGAAATCATCACATCAGAGAGAAAGGTAACCTTGCATCCATGCTTCAGCAAGCTCTTTACCGCATTATCCACACAAAAATCCAGGCCATTTCCAAAGACAACCCATTCATCAACGTCCAGCTCTTTTATCAGCAAACTCCCGTTAGCATTATCCGAAAAAGCATCAATGACATTACATCCTGCATCTGTAACAGGATTAAAACTTTTTCTTTTCTCCAGGTAAAAAAGCCGATACTCCTTTATTTTCTTTTTCCAGTTCGTTTCACTCATATCCAAAGGCACAAACAATACATTATCCTTACTGTCCGGCTGAAGCATTTTCCCTGAGCAGCAGGTGTTAAACACCAGAACGGCCTGATCCATTTCAACAATACTGTACAATTTATTTAATTTGTCAGCAATCGGCCTGACTCTTGGTCTGAAATCCAAAGAACCGTCCTCTGCCAGTTCTCTGCTGTCGGCATCAAAAAATCCAAGTTTATTATCCCGCTTCTTTTTCACACTTGTCAACTCCTTCATCTATAGGCAATCCGCCTTTTAATCAGGTCATTCCTTCCAGTCCGCTGAGAATCTTCCTGAATATTTGACTGGCATATATTTATCAAAGAAATCCTTCATATCCTTTTCAGGTTCTAGATCGGCAAAGGTATCCGGATACAGGAACTTTGCCATTGCTTCCACACCGGCAAAGTTATACGGGTGTATGAAGTAGTTAAAGTGAAGCGAATGTAGCCTGCCATTTTTAATTGCGGACAAATTCGACCATCCATCCCTCTTCGTATATAGCTCAAGGTGTTCACTTGCGCTTTCCGGAGTCACATAGAAGCCCATACGCATGATATTTCCGTCTGGGTTCCAGTTTGCTCCACCTATTACGATAACATCGGGGTCGTCTGCAAGAACCTTCTCCGGGTTTATCGGTTGACTGTTGACGCCTGTGCCGATATTGTCGGCGCCCAGCTTATCCCAGAGGTAT
>JAEWQC010000121.1 GCA_023399355.1 Bacillota bacterium | reverse complement strand
TATCCATATACCGTTTCAACAGATAACCCCTCTATCTTTTTTCTCAGCCGCCGGATGGTATCATCAATCACCCTGTCCGAGCCAAAATAATCTTCGCCCCAGACGCTGCTTAAAATCTGATCTCTTGATACAACAATATTTTTATTCACTACAAAATAGTTTAGCAGATCAAATTCCTTATTTGTTAATTGAACGTCATCCTCCCCGATAAAAACCGCCCTTTGGCTTTTACTGATCCTATATTCACCGATGTGCACAATTTGTTCTGCCGGTTCGATATGATTCCTCTCATAGATTCTTTCAATTAACTTATTTGTTCGAATAACCAATTCCCTGGGCAGAAAGGGCTTCGATAAATAATCGTCACTGCCAAGCTCCAAACCGACAATCCTGTCAAGTTCTTCGTTTCTGGCGGACATGAAGATAACAGGGGTGTTTTTATTGTTCTGTTTGATAGCCCTGATTATTTCATATCCATCTATATCCGGAAGCATGATATCCAGTATCCACAGGTCAGGCATGTCACTGATCCTGTCTATTGCAGAAAATCCATCTTCAAAAGTAGTTACAAGATAACCTTCCCGTTTCAGGTACATCTCCAATAACTTATTAAGACTTTTTTCATCCTCCACAAGGTAGATTCTCCTCGGCATTTTATCACTCCCAATTTTTCACAGGATTTCAGATACATAATTTTAAGTACATCAGAAATAATTATTTTCCAGTATTAATGATGATAATTGTAACACAGAATTATAAAATAATTATGGATAAATTATGTGAAAAGTATGTGATGGAAAAAGATGGGCTGGTAATCAATTCAAAGCAAGCAGTTTGAAATATTTAAGCAACAATAATATATGGTGCTCATGGTGCCCGGATCCAAATCCAGATCCGAAAAAGAATAAGGATGTCGATCAAGAATCTTTTCCAACAGGGAGATACTCAAAATACATAATTGACACCAAAAGCTACGTATATTCGATATCAAGCAATACAATATATGCATCATACAAAAAATAAAGTAATTTTATCTTAACAAAAAAAAGAAAGGGGCCTTTAAAATGTTCGGAGACAGACACTATATAAACATTGACGGTGGTTATGAAGGTACACTCAGCAGTTCCGGTAACAGGTACGACGAAAATGCTAATAGTGAAGGTTACTCGTATAATGGCTGTAATTTTGAGCAAGACGGTACATATTCAGGGTATGACAATGACGGTGTATGTTACGGCCGTTCAGGAGACCTAATAGCAATATACGATGATGAAGACGTTCATTCGCTCAAAAAATTTTTTTAGTTTTCCCGTCACCCAAATTAATCGGCATATCGGGAAAAATTTTTTAGCTTAACAGAAAGGCCCGAATTTCTCAACGTTTCACGTTGATTTTCAACCATACTTTGCAGCGAAGCTTCCTCACCGACCAGCACTACCATTTTTTTTGCTCTTGTCACGGCAGTATACAGCAGATTTCTGGTCATAAGCACCTGTGGACCCGGGAAGATCGGAATGACGACAACCGGGAATTCCGAGCCCTGGCTTTTGTGTATTGTCACTGCAAACGCCGGTTCAATCTCATCAAGTATGCTGAAATCATATTCTACCAGTCTTTCATCCTCAAAAAGCACTTCTATTGTCTGAGCTTCTTCATTGATTTTGCTGATCACGCCTACATCCCCGTTGAATACACCCGTCCCGTCAATAAGCTTGTTCCCCGGTTTCTCCCACCTGAGCGTATAATTATTGCGGACCTGCATGACCTTGTCGCCTTCTCTGAAGATATAGTCCCTGGAGACCTTTTCGGCTTTACTTCGATCTGCCGGGTTTAGTACCTTTTGTAATTCCAAATTCAGGTTAATGACTCCGGATGGACTTTTTTTCGTAGGAGAAAGCACCTGAATATCCTTCATCGGTTCAAAACCATAGGTTTCCGGAAGCCTCCGGCTGCAAAGGTCAACAACTGTGTGGGTTATTGAATCCAACCCGCTCCTTGCTACAAAGAAAAAGTCCTTGTCCCGTACATTCAGAATCGGCACCTCACCTCTATTGATCCTATGCGCATTGACAATTATCATACTCTCGCCTGCTTGCCTGAAAATCTCTGTCAGTCTGACAGTCTTTATCATACTGCATCCTATAATATCCTCAAGAACACAACCGGCGCCAACAGAAGGCAGTTGATCGGCATCTCCGGCAAGAATCAGCCTTGATCCGGCTGCAACCGCTTTAAGCAGATGATTCATCAGAAGTACATCCACCATTGACATTTCATCAATAATAATGACATCCGCTTCAATCGGATTGGACTCATTCCGCAGGAACGCCAATTCCTTGTCATCACCTGTATAGCCTATTTCCAGCAATCGGTGTATCGTACGTGCTTCAAATCCGGTAGCCTCCGACATCCTTTTGGCAGCTCGTCCAGTCGGTGCAGCCAGCGTTACCTGATGTCCGTCACCGGTCAAAAGCCGGATGATGCTCTTAATGATAGTAGTCTTGCCTGTTCCCGGTCCGCCTGTTATTACAAGAACTCCGCTCGTCATGGCTTCGCGTATTGCCATTCGCTGCATCTCCGCCAGTTCTATTCCTTCTTCCCTCTGGAATCTCTCAAGCTTGTCCTCAAAATCATCCAGTGCCAGGTTGAATTGTGTCTGTGATAGTTCCAGCAGTCTTTTACATACACTTTGCTCAGCGTTGTAAAAGGTGGACAGATAAACATGGTTCGAGTCTACACATTTCTCCGTTACAATCGTTTTATCAAATATCAGAGATATCAGGGCATCTTCAATATCAAACACTTCCGTATCCAGCAGGTCTCCGGCACTCTCTCTGAGAACATCCTCCTGCATATAGGTGTGCCCGTTGGAGGCCGCATGTGAAAGCAGGTACCTTACACCGCTTTTGATACGGAATCTCGAAGCCGGGTCAATTCCAAGCTTCATTGCAATTCTATCTGCCGTTTTGAACCCTATACCGAAAACATCTTCACACAACCTATAGGGATTCTCTTTTATAGTTGATATCGCATTTTCCGCGTAAGCCTTGTAAATCTTTATACAAACCGACGGAGTCACTCCGTATTCCTGAAGAAACATGACAACATCACGGAGGCCTTTTTGCTCGTTCAGGGCCTGTCCTATCGCTGAAGCCTTCTCCAGACTTATCCCTTTTACTTCTGATAACTTAAGGGGATTTGTATTAATAATATCCAGTGTCTCAGCACCGAATTTTTCTGTAATCTTGGCTGCAGTAGCGGGGCCTACTCCTTTTACTATCCCCGATGCCAGGTATTTCTCTATAGCCTCCACCGTCTTTGGCATGATTTTTTCGTATAATTCCACCTTGAATTGTTCCCCGTAATCCGGATGACTCACCCATTTGCCACTGGCTTTTATTGTTTCGCCCATATTGATGAACGGCATGTATCCAACCGCAGTAAGAATATCATTCCCGCATCGCACGTCGCAAACAGTATACCCGTTGGATTCATTTGTATATATGATGTCCTCAACCGTACCCTCTATCTCAATCAATGCCATTTCTCCGCCCGTGTTGATCCTGATCTATTCATTATCTACAGTATATATTACTTTGGAGGGTGTGAAAAGATAGTCAACTCATTAAAAATAAGTTCCCTGTCCTCGAACCTCAATGCCTCAACATTTGAAAAATCTTTTTGCAATCTTTCCAGCATCAGGCAAGTATTATCTGTAGAATTCATATCAATAATGACCAGACTATTTTCCGACAGGACTCTGGATGCGAAATCATTCTTAACGGCAGTTCTGACAATATATTCAATTTGTTCCTCGGCATTCCTGACAAGAAGCACCATACGGACGCCCGTAAGCCTGGGTGGACAGTTGAGGCCGGCGGCAGACCGTCCTGAAGCCTTCCCCGGACCGCTTACGCGTATATGTACTACAGCTTTGTATCCTAGCATAATCAGACCGTAAATAGCGAACAAACAGACAACTAATTCAATAAGGTTGTATATCAAATCCACTCCTCCTTAAAAAATACTGAGAATAGTATATTATTCTTTTGTTGGCATTTTGTTACAGATTTACGCGATAAAATAAACCAGAATAGTTATGGAAATATGACAAATTAATGATATAATAGTAAGGATCTAATACTACTATATACCAGTGGTGGTAAATCGAGATTGCATGATTTACACATTATTTTATTTTAATGGGGGTCATCAAATTTGACAAGACTTCCTGTATCAGAGCTGATCCCAGGTATGAAACTTGCAAAAGATGTATATTTGCAGGATGGCAGATTGTTACTGCTTTCAGGCTTTGTCGTCAAACCCATGTATCTGAGAAAGCTTCAGGCTTTTAATGTTGACGCTGTTTATGTTGTAAAGGACAGTTTTACTCCTGTCGAGGAGTTTTATGAAGAAAAGTTGTACAGGCATGCCTATGATACCATAAAAAAAATATTCACTCAGGTCAGAAATGGCAAAGATACAGACATATCCGTAATCCGTGAGACCGTCGTTGATATCATTGGTAAGGTTATGGAAAATGAGACTGTCCTGCTGCAGCTTACAGGAATAAGAGATATTGACAATTATACCTACCTTCACTCCATTGACGTTTGCATTTTTGCTACGATCATGGGGAAGAAAATGGGTTTTGGGAAAGATACACTTGTAGATCTCGGTATGGGTGCCATTCTTCATGACATTGGAAAGTGCAAGGTACCTCAGGAAATTCTTAAAAAGCCGGATAAGCTGACTGACTTCGAATTCAGTGAAATGAAGCTCCATCCCGTATATGGCTGTGAGATCATAAAAAGTGTATACGGCTTGAATTCCAAAATTGCAAGTATTGCCTTTCAACATCATGAGAAATGGGATGGTACGGGATATCCTCTTGGAATCAGAGATAAGAATATCAATCCATTCTCAAGGATAGTGACACTCGCTGATGTATATGATGCACTCACCTCAGACAGGATTTATAAAAAAAAGGCACTGCCTCATGTAGCCGCTGAATATATCAGAAAAAATTCCGGTGTACTCTTTGATCCGGATATCGTGGACCTATTCGTCTCCAATATCGCCATATATGCCGAAGGTACGATTGTGCTTCTGAATACAGGTGAACTGGGAAGCATCACCTCCACAGGGATCTGCGACGCCACACGGCAGAAGGTGTTCATCTTTTCCAACAGGTCAGGACCACCATTGCTGAATCCCTATACATTGGATTTAAACGAACATTGTGAAATAGAAATTGTAGAGATTTTTTTATAACGCATTGATACCCGCCACATTTGAAGTGGGGACATCCTTTGCATCATTGTAGACAAAGAGCTGGTATGATAGAGACGATTTCGTTTATCATTTACCAGCCCTTAATTTTATCTTTTATAGATTGCAAAAAAGATTCGCCCATGGAATATTCCAGTTCTTTGCAACAGGTACTGAAAGGCATAAGGCCTAAATTTCCTTTGCAGCATTTTTCAATAGCTCAGCTTTGTCAGTACTTTCCCATGCAAGATTCACATCAGTCCTTCCAAAGTGGCCATATGCTGCGGTCTGCTTATAAATCGGTCTTCTAAGGTTCAGCGACTGTATAATACCTGCAGGTCTGAGGTCAAAATATTTCTGCACCAGCTTTATCAGCTTTTCTTCAGGCAACGTACCGGTTCCGAACGTATCCACAAGTATTGAAACAGGCTTCGCGACACCGATCGCATAGGCAAGCTGGACTTCACATTTCCTGGCAAGGCCTGCAGCAACCAGGTTCTTTGCAACATATCTCGCTGCATAGGCAGCAGAACGGTCCACCTTTGTCGGATCCTTACCCGAGAAAGCTCCACCCCCATGTCTTGCATAACCGCCGTACGTATCGACGATGATTTTCCTGCCTGTAAGACCCGAGTCCCCCTGCGGTCCGCCTACTACAAACCTGCCGGTGGGGTTGATCAGGAACCTTGTGTTTTTATCCAGGAGCCCTGCCGGAATGATCGGTTTTATAACTAGTTCGATAATATCCCTTTCAATGGTATCATGAGAAACTTCCGGACTGTGCTGCGTGGAGATGACAACCGTATCAACCCTCACAGGCTTGTCGCCGTCGTACTCAACAGTCACCTGCGATTTTCCGTCCGGTCTCAGGTAATTCAGCGTACCGTCTTTACGTATTTCAGAAAGCTTTTTGACAAGCTTGTGAGCCAGTGATATCGGCATTGGCATTAATTCCAGCGTTTCATCGCAGGCGAAACCGAACATCATTCCCTGGTCTCCTGCCCCAATGGCCTCAATTTGAGAATCAGACATCTCACCGTTCTTTGCTTCCAATGCTTTGTCCACGCCCATGGCAATGTCCGCCGACTGTTCGTCTATGGAAGTGATTACCGCACACGTCTCCGCATCAAAACCGTATTTGGCTCTGTCATACCCGATTTCTTTTATTGTGTTCCTGACGACCTTCGGAATATCAACATAACATTTGGTGGATATCTCTCCCATAACCAGGACAAGTCCTGTCGTGACTGCCGTTTCACAAGCGACTCGCGCATTGGGATCTTCTGCGAATATCGCGTCCAGGACTGCATCGGATATCTGGTCGCACATTTTATCCGGATGCCCCTCTGTTACCGATTCTGAAGTAAATAATCTTTTTGCCATCTAATTTGCTCCCCTTTCATTTTTTTGGATTATTTTTATATTAAAAATAGTAAAGCCTCTTCCTGTTTAAGAAGAGGCATGTTTACATGTATTTCCTCATCTTTCAGGACGTTGAATCCTGCAGGAATTGGCACCGCTGCCATAGGCCGGTTGCCGGGTTTCATAGGGCTCAGTCCCTCCACCTCTCTTGATAAGGGTCTATTCAATTTTTACAATATACCGGTACTCAAACAATATATTCGAGAGCCGCTATTACTAAATTAACATAAATCCCGATACATGTCAAGCACTACTATAATTTCCATATTAAAGGACATCAAATTCCTGAAAACAGCATTTCAAATTCGGCTCCTTCAAGTTTTTCCTTTTCAAGCAGCGCATCTGCGATTCTATGAAGGATGTTGATGTTCTCCTTCAATATCAGGATGGTCTTGTCATATGCAATATCGATAAGGTTCTTGACTTCCTTGTCAATCTGGGCAGCAACTTCTTCACTGTAACTTCTGGCATGGCCGAAATCGCGTCCGATGAATATCTCATCATTTTCATCAAACACCATGTTCCCGAGCTTGTCGCTCATGCCGAACTTGGTAATCATGCTTCTTGCTACGCTGTTCGCATGCTTAAGGTCACTTGATGCCCCCGTGCTGATTTCTCCAAGCACAATATCTTCTGCAGCTCTTCCACCCATGGAAATAATGATCTCTTCCATAAGCTGAGCCTTGGTATGGTAGGATTTATCCTCATCAGGTTTGTGTGCGGTATATCCGCCTGCCCTTCCCGAAGGAATGATGGAAACCCTGTCGACCTTATCGGTGGTCGATGCCACCTTGACTGCGATCGCATGACCGGCCTCATGATAGGCAGTAAGCTTCTTTTCCTTATCGCTCATTACCCTGCTCTTCTTTTCCGGTCCGACAACCACTTTAAATGTGGCTTCTTTTATATCATCCATATCAATACGCTTTTTATTTTTACGTGCAGCCAGTAATGCAGCTTCATTCAGAAGATTTTCAAGATCCGCACCCGTAAAGCCCGGTGTACTCTTGGCGAGTTCTTCCAGCTTGACATCCGATCCAAGTGGCTTCCCCTTGGAATGCACCTTCAATATCTGCTCGCGTCCCTTGATATCCGGAAGTCCTACAAACACCCTTCTGTCAAAACGTCCGGGTCTCAATAGTGCGGGGTCAAGTATGTCGGGCCGGTTGGTAGCAGCAAGAATGATAACTCCCTCATTCACACCGAAACCGTCCATTTCCACAAGCAACTGATTCAGTGTCTGTTCGCGTTCGTCATGTCCGCCGCCCATGCCTGCGCCTCTGTGGCGTCCTACTGCGTCTATTTCATCTATAAAAACAATACAGGGAGCACTCTTTTTCGCCTGCTCAAATAAATCCCTGACTCTCGATGCACCGACACCTACGAACATTTCCACAAAGTCGGATCCGCTTATACTGTAAAACGGTACGCCAGCTTCCCCGGAAACTGCCTTCGCAAGCAATGTTTTACCTGTACCGGGAGGTCCCACCAGCAGAACACCTTTTGGTATCCTTGCACCAAGTTCAATGAATTTCTTGGGAGACTTCAGGAATTCAACAATTTCCTTCAGTTCCTCTTTCTCTTCATCTGCACCTGCGACATCTTCGAATGTAACCTTCTTCTTGTCATCCGAACTCATCTTGGCACGGCTTTTACCGAAAGACATGACTCTGTTGCCTCCGCCGCCCTGCGACTGCTGAAGGAAAAATACCCAGAATATCACAAAGACAACAATGATCCCGACAGTAGGCAGAATAGCTACCCACCACGGTGCTGACGGCGGCCTTTCGACCCTGAATTCCTTCAACTGTTTGCTGTTATACGCCTGTGTCATCATTTCTGTAAAAGTATCTGCAGACGATATATAAACGACATATTCGTTGTTCTTTGATCCCTGCCTTGCATTGATCAGCTTTACTGTTGCTTCGTCGCCTTTTAAAACGACGCTGTCCACATTACTGCTCTGCAATTGTGACAACATTTCTGTATAACTCAATTGCGCCGGATTCCCTGAAGTAGTATAAATCGTCAGTATGAATAACACGATCACAATCAGTACTATATAAAAACTCAACCCTTTAAAATATTTCAAAAATCTCCCTCCCGGCCATTACAATGAAACCTTCCAGCAATTATTATATTATATTAACATAAACCATTTTAAAACACAATAAACATGAATCCATTTTAACTATATACCATCAGCTCTGAAAATTTGTCTGAAACAAGGCATCACTTTGAATAAATCTCTTTTTTTAATGTGCATACCTCGGGAAGATTACGATATTTCCCGTCATAATCCAATCCATAGCCGACGATAAACTTATCAGGCACAACAATGCCTCCATACTCTATCTCAATATCTATCTTCCTCCTGGAGGGCTTGTCAAAAGCAGTGCATATCTTTACACTCCTGGGACCTCTGGTATTAAAGAGATCCTTCAGGTGCCTGAGCGTCAGGCCGGTATCAACAAGGTCCTCTACGATCAAGACATCCTTGCCC
>JAEWQC010000172.1 GCA_023399355.1 Bacillota bacterium | reverse complement strand
TGACTTAATACTATCATGTAATAAATCTTTACCCGATAGTACCACAGGTTCTATCGATGTAAAATATAAAGAGTTCTCCAACCAGATTATATCAGATTTTAAAGCAGGTGAATATTCGAGTATCTATGAAAAAGGCGATAAACAACTACATGGCGCTGGAAGTACTCAGCAATTCGTTAATTATCTGTCCGCAATAGAAAAAGATTGCGGGAAATTAATTTCGTACAAATTAAGTGATTACGAAATCGGAAAAGATAGTAAAGAAATAAAGTTCAGTTATGATTTAGCGTTCGAAAACAGCAATTCCAAATTGACTTTAGACTTATGGGTTAAGTCGTATAATAGGTTATATCTTTCAGGTATTAAGTTTGTTAAAAGCAGTTGGTAAATTAAGTGGGTGAGTAAATGTATAACAGCTACATCCTGGGATCACATCAACGTAGTTTACAAATAAAATATGAACCTGCTTCCACGGCTTTATTAGCTAATGAAGCTGAGGATTATGTTTATGACAAGGAATTGATCAGGATAACTGGCGAAAATCTAAAAAGAATAAAATCTACTTTTTTTGCATTATATAATAGCTTTTTTACTATTGTTAATTGTAATTTGGAGGTTTTAAACTGCTTTATTAATAAAAATTGCAATGAAGAAATTGCTAAATTGGTTCCTGCTGCCAGAACCATTCTCAGCGAAGAAAAATTCGGCACAAATGCTATTGCGTTATCTGCATATAAGAAAGAAGTCGCTTATGTTGTTAGGGATGAACACTATAGCAAAAATTCAAAAAAGTTATCGTGTGTAGCCTCACCCATATATTTGAATAAAAAAATAATTGGCTACATCGGGATATCCACATTAACAAAAGGTGGAATAAATGGACTTAGAGCATTTATAGAGACTTTATCCCAAAGTATTACAGAAGATTTAAAAAAAAGCAAACTGCAAAGTGCTATTTTAAAGCATATAAAGAAATATGAAGCTTTTAGCAAGGTAAATATGATTTTTCCCATACTAACAGATAAGGAACGTTCTGTATTGGATTATGTTATTGAAGGATATCCAAATGAAAAGATTGCCAATGAAATGGGTATTTCGAATAAAACAGTAAAAACATATCTTAGCAGGCTATCTGATAAATTAGGAACAAGTAGCAGAATGGATGCGGCTATGTTTTATTTGTTATATGAAATATGGTTATTAATTAATAATTAGGGTGGGATTATATTGGCTTTTTACACAAAGATAAAAGTTATCTTAACTGTTATATTGGCAATTACAATATCAATTGCTGCTTACATCTATTTGAAAGGTCTGCGGGAGGAGGTTACGGTAATTATAGCAGATAAGGATATAGAAGCAAGGGTTTGGGTGACTGATGACATGCTCAAAGAAATTAATATTAGAAAGGCTGATAAAAATATATTAGCTCCGGATTCTATTGCAAGTTTGAAAGATATGAATCTGGCCATATCGAAGATAAAGATTCCCAAAGGCAAAGTTATTGATAAGGATGATGTTATTCGGGGCACAAAACGGTCACTTATTGAAAACAAAGTAATCAATGAGAATAATACTATAAACACTGCTTACTTTATTGCCAATAGTAAACGTATTATGACAGTTAGGGTCGATTCACAAGGCGCAGTTTTGAATAAATTGAAAACAGGTGATTATGTTGATGTGGTTCTTACAGCAGGAAATGATGCTGTTGGTAGCTTTTCAACGATAATTCTTCAACATATAGCAGTTAATGATGTGGAGAAAATAACAGAGAAGGGAGGGAATGCTTCACAGAACATTTCACTGGAGGTTACTCCGCAAGAAGCTGTTGACCTAACATTTGCAAAAAGAAATGGTAAAATCGATTTGTTATTGAATCCATTACAAGGCGAAGTTGAAATTATTTATCCAACCAGTATTAACAAATTCATTGATCCATTTACAAAGGAAGAAAGTAACAGTAAAGATGATGAAACAAAAAATGGAGACAAATAAATGGAGAGTACTCATAAAAGTAGGATTGTTCTTTTTTACTCACCACAGGGGGGAGCGGGGAAATCAACATTAGCTGTCAACACCGCAATATTCAATTCATTGGCGGGCAATAAAACGTTGCTGATAGACATGTCTATGTTCGGGGGTATTATGGCAACATTAAGGATACCTCAAAAAGGCGGGTATGGATTGTCAGCAATTATTACGTTATTGGAACTGGATATTAAGTCTGCAAAAACAGGCAGGTTTTCTGATGTAGTAAAAGGCTCAATTGTTAAAAGCGATGTTATTGATAACCTGGATGTGCTTATAAGTGCTAATCCGATAAAGATGGATATCGTGAATGAGAAACACACAAAAATTATTGTAGACATAATGAGAAGTTTGGATTATGACACCATTATTGTCGATTCATCATCGGACTTGTGTGAAAGGAATATCGTGCTTTTAGACGAAGCTGACAGCATCATAATACCGGTGATACAAGATATGTCATGCGGATGGAAAATGGTTCTGTTTAAAGAAGTGATGGAGCGGTACTCATTGGATTCCAAAAAAATTAAATTAGTTGTTAATAAATGCAGTAAGTTCTCAGGATTTAATAATATGGAGTTTGAACGTGAAATTGGATACAAGATTATTGATGAAATACCATTGTTTATCAAAAAGTTTCAGTGTTTTGTAAATGAAGGAATACTTATAAATACGATGAGAAGCAGGAGAGCATATAAGAAATTTCAACATACATCATCAATGATATTAAAAAATAAAGCTAATGGGCAATTAGCGGATTTTTGTTTTAAACCAGGACAGGTGAAAAATGAGTGTTGAAAATTTAATTAGAAGAAAGCAGCTTAGAATCCTGAATAAAGAAAGTCATAGAGGAGACTCAGATAATTTCGAAAGTGCTGATAAAAGCTTACTTGATAATAAGCTCATGATTCTAAAAGGTGTCAGAGAGCGCTTGGTTGAGAACAATAGTATAGATGATGTGAACTCAGCGCGAAAGTTCAATACGATCAGGAATGCGGCATGGTCTATGATTGAAGAGGAATCAGATAAAAGCAGCGTCGGGATATATCTGGATTCCTATGATAAAGCAGAGATATTTGAATTATTGATCCAGAACATGTTCGGATATGGAATACTGGATGCACTGATTAATGATCCTTCGACCACAGAAATCATGGTCAACGGATTGGAGAAGATATTTATCGAACGGGATGGAAAAATCGAGCAGCCGACTAATAAAAGGGGGGAATTGCTCAAGTTCAACAATAAAGACGAATTATTGTATGTTATAGAGAAAATTGTTGCGCCTATTAATAGAAAGGTTGATGAAAGCAATCCGATTGTAGATGCCAGATTACCTAATGGATTCAGAGTTAATATTGTATTAAATCCGATATCGCTGGATGGACACATAATAACTATACGTAAATTCCCGGAGTGTCCATATACAATGGACAAATTGGTGAAATTTGGCATGTTGCCTGAATACTTGGCAGACTTTTTAAATACATTGGTTAAAGCAAGATATAACATAATTGTATCCGGCGGGACCGGTACGGGTAAAACAACATTCCTGAATGCGTTAAGTAATTATATAGACAGTGAATCCCGCATCATCACCATTGAAGATTCGGCTGAATTAAAACTGTCGGGCTTAAATAATTTAATACGCCTTGAAACCAGACCTCCCAATATTGAGGGCAAAGGTGAAGTAACTATGCGTGATCTTGTCAGGAGCGCTCTTCGTATGAGGCCGGACAGGATAATAGTAGGGGAGGTAAGAGGAGGTGAAGCTTTGGATATGCTGCAAGCCATGAATACAGGACATGATGGGTCATTATCCACAGGTCATGCCAATTCCTCTTTTGATATGCTCAGCAGATTGGAGACAATGGTGCTGATGGCTGGATTGGAGCTGCCTCTTAATTCTATAAGACAGCAGGTATCTTCTGCGGTTGACCTGATTATTCATTTGGGTAAGCTGCAAAACGGTATAAGGAAAGTAGTTCAAGTGACTGAGATAATTGGGGTCAATTCAGAAGGATATGTAACGCAGGATATTTTCCAATTTAAAAAGTATGCTGAAAAGGCTGATGAAATCGGTGAATTGGTTTATACAGGGAATAGTCTGAAAAGAGTAAGCAAATTTCTTTATTCAGGTATTGATCCGATTGATTTCGGTAGATATAAAACAGAGTAAAATAATTTAGGAGGGGTTAGAAATGTTTAACAAATTAATTATCCGCGCTAATGCAAAGATCACAGGTCTTTTTTCAAGTAAAAGAGGACAAGCTATGACGGAATACGGGTTGCTGATTGGTATATTAGCAGTTGCTGTCATTGCTGTTCTCCTTGGATTATCCGGAAAGCTGAAGGGGATATTCCAGGCCATAGTCAACGCATTACCGAATCCTCCGGCTGACTAATAATACTTAATACAAACGATATCGTTTAGGACGTGATGGATTGTCTCATTATATATTTGGAAACAATAGAGGACAATCATTAGTTGAAGCTGCCGTTATCATGACTATTATTATATTGATTTTATCTGCTATGTTATCAATCGGTCTATACATCTATAATATGACCGTATTCGTTACTGCCTCTAATAAGGCACTCGATAAAGGTGTAAGCATCCTTACTGGTGACAAACCTGAATACAGTGATGGTATTGATGATAATGAGTTGTCAGACGATGATATATACAATATAAAGCAAACTGCGCTAAATGCATTGAATATTAAGGTGCTGGTCAGTGAAATGGATGAGGAGGATGTTCTTGTTACTACTGAAGAGATGGATAGTGACAATGAGATCCTGTTAACAGTAGAAATTACCGGTTCTTTTAATAGTGGGTTGCCGGTAGCCGGTGTTATCATTCCTCAATTAAAATATAAGTGTACGTATACATATGAAAGACGGTGAAGCCTGTCATGAGCCTACGGGGTAAAAATAACGGGTTTACTGCTGTATTTGTTGCTCTTGCGATGCCCGTAATCATTGCTATTCTGGGAATTTGTCTGGATGGCAGTATCTTGTTATATTATGATTCTAAATTAACTAATGCAGTAAAATTTGCAGCCATATCAGCAACTTCTGTAAATATACAAAATGAAGGAGCATTGGAGATAACTGCAGATAATTCGTTTGTGCAAAGAGTATTAATAAACAACCTCGATGGTGCCATTTTATACGAATTTACAGTGGATCAGCAGAAAAAAAACCAATGCACAGTAAAAGCTACTTATGAAGTACCATTTGTATTCATGAAGATTTTCGGATTTGAGAGTAAAACAATACTGGAAAGTTATAGTGCTGAAAGGAATCTTTAGTTAGGAGATGTATGGTTAACGTGAGTATTATAGCACTCAGCATAATGATTTTTTTACTAATAATAGTTTTGTTTATTCCACTGGAGCATATCATTCCAAAGAGAAACCTAAGACGCTTGATAATGGGTTTAAATGAGCACGCTGAAAAAGAGCAAAGAAATGAAAGTATTTCTGACAAATTGATTATCCTGTGTGAAAGCATTACCAAATACTTGCGTATAAGAGTCACACCTGACAAGTATAAGAAATACAAGGAAAAACTAATTTTATCAGGAACATTTGATAAAGTATCCGTTGAGTGTTTTTCAGGTATGAAGATAGCATCCTCATTAGTAACTTTCATTTTTTATTTTCTACTATTTGCTCTTTCCGCTTTTAACCTGAATTTCTTTCTGATGTCGATTATTATGGCGTGCTTTGGTTACTGCATACCAGACTCCATAATCAGCGGAAAGGCCAAAAAGCGCCAGTGGCAGCTCCAGGTGGAACTCCCGAATGTATTAAATACTTTGGCAATTATCACAGATGCAGGCCTTGGCTTTTTTGAAGCTATAAAGAAAGTATGTGAGATAAGAAAAGGTTCCATGGTTGTTGAATTAAAAAAGGTTCTTGACGAAATCAATATGGGAATACTTCAAAGAGATGCTTTATTTCGCATGTCTGAACGATGCAAGGTCAATGACATCTCAGTTTTCGTATTTACATTGGTGCAGAGTCTGGAAAAGGGTACGTCAGGGGTGACAAAGATTCTTAAGGAATTATCCCGGGAGGTCTGGGATAAAAGAAAAAACAGTGCAAGAGAACTTGGGGAAAAAGCCTCAATAAAGCTGTTTATTCCAATGATGCTTTTGGTATTCCCATGCTTGTTAATATTCATTATTGGACCGGCATTCATATCAATTATCCAACTACTTGGATAGAAAAGGAAACGAGGCTCACTTATGGATCTACTTACAATAAGCATTTTAACCGGACTTTTTATCACCCTGGCCTTAAGTACTATTTATGATATTTTTAGAGGGGATAGAGGAAAAAGAAACAATGCTTCCAATTTATTTAGAATTCTCAAGGGAGACACGGCTGAGAAAGAAAAAACAGATAAGATCAGAAGGCTTAATATTTCTGACAAATTTGTTAATAGATATATATATTTTGCGATACCTATTTGTGTAATGATTTTCTTTATTTCATTACTATCTTTTAAATCGATAGGAATGGCATTATGTGTAAGTCTATTTGGCTTATTATTCCCCAAAATTATGTATAACCGTTCTTTAAAAAAGAAAAGGGATTTGATTAATTATCAATTGAAAGATGCCTTGAATTCTATAACATCCTCGTTAAAAGCAGGTTTGTCAATAAACAGTGCATTAGTGAAGTGCACTGATGAATTGGAAAAGATGTATTCTTACCAAAAGGAAAAACCAATGCTTGAAGAATTTAAAAAGATCCGGAATGAACTGAGTATGGGTGTGTCTGTTGATGATGTGCTTCGAAATTTTAAAGAAAGAGTAAAAACTGAAGACATAGATGATTTTGCCAACTCTATAATAATTGTAAGGCAGAAAGGCGGCAATTTGGTAGATGTAGTCGAAAATGTTTCCGGTATGATCAAAGACAAGATTGAAATTAAGCGAGAAATTGATCGCCTTACATCAGCTAAAAAAACAGAAGCAAAAATATTATCATTTCTTCCAGTGTTTCTTATAGTATCTTTGTCCATTTTCTCGCCGGAATATATGCAGCCGTTGTACAGTACACTATTTGGCAAAATTATTATAATTATTGGTTTCATTATGTTGATTGTTAATTATTTTATTGGAAAAAGGATTGTCGATATTCAAGTATAAAGGTCAAGTGAAGAGGGGCTTATGATTAATAAGGAGCATCCATACATACTATTTGATATAAACAAAATCATAGAATTACGTACAATTGCTGTGAACGGGTGTAATTACAAATACAGGGAATTGGTAAAGCAATGTGATAAATACATCATGGAGAGCCCATATGCAAGTGCTGAACCCAAATGGTATATTTATACGGATATGTTCTATAACAATATCAGGAACAAAATAGTCTATTTATCACTTGCATATATTTTGAGCGGCGAATCCAGATATGCAGATGAGGCTAAAAGAGAAATTTATTTTGTTATGGATCATATCGTTGGAATGAGATATGTTTTGCAAAAAAGTTTGGATTACAATGCCGGAATAATAGCTGGCTCCTTGGGGATTGCTTATGATTGGTTATATAATTATTTCACCATAGAGGAGCGGGGAAAAGTAAGGAAAGGATTGATACTTACAATTCTTGACGTATATTTAGAGTGTGCCGATACAGGTAAATTTCCGTGGTGTGATTCTTACACCACAAGCACAGCTGTTATTAATGGCGGGATTGGGGTAGCTATCCTTGCTGTATATAATGAATGGAAGTTCGCACCTAAGGCATCTGCTATTTGCTCTGAATTGATTAATAAGTATTTCTTTGATAAATTACCGATGGATGGGGGTTTCATACATGGCGTAAATCAATGGAGAATTGCCATGGGACAAGCTTTGCTCTATCTTAACGCGCTTCAAACCTCAACTGGAAATAATGATTTATTTTCAAGCAAATGGTTCAGGAATATTGGCGTATTTCCCCTCTATTTCGCACCATATGGCGACCCTGTTGGATTTGGTGAATTAAATCAAAAAATGATACCAAGATATGATTTTGCAAATTGGATCTTTTATAATCTGTCGGCGAAAACTCAGAATCCCATTTATGCATGGTATAGGGATATGTATCTTAGTACAGATTACCTTGAATTGTTGTGGGATTATAAAGTTGACAGTAATTTTACCCCGGATTTGCCCAGGTTTAAATTATTCAGAAGTATAGGCTGGTGCTTTGCATCCAGCAATTTATATGATGCCGACCAAATCTCAGTAAGTTTCAGAAACGGATGGAGCAAAGGGCAAAACCTGTGCAAAGATTTAAATTCATTTATTGTAAAAGCATATGGACAAAAAATCATATATGACCCCGGATTAATTCGACAGGCCTTGCCCGAAGAACATACTGACCCTGAGATTAGATCACATAATACAATAGTTGTTAATGGAAAAGGACAAGTAGAATGTGATGGAGACCTCTCTCTTTTTGAAGAGGAAAATGGATGCGTCAGAATTACAGGTGATGCATCACAAGCATATGGTAATTTACTTTCAAAGTTCACAAGAAATATCATTATTGTAGACTCGAAATATATTCTGCTAATTGATGAAATAGAGGCAAATAATGAACAAAAAGTTCAGTGGATTTTTCATACATCAGGTGATGTTATTGTTTCAGATAATGGACTGAAATTTAAACAAAAAAGAGCCAACTTAATGTTTTACATAAATGAATGCAATAATTTTTCAATTAAAAAAAAGGACAGAGCTATACCTTCTGACGCAGACAACGACTTCCAACTAATGGATACTGCGATAATCATCGAGAGTAATGATTATATAAAGAAAAACACGTTTGTTGCGGTATTAAATCCATATATCGACCTAAAAGAAGTAGCCGAATTCAAAGTGGATAAAATGAATGACCATATCACTATTACGATTGAAAAAGGAAAAGGTTCAATAGTAATTAGTTTCTGGTTGAAGGACCATAGGATCGAGCGATTAAGTTCCGACAACAATATATAAAAAATAAATGACATGAGGTGTTTTATGAATCAATGCATTAAAAAACTCACGATTATAATTAAGCCCACAAACAAATGTAATTTGAGATGTAAACATTGTTATCATGCGGAAAAAGGGTATGAAGGCGAATCTATGCCGGAACAAATTCTGGAAAAATCAATATCAAGCATAATCCCTTATTATGATGATGTTACGTACATATGGCACGGCGGTGAACCTCTATTAATGCCGCTTAGCTTTTATGACAGGGCTTTTGAATTACAGAAAAAATATCAAAAGGATGATAAGCAGCGAATTGCAAATTTTATGCAGAGCAACGGAACATTAATCACGGAAGAGATTGCAGAATATATTGCAAAGCATGATATAAAAATCGGCATATCATTTGATGGCCCATATAATGATGAAATCAGGGGATTGTCGGAAAAAACCCTTCAAGGATATGAAAATCTTAAAAAATTTGATTT